>USAV01000089.1 GCA_900552715.1 uncultured Veillonella sp.
GAAATCATCAGTGGCTTGGAACAATACGCGGACTCAGAGGGTCCGCGTATTGATTTAAATAGCCTTTATGATGATGGTAATAATGAAATCGTCCTACTCGGTGTAGGTAATATATTACTTACTGACGAGGGGTTAGGGGTTCATGTAGTAAAAGAGTTGAAAGAGTCTTTCACATTTACACCGTCTATTTCTATTATTGATGGTGGAACGATGGGAATGGAACTGCTTACGTATATGCGTGGTATGAAGAAAATTCTTCTCGTAGACGCTATCAATGGTGGGGAAGCTCCAGGAACTATATATGAGTTCCCTCATAAGGAATTAGAACAATATTTTACAGAACATATTTCTGTACACGAAGTAGGAATGCAAGATATTTTACGTATCCGCGCCATTCAAGAAGACCCCTTAGAGGATGCAGTCGTTATTGGGGTGGAACCAGAATCGTTAGAGATTGGTTTTGAACCTAGTGCACCTGTACAACGAGCTTTACCAGAGGTGAAAGAGCGTGTACTCAATGTGTTACGAGAATGGGGTGTAACTGCAGAACCTAACACTTAAACTAATCGGTTTATAGGATGTAAATTTATCTCTAATAGGAGTATTTATGATTGAGAATTATGGTAATGTTCGCGCTGTGTTAAATGAGTTGCGTTTAGCACTTAAAAATTTGCGTGAAACAGGTGAGACTTATTCTATTTATATAGAGAAAACAGGTCTTTCAGAAGAAGAGCAAGTGGAGGTATTAGAAACACTTGGTCGTGGTCATATTACGATTAACTTCAATGAAACAGATCAGCCTGTAGAGTGGTA
The DNA here is from genome assembly GCA_900552715.1 of uncultured Veillonella sp. Taxonomy (GTDB): domain Bacteria; phylum Bacillota; class Negativicutes; order Veillonellales; family Veillonellaceae; genus Veillonella. Next base: position 814 of record USAV01000089.1, read on the forward strand.
TGAATCTCAATTCTCTGGAATTTGGATTGGCACCTTTAAAAATGGCCGAGATGATTCGATTTTGCACACTGTAGAGGTTGCTAAGTATCCAGTCGTAGCTGGTGCATATGAAGAGGATATGGAACTAGCAGAGGCGGATTTACAATCTTGGATTGATGCTGCTGGCCTATAATATAAGAGACCCTTATCAGGGTCTCTTTCTTCTCTGTAGGAGAATATTTTGGTGATTTAGTTAGTTAGAATCATTAAATTAGCTTTGTTTTTTATAATGTTAGTATTTTATTCATATTTTGAGTATATATAATTGGTTTGTATATAGAAAAATTTGTAAAATTACGATGGGTTTTATGAAAATAAAATGAAATCAGTCGAATTTCCTGTATTTGGTTCAGAAAATATATTTGATTTTTTGATTAATTGTTGGTTTAGCTAGTTAATAACAGAATTTATTATCTTTTTACTAATATAAATTTATTTTATAATACTGTTTGTTAAGTAGTTTCATATATAAAATGATATTTTACTTATTTGATATACTTATATATAAGGTAAATGAAGAGAAAAAGCGGTAGAGTGCGAAGAAATCGCTTATTTACTGAATTTGTAGATATAAATTTGCCTATTGTTAACCTTGATGATTTGCCTTAATTTACTAATTAACTTAAAATATGTGAGTAAAATACTTTGGAGGATTTATGTTACTTTCTATTGTAGTGCCTGTATATAACGAAGAAGAGAACATAGCGAATTTTTATAAAGCTGTAACTGATGTTATGTCAGGACTCACGTACGATTATGAACTAATCTTCGTAGACGACGGTTCTAGTGATTCGTCATCTATGATATTACGTGAAATTGCTTACAATGATAAACATGTCAAAGTGTTATTGCTTGCTCGTAATTTTGGGCATCAGACTGCGCTTACTTGTGGTCTTGATTATGCTCATGGAGATGCAGTTATTACAATGGACGGTGACATGCAGCATCCACCGGCTTTGATTCCTGAACTCGTTCGGTTGTGGGAATCGGGGTATGATGTGGTGCGCACCATACGCGATTCAACTGAAGATGCTAGTTGGGCTAAATCTTTCACGTCTAAGTATTATTACAAACTAATGAACAAAATGGCCGATGTTCCTATTGTTGAAGGGGGATCTGATTTCCGCCTCATGAATAGTAAAGCATTGGGCACATTGAAACGGTTCAGAGAACATGGTCGTTTCTTGCGCGGTATTGTCGGTGCCTTAGGGTATAGACAAGCTGAGCTACACTTTGTAGCGCCACCTCGTTTTGCAGGTGTCTCAAAGTTTAGTGTGCGTAAAATGATACGATTTGCTCTCGATGGGGTAACCGCCTTTTCAAGAGTTCCTTTACGGGCTGCTTTGTACGTCGGTGTACTATGTGGTGGGTTGAGCTTCTTGCTTATATTACACCTCTTGTATGTATATCTTACGGGGCAAGCCTTGAATGGATGGACTACCTTGGGCGTATCAATTTTGTTCATTGGTGGGATTCAACTCGTCGGACTGGGAATTATTGGCGAGTATGTAGGTCGTATTTTTGAAGAGGTGAAGCAACGGCCTTTGTATTGGGTTAAGTCAGCTATAAACTTTGATGAGCATGAAGAGGCTCCATTACTTGGACCTAGTAGTGCAGATGTGTTTATGGCACCTGAGACTTATACTAACAAAAGCAAAGAAGACTAGCTGTATTTGTGAATGCAAATAAATAGACGGTTAGTATATTTTGAATAAATAACTTACTTTAAAAGTTTTTGGAAAGGAAGCATATGAAGTCAAAATATAGTAAGGTTAAAATAACGGCATTAACATTAACTTTTGTGTGTGCCACAACAGCCATGGTAGGTGCAACAACATTACAATATGGTGATAAGGGCAAAAGTGTTACAGCGGTTCAACAACAACTAATTAAACACGGTTATAATGCTACAGATAAAAATGGTGTATATGGTAAAGAAACGAAATGGGCAGTTCGTCTGTTCCAACAAGATCGTGGCTTACCAGTGGACGGTATCGTAGGTCCTGCTACGTATAATGCATTGATGAGCGCTCCTCGTTCTACGAAGGCAGTATTGACTCAAAATGCGGCGACTAAAGCAGTGGCGACAAAATCCGCTTTCACAAATAGCAATGCGACGTCTCGCCGTATCGCAGGTCAATCCATTACTGGCAAAAACATTAAATTAAATAATATTACGAAAAGCGAAACACCAAATAGCATCCACGCTATCTTGGCAGAAGCGGACAAATACCGCGGTGTACCATATGTATTTGGTGGTACTACTCCAAGTGGTTTTGACTGCTCTGGTTATGTTAAATATGTATTTGCGAAACAAGGTATCTCTCTACCACGTTTGGCAGATGAACAATATAACGTAGGTGTTGAAGTTTCTCGTGCAAACTTGAAAGCCGGGGATTTGGTATTCTTTGAAACATATGAACCAGGTCCGTCTCACTCCGGTATTTATATTGGTGATGGCAAGTTCATCAGCGCCACTTCCAGTCGTGGTGTAGCAGTAGCAGATCTTGATACTGGCTATTGGGGTGAACGCTATATCGGCGCAAAACGCGTTATATAGGCTAACACATTACTAGCTTTAAAAGAGGCTATACGAATCAATTATGTTCTGTTGATTTGTATAACCTCTTTTTCGTTTATATAAAAATTGATTTTTATCCTAACTTTTTCTTGCTGTAAAAGTATAGGAACTCCGCATGACCTCAATGTTTTTAATAGATTTTATATCAGTTTTACGTTATAATGAAGAGTAAATAATTTTAGGAGGAATATACACATGAAGGGTAATGAACTGCGTCAAGCATACTTGCAGTTTTTTGAAAGCAAAGGACATTTAAAATTAGATAGTTTTTCTCTTATTCCAGAAAACGATCCGTCTCTATTATTGATCGGGGCAGGTATGGCGCCATTGAAGCCTTTCTTTACAGGTAAATTGGTACCTCCTTGTCATCGTATTACAACAAGCCAAAAATGTATGCGTACAGGTGACCTTGAAAACGTAGGTCGCACAGCTCGTCACCATACATTCTTTGAAATGCTTGGTAACTTCTCCTTTGGTGATTACTTCAAAAAAGAAGCGATTCACTGGGCATGGGAGTTCTTAACTGAAGTTATTAAACTCGACAAAAATAGATTATATGTCACTGTATATCCAGATGACCAAGAAGCATATGATACATGGCACAACGACTGTGGCGTAGAAGAAAGTCACATTACACGCCTTGAAGATAACTTCTGGGAAATTGGTGAAGGCCCATGCGGTCCTGATAGTGAAATCTTCTTCGATCAAGGTCCTGAACATGGTTGTGATGATCCTAACTGTGCACCAGGTTGTGACTGCGATCGCTATCTTGAAATCTGGAACTTAGTATTTACTCAATTCAATAAAATGCCAGATGGTTCCTACGAACCATTGCAACATAAAAACATCGATACTGGCGCTGGTCTTGAACGATTGGCTTCCGTATTACAAGGTTGTAAAACAAACTTTGAAACAGATTTGATTTTCCCAATCATCGAAGCGACTGCAAAACGCGCTGGTGTTAAGTATAACGAAGATCCAAATACAGATGTTTCTTTGAAGGTTATCGCTGACCACGCTCGTGCTGTTACTGCATTGATCTCCGATGGTGTATTGCCATCCAACGAAGGTCGTGGTTACGTATTGCGTCGTATTTTGCGTCGTGCTGTGCGTCATGGTCGTTTGCTTGGTATTGAAGGTATCTTCTTAACACCACTTATTGATGTAGTCGTAGACATTCTTGGCCCTGGTATTAAATCCATCGCTGAAAAACAAGACTTCGTTAAACGTGTTGTACAAAATGAAGAAGAACGCTTCAACCAAACATTGGAACAAGGTCTTGAGTTATTAAACTCCTTAATCGATACACTGGCAGCTGAAAAAGCTACTGTAGTTCCTGGCACAGAAGTATTTAAACTATATGATACATATGGATTCCCTTGGGAATTAACAGAAGAAATTGCTTCTGAACGCGGCTTTACAATCGACCATGAAGGTTTTGAAGCAGCTATGAAGGAACAACGCGAACGCGCTCGTGAAGCTCGTGTAAAAGAAGATGCGAAGGTAGCAACACCAGACATTACGTTCTTGAAAGACGAAGAACTTGTTGAAGATGAAGCAGAAACTGCATCCTCCGTATTGATGCTTGGTAAGGGTTCTGAACGCTTGCAAACAGCAGCTGATGGCGATGAAATTACTGTTATCGTACGCACTACTCCATTCCATGCTGAAGGGGGCGGTCAATTAGGTGATACAGGCTTTATCGTTGGCCCAATGGGTAAGGTAGAGGTTCATAATACAAAACGTTTACCTGAAGGCACTGTATATCATATTGGTACTGTTGTAGAAGGTTCTATCTCCGAAGGTGATGATGTAACACTTGAAGTGGATACAAATCGTCGCGCAGCAATGGCTCGCAATCATACAGCAACACACTTGTTACATGCAGCATTGAAAAAGGTTCTTGGCGAGCATGTTAACCAAGCTGGTTCTCTAGTAACTCCTGATTACTTGCGCTTTGACTTCACCCATTTCTCCCCTGTAACACAAGAGGAACTTGATCAAATCGAAGCTCTTGTAAATGAAGAGATTTTAAAAGCTACAGACCTAGCTATTGCTGAAATGTCCATGGACGAAGCAAAAGCGAAAGGTGCGATGGCACTCTTTGGCGATAAATATGGCGATGTAGTTCGCGTTGTAGAGGTTCCTGGTTTCTCTGTTGAATTATGTGGTGGTTCTCATGTAGGCAACACAGCTTTTATCAGTTCCTTCCGCTTAACTTCTGAAGCTGGTATCGGTTCTGGTGTACGTCGTATTGAAGCGATTACAGGTCGTGCAGCTCTTGATGCAGCAAAACATGATCGTTTAACTATCGAACGTATGGCAGGCGAACTTAAAACTAAAGCTCCTCAAGTAGAAGAACGCTTACATCAAGTATTGGCAGAAGCAAAAGAAACTGCTAAAGAATTAGAACAAATTCGTAAAGAGGTTTCTGCAGCTGGTGCAGCTGATATCATTGCTGGTAAGGTTATGATTGGCGACGTAGCATTTGTAGCGGCTTCTGTAAAAGCTTCCTCTGTTGATGAATTACGTGATTTAGCTGATATGGGCCTTGATAAATTGGATGGTTCTGGCGTAGTGCTCGTAGGTGCTGCTATGGGTGATGACAAGGTTAACTTTGTATGTAAAGTATCCAAAGATGTAGTAGCTAAAGGTGCTAAAGCAGGTAATATCGTAAAAGCAGCAGCTCAAGTAGCTGGTGGTAATGGCGGTGGCCGTCCAGATATGGCTCAAGCAGGCGGTAAAGAACCAGCTAAATTGATGGATGCATTAAAAGCTGGTGGTGAAGCTTTAACATCTATGTTACAATAGGCATATAATTTTATAATTATACTTGTATCTGTTATAGAAAAATTTTATAATGCATAAAAAGTTACTGACTTTGTAGCTTTAATTCAAGTATAATAGGAGGCGAGGTTTCACTTTTACAGTGAAACCTGCCAATGTAATAAAAAGGAGGGATACGATGAAGGTTTCTGATGAAACTATGTTATTCCGTAAAGTAGACGATGAACCGATGACAGCTGAAGAGGTTCTCACTCGCGTTTATCAATCTATTCAAGAAAAAGGTTACAATCCAATCAATCAAATTTTAGGTTATCTAATCTCTGGTGATCCAGCGTACATTACAAGCTATAATAATGCGCGTTCTGATATCCGCCGTTTAGAACGGGATGACTTGATTGAGGAATTGTTGAAAGAATACGCAAAGGCAAAACAACTATAATGAGAATTATGTCATTAGATGTGGGCAGCCGTACTATCGGCATTGCCTGTAGTGATGCACTGCTCATGACAGCACAAGGTATTGAAACCATTCGTAGAACATCTCTTGAAAAAGACTTTAACCGCTTACAAGAACTCATTACTGAATATGAAGTACACGAACTTGTAGTAGGTATGCCGAAAAATATGAATGGTACAAAAGGTGAACGGGCTGAAAAGACCGAAGAATTTGTCGAAAAGATGAAAGAGGTCATCGATTTACCTGTTACATATTGGGATGAGCGGTTATCTACTGTTATGGCTGAACGCCAACTCATTGCAGCTGACGTGAGTCGTAAAAAACGTAAGTCCGTTATTGATAAAATGGCAGCGGTTGTAATTTTGCAAGGATATTTAGATCGCTTGCAGTTTAATAAATAAGTATTTTTCTTAAGGAGGGTTTCCGATGGTTGACCAAAATTTTGAAGGCGAAGTATATTACTTGGAATTCGAAGATGAAAACGGTAACAAACAGTATTTCACAGAGGATATTATCTTGAGCCATGAAGGCCAAGAATATGCTGTTCTTGTACATGTACAAGATGAAGAGGCTGACCATGAAGGTCAAGATGACACATACATGATCTTGGCTCGCATCGAAAAAAATGAAGAAGGCGTAGAAGAATACGTACCTTTAGATGAAGATGATGAAAACTTTGAAACTCTAGTAAAATTGTATGAAGAAATGGAAGATGGCGAGTAGTCGTCTTCTTTATAAATATAGCGTGTTGTCTTTGGACAATACGCTATTTTTATTGTACGCCGAATAGGCATGACTAAACCCCCAGTTAAACTGGGGGTCGGTAAAATTTCTTAGAGAAAAGGAA
>USAV01000090.1 GCA_900552715.1 uncultured Veillonella sp.
TTAGCGACTCTAACGGCCATTTTAGTGGTCTTAGGTGATATGATTGGCGGTAGAAGTGGTATGATGATTATGTTTGTTATATCCATGGGTATGAATTTTATGTCCTATTGGTATAGCGACAAAATCGTTTTAGCACAATATAATGCACAACAAGTTACTGCTCAATCTAATCCAAAACTATATGGTATGGTAGAACGTTTGGCTAAGAATGGTAACTTACCAATGCCAAAGGTGTATATCATTCCAAGTGATGTACCTAATGCGTTTGCTACAGGTAGAAATCCAAGTCATGCAGCGGTAGCTGTTACAGAAGGTATTCAACGTCTACTAACTGATGATGAGCTAGAAGGTGTTCTGGGCCACGAATTAACACATGTTAAGAATCGTGATACCTTGATTAGCACCATTGCTGCCATGATGGCAGGGGCCATCTCCATGATTGCCCAAGTGCTTCAATTCTCTGCGATCTTTGGTCGTTCCGATGACCGCGAAGATTCTAATCCGTTAGCTCTTATAGGTCTAATCATTATTGCACCTATTGCGGCAGGTCTCATTCAGATGAGTATTTCTCGAGCACGTGAGTTCTTAGCTGATGAGGGGGGCGGAGAGATGTGCCGCAATCCTTTGGCTTTAGCATCTGCCCTTGCAAAAATTGACTACTATTCAAAACATGGTGCATTGCCAAATGCAAGTAATGCAACAGCCCATATGTTTATTATCAACCCTATGGTTGGTATTGGTGAAAGCTTGAGCAATCTTTTTAGTACACATCCTCGTACAGAGGAACGTATTGCAAAATTGAAACAACAAGCAATGAATCCTAAATATAAAGAGAAAGCATTATTTTAATTAATATCTACAGGAGGATATCATGCAAGAAACAATAGTTTTAATCAAACCAGATGCAGTTAAGCGTCAATTAAGTGGTGAAATTCTTAGCCGTTATGAACGTAAAGGTCTTGTAATTAAAGCATTAAAACTTCTACAAGTACCTCGTGAATTAGCTGAAGAGCATTATGCTGAGCATAAAGAAAAACCATTCTTTGGTGAATTAGTAGATTTCATCACATCTGGTCCAGTTCTTGCTTTCGTATTGGCCGGAGATAATGCTATCGTATCCGTACGTGCATTAAACGGTGCAACAAATCCTGTAGATGCTGCCCCTGGTAGTATTCGTGGTGACTATGCCTTAACAATGGATGCTAACGTAGTACATGCTTCTGACTCTCCAGAGGCTGCTGCTCGTGAAATTCATCTTTGGTTCCCAGAATATAAATAATCTCAAGGTTGAGATCCTGTAGCTTTTCTTTCTACATTTATGTATATCTATAGGAGGTAATACATATGGCAAGTAGTGTTTACACAAAAACAGGTGATGCTGGTACAACTGGTTTATATACTGGTGAACGAGTACCTAAATCCTCTTTACGCGTAGAAGCTTATGGTACAATCGATGAATTACAAGCATTTTTAGGCTTGGCTCGTTCCTATGCTGAAAATCCACGTGTTGCTACTGAATTATATGATATTGAGCGCAACTTATGGACTTTAATGGCTGATATTGCTAGCTTAAATGCTGCACCAGTAATTACAGAACAACATGTTAAACATTTAGAAAAGGTGATTGATCGCTTTGATGAAAAGCTTGAGCCTTTATCTAATTTCGTAATTCCAGGTGAGAAACAATCTTCAGCATACTTACATGTGGCTAGAACGATAACTCGTCGTGCTGAACGTGATTTATGGCGTGTATTAGATGCTGGTGAAAGTGTTCACGAATCTAATTTAAAATATTTAAACCGTCTATCCGACCTTTGCTTTATCATGTGTCGTGTAGAAGAGGAAATTGGAGCTGAATAAACCAAAAAAAGCTATGTATTTTACATAGCTTTTTGCTCGTTATAGACCTTATTGTGAAATTGTTTGATTTAACACATCATGAGGACTTGGATAGTAGAAGAAAATATGAGGAATTTCATAGCGGAATTTTTCTCTTAACAAATCAGAAAGAGTTGTTTCAAAGTTTATAATTTTATCAGCTCCGAAATCAAAATCTTCTACTAAAACCAATAATTGTGGCTCTACTTGTGGCGCATTTTCTGGTAACGCTTCTGGTGGTAGTGGAACATTTACTACTACACGGGCTGTACCGATATACTTGCCTTGTCCATCGTCGATGGCAACACGATAGGTATTATCCCATAAAGTAGCCATCATTTTAAGTTTCATATTCATAATTTCCATAGTATCGCTCCTTTGTTATACTTATAATGATACTGAAATTATAAATTCTTGTATAGGTGCATTATGAAATCCCAAATTATATTGTGTTCCGGTGGAGCACGCAGTGGAAAAAGTGAATTTGCAGAACGTTTAGCACTTTCTACGGAGGGTCGTAAAGCTTATGTAGCAACAGGACAAGCGTTTGATGAAGAAATGGTTGATCGCATAAAAAAACACCAAGAACGACGTGGTGCAATATGGACAAATTTTGAAGTACCATTATATTTGGCTAAAGAGTGGCAAAATATTAGCCAATCTGCTGATGTAATTCTTATAGATTGTTTAACTATGTTTACTACGAATCACATGATGGCACATGGTTCTATACAAGGGCAACAAGATGCTAATGACTTGGAAGAGGCTGTACTTTCAGAATTAGAATCATTACTAAGTTTAATTGCATCAAGTGATGGGAAAACAGTTATTTTTGTAACTAATGAAATTGGTCTTGGTATTGTACCAGATAATAAGCTAGCTAGATATTTTAGAGATATTGCAGGTCGCGTCAATCGGACAGTCGCAACTGTAGCTGATAAATTATACTTAACAATTAGTGGTGTTACCATTGAATTAAAATCCCAGGAGGTTCATATAAATGGCTAAGAAAATTATGTTCCAAGGAACGAGTTCCAATGTAGGTAAAAGTATTTTATGTACTGCTTTATGCCGCATCTTTTACAGAAAAGGTTTTAAAACCGTTCCTTTTAAAGCTCAAAATATGGCCCTCAATTCGTATGTCACTAAATGGGGGGATGAAATTGGTCGTGCTCAAGTAGCGCAAGCTGAGGCTGCAGGCATAGATCCAATTGTTCAAATGAACCCTGTTTTATTAAAACCTACAGGTAATCAATCCTCTCAAGTCGTATTAATGGGCAAGCCAGTTGGCGTCTATAGTGCTAAAGAATACCATACAAAATATTCTTTAACAGCCCTTGATAAGGTAAAAGAATCTATCGACTTCTTGGATTCTAACTTCGATATGATGGTTATTGAAGGTGCCGGTAGTCCAGCAGAAGTTAATCTCAAAGCTAATGATATCGTAAATATGCGCATTGCTAAGATGACGCAAGCTCCTGTATATCTCATTGCTGATATCGACCGTGGTGGTGCTATTGCATCTATCGTTGGTACCTTAGAATTATTAGAACCAGAAGAGCGAGATCTTATTAAAGGCATTGTTATCAATAAATTCCGTGGTGATATTAAATTATTAGAACCTGCACTCACATTCATCGAAGAAAAAACAGGTAAAAAGGTAGTAGGTGTTATTCCTGCCATTGAAAACCTTGATATCGATGAAGAGGACTCTGTGGCACTAGAAAATAAACGCAATAGCGGTGCTAAAGAGATTCAAGTAGTAGTTATGCAAACACCTAAAATTTCTAACTTTACGGACTTTGATGCATTAAATTATGAACCAGATGTATCTGTCCGTTTTGTGGGTCCTGGAGATGTTATTGGTAAACCGGACTTAATCATTTTACCTGGTTCTAAAAATACATTAGCAGACCTAACATATCTTCGTAATTCTGGCTTTGCTGATGAAATTAAGCAGCTTGCTGAACAAGGCACACCTGTTATCGGTGTATGTGGTGGCAATCAAATGTTAGGTAAAACAATATATGATCCGCATCATATGGAAGGTGATATTGAAGAAGTTGAAGGTCTTGGTTTAGTAGATTCCTCCACCACAATGAAGGATCAAAAAACGACACACCAAGTAGAATTTAACGTATCTAATCTTCAGTTTTTAAATGGTACATTTACAGGTGAAAAATTAGTAGGCTATGAAATCCATATGGGGGATACTACGCCATTAGTAGATACCGTGAGCCGTTGTTTCACTATTACGAGTCGCAGTGAAGAGGCGGTCAATGTAATTGATGGCTTTATCGATGGCAATCATCAAGTAATGGGGACATATATTCACGGTGTATTTGATAATGATGAATTTAGACGCTTTATTATCAATCAGTTACGTGAGCGTAAGGGGTTAGAACCATTAGATGTAGTATTCCATTATTTTGATCACAAAAATGCAGCTTACAATCGATTAGCTGATATTGTAGAAGAACACTTAGATATGCATTATATTATGTCTACCTTGGGTTAGTAGGGGAGATGTATGGAACATTTAACAATATTACATTGGTTTACAAAGTATAGCTTTGTATGTATTCCAACCTTAGCATTTATATTGGATTTGCTTATTGGAGATCCCAATAGTAAATATCATCCTGTGGCTATAATTGGCCGTATTATATCCTTTTTCGAGGCAGTTCTATATAAAGATACTGATAATGATACAAAAAAACTATGGTACGGCGGTATTGCAGTAGGTTTAATCCTTATTTCTGTATATATTATTGTATCTTTAATTCTATGGCTTGGTGGCGTAGTTGATGAATGGGTAGAATACGCTCTTGAAGTAATTATTCTTTACATTGCTATATCTCCACGCTCACTAGCAGGTGCAGGCTTTACTATTAGCCAATTAATTAAGCAAGATAATATTGAAGAAGCTCGTAAGCGATTATCTTGGATTGTAGGGCGCGATACAGAAGAATTAGATGAAAGCGAAATTACACGAGCTACTGTAGAGACCATTGCAGAAAATACAGTAGATGGCATTATTGCGCCTTTATTTTTCTTCATCATCGGCGGTCCAATGGGGGCAATTCTATATAGAACTGCCAATACTATGGACTCTATGCTGGGCTATAAAAATCAAAAGTATATGTACTTTGGTCGTGTAGCTGCCCGCTTTGATGATGTACTTAACTGGATTCCTGCACGAATTACCTTTATATTATTAATTATTTCTGCATTCTTTTTACGTTTTGACGCAAAGAAAGCTCTCCAAATTGGCTTGCGTGATGCTAATAAGCATCCAAGTCCTAATGGCGGCTATGCAGAAGCACCAGTTGCAGGTGCTTTACATATTCGTTTAGGTGGTTACAATCAATATTTCAAGAAAATGACCTTCCGTGAATACATGGGGGATCCTATTGAAAAATTAAATCGCAACCATATTACACGCACAATTTATATGATGTATTTTACGACTATACTAATGGTTATTATTAGTACAGCCATTACTTATGGGATGAATGTATAATGACACCTTTTTTCATAGCATTACAGTTTTTAACACGTTTAAAAATCGTTAATCAAACAGAATGGTCTGTAGACGACTTTGGTAAATCCGTTGTGGCCTTTCCTTATGTAGGCTTAATTATTGGCCTTATCTTGGCATTATTGTATGGTATATTATCACCGTTTATTCCGTTGGTTCCGTTGATGTTAATCATCGTTATAGCGGAATTCTTGATTACTGGTGGTCTCCATGCTGATGGTTTAATGGATACAAGTGATGGTCTATTTTCAGGACGTGAACGGGAACGTAAGCTGGAAATTATGAAAGATAGCCGTATAGGCTCTTTTGGTGTTGTTGCTTTTGTATTTGTTACACTTTTAAAATGGCAATTATTAACGGCCATTCCTACAGCGGAATTTATTCCTATGGCATTGATTATGATGCCATTAATGAGCCGTTGGTCCCTTGTATTGAGTATCAGATCTTATCCGTATGCGAGAAAAGAGGGAATGGGTGCTGCCTTTGCTAACTTAGCTCCAAAGCATGTTATTACGTACAATACAATTTCAACCTTCTTTATGCCTATTGTTATATTAATAATCGGTACGATTTTGTATACCCTTTTATATGGCGCATATTCTATATTCTCTGTAGCTGATGTTGGATATGTTGTAGGACTAGGTGTATTAGTCTATGCTACCTTAGGTATTTTCCAAATCAATATTGTAAGCATGATAATTACCTATATTATCAATCGTTTGCTTAATCGTTATATTGTTAAGCAACTTGGTGGTACTACTGGTGACACATATGGATTTGTTGTAGAGGTTACAGAGGTATTATTACTCTTTGTATATATCATTATCTTGTCCATATTATCTGCTACTGTCGCATCCAATACGACTATGTTTTAATAACGTACTGCCTAATGGCTTCTTATAAGTTACTATTTTTATTTAATGTGAAAGGAGTTCAATGTGACCTATTATGTAAGAGCCCCAGGTACATGTGGGGAATTTCTACAAGGTTCTATTAATGGTCAGTCATTCTTAGTGACTTGTCCTATTAATCGATACTCCTACGCATTAAGTAATGTAACACATCCGTTTTCACAGCACTATTGTGCATTACAGCCTAAGTCTGCGAAGGCAAGAGAATTAGTACAGCGATTATTAAAAAAAAATAATAAAAACCAAGCTTGTCCACCTGTATATGTACGTTCTGACATCATACAGGGTAAGGGGATGGCCTCAAGTTCTGCGGATATTTCTGTGACGGCTATGGCAACAGCATTAGCCATGAATTATGATCTATCACTAAAGGAATTAGAGCAAATTTGCTTATCTGTAGAGCCTACAGATGCTTCATTTTATCAAGGTGTTACTCAGTTTGATTATATAAAAGGCACTATTTCCCAACCACTAGGCATGTGTCCTCCATTGAAAATCCTTGTATTTGATGAGGGTGGGAGTATAGATACGATTTCTTTTAATCAACAAGTAGATTTACAAACTAAGATTTTAGAAAAAGAATCAATCATAGAAGAGTCACTTGATTTATTCAAACGGGGATTGAATACACCTGATATAAATTTAATAGGTCAAGCAGCTACATTAAGTGCCTTTGGTAATCAACGTATATTGTATAAATCGAATTTATATGATTTTCATGATATTGGTAATTACTACAATAGTGTTGGTACAATCATAGCTCATAGTGGGACCATTATGGGCCTTTTATTTCCAGTAGATTATGGGCGAATTGATGATTGTAAACAAGAGATTATGCGTAAATTACCACAGTTATCCTATGTGGATACTGTAGAAACAACAAACGAAGGATTGACCTATATCAAACGATAATATATTTAATAGAAAGAGAATCGAATGTCTAAGATACATGGGGGCAATATATTTCAGTTTGCCCATGAACAACGAATTGAACCATATGAGGTAATTGATTTTAGCGCTAATATTAATCC
>USAV01000091.1 GCA_900552715.1 uncultured Veillonella sp.
AGCGATAATAGAACAGCAGGTCAATTGCGACCTATTAAAATAACACGGAATTTTACAGAGTATGCAGAAGGTTCTGTACTTATTGAGTGCGGTAAGACTAAGGTTATCTGTACAGCTACTGTTGAGGATTCTGTGCCTCGCTGGCTAAAAGGTTCTGGCCAAGGATGGGTAACAGCCGAATACTCTTTGTTGCCACGTTCTACGCAAACTCGTGTAAGCCGTGAGGCTGCAAAAGGGAAACAAACGGGTCGTACTGTAGAGATTCAACGTCTTATCGGTCGTGCATTGCGCGCTGTCGTAGACCTTGAAGCGTTAGGTGAACGTTCTATTACAATCGACTGCGACGTTATTCAAGCCGATGGTGGTACGCGTACAGCCTCTATTACAGGTGCATTTGTAGCCCTTGTTGATGCGGTAGACTTCACCTTTGGTGGAGCAGGCAAATTCCCAATTACTGATTTTTGTGCAGCTATTTCAGTAGGTATTGGTCCTGACGGTCCTATTACAGACCTTTGCTATGAAGAGGACAGTGCTGCTATCGTTGATATGAATGTGGTGCGCACCGGCTCTGGCAACATGGTTGAGGTACAAGGCACAGGCGAACACGGTACATTTAACCGTGATGAACTCAATGCGTTACTTGATTTAGCAGAGGCTGCTACCGATGAGCTTATGGCTAAACAACGTGAAGTACTTGGCGTGACAGCAAATAAAGTAGGTAAAGTATATCCTACGGCTCCGGAGGTGTAAGATGGAACAAATCGTACTTGCTACAGGGAATAAAGGGAAAATTCGTGAATTTTCTGAGGCTTTCTCCCATTTATCTATCGACTGTGTACCGGTGAAAGACGTCATTTCCATTGAGGAACCAGAGGAAACAGGTACAACCTTTATGGAAAATGCCCTTTTAAAAGCTCGCTATTATGCAAAGGCTACGAAGCGTCCATGCCTTGCTGATGACTCTGGCATCACCGTAGATGCTCTTAATGGGGCACCAGGGGTGTATTCTGCGCGCTATGCCGGTCACCATGGTGATGATCAAGCTAATAATGAAAAATTGATTCGTGAGCTGCAAGGTAAAAGCGACCGCACAGGTCATTATGTATGCGCTTTAGCTCTTGTATATCCTGATGGTCGTGAAGTGACAGCAGAAGGCTATTGCGATGGCCTCGTACAAGATGAGCCAAAAGGTGACAATGGCTTTGGCTATGATCCGTACTTCTATGTGCCGGAGTTCAAGAAAACAATGGCTGAACTTAGCATTGAAGAAAAGGAAACTATCAGCCATCGTGGCCGTGCACTACGTGAATTAATTAGTAAACTTTAATATTTTTGAACTATATGGTATAGTTCATATAAATATATAATATAATAGTATTAGAGAACGTATAAAATGAAACGAATTGGTATTTTAAGTGATACCCATGGGTATCTAGAGGATATTGACCTCGTCTTGGAGGTTACCGCA
Organism: uncultured Veillonella sp.; assembly: GCA_900552715.1. GTDB lineage: Bacteria > Bacillota > Negativicutes > Veillonellales > Veillonellaceae > Veillonella. Next base: position 1,469 of record USAV01000091.1, read on the forward strand.
GATCAAGACATCGATATGTGGCTTCACGCCGGTGACTTTGGTGATGATGCTCGTTACATGCAGGAGCATACGGATATTCCTGTGTATGCCGTGCGTGGTAATAACGACCGTGTACAACCTCTTGAGCCGCGCGAACAGTTGATTCCCCTAGAGGATACCTATATTTACATGACGCATGGTCATGAGGTATCATATTATAATCGTATACAAAAACTGATTGAGTTAGGAACTGATATGGGGGCGCGCCTTATCGTATCTGGCCATAGCCATCATCATGGTGAGGTTCGTGTTCGTGATGCGGTATTCGTGAATCCTGGCAGTATTTCGTTGGCTCGCGACCGCTCTGGTGGTACCTTTGCCATCGTTACCTACGATAATGGACAGTTTGATGTAGAGTTTGTGTATAAACAAGAAATTGTTTAGTTATATGGTGAAAGCTTATTCTGATACGGTTTGAAAAGCTTTCAGAAAAAATAGTAAGTCTATGCATGGAAAGGGTTATGACATATCATGGATACACCAGTTAAAGCAAAGCCTAAAATGAAATTATATGGTTTTAATAATCTCACAAAGACATTGAGTTTTAATATTTATGATATTTGTTATACTCGTACAGAAGAAGAGAAAAAACAATACATTCAGTACATTGATGAAGTATACAATGCAGATCGTTTAACAGCTATCTTAACAGAGGTTAGCCGTATCATTGGTGCCAACATCCTTAACGTAGCGAAACAAGACTATGATCCACAAGGTGCGTCTGTAACGATTTTGATTTCTGAAGAGGAAATTGAAAAAGAAGATGTTGTTATGCATCTTGATAAATCTCACCTTACTGTACATACCTATCCTGAAAGCCATCCGCACAAAGGGATTAGTACATTCCGCGCCGACATTGAAGTGTCTACATGTGGTCAAATCTCTCCACTTAAAGCGCTTAACTATTTGATTCAAAGCTTTGATTCCGATATCCTTACATTGGACTACCATGTACGTGGCTTTACGCGCGACGTATCTGGTAAGAAAATCTATATCGATCATCGCATCAACTCTATCCAAAACTACATCAATGCAAAAACTCGCAACATGTACAACATGATTGATGTAAACGTATACCAAGAAAATATCTTCCATACAAAAATGATGTTAAAAGAGTTTGATTTAGATAATTACCTATTTGGCATTACTGAAGCTGAATTGAGCGAACGAGAAATCAAACAAATTAAACATCAATTAAAACAAGAAATGATGGAAATTTTCTATGGCCGTAATTTGCCATCCGTAAAAGCATAAATAAAATATATATTCTGTACGCTATGTGTCCTATCGGATAATACGTATATAGTACTAAAGTAGATAAGTCGTATATGGCTTATCTACTTTTTATTTAATTATCATTTTTATTACTAAAATAGATTAATTGAATTTAATTCTAAAATATTCGGAGAACTATATCGAAAAAACTTGAATTGTTATATATCATTTTGTATAATACAATTAGTTAAAGGTATTAATTACCGACTCAAAAGAGTCCGAGTTTATCCACAAAGGAGAATTATTATGGACGTACGTGAATTAGCTGTACAAAAAAAACGTGAATTAAAAGGTTTCCTTACTGTAGGAACTAAATATGAATTAAAAGACGCTCATGATTTATCTGTAGCTTACACACCAGGTGTAGCAGAACCATGCTTGCGTATTAAAGATAATGAAGCAGAATCCTTCGAATTAACTTGCCGTTCCAACATGGTGGCCGTTGTATCTGACGGTACTCGTGTACTTGGTCTTGGCGATATTGGCGCTGCAGCAGCATTGCCTGTAATGGAAGGTAAATCCTTATTGTTCAAAAAATTCGGCGATGTAGACTGCATTCCATTGGTTGTAGATACAAAAGATGCTGATACATTGATCAACACTGTAAAATTATTGCAAAAAAACTTTGCTGGCATTAACTTGGAAGATATTTCTTCTCCTAAATGCTATGAAATCGAAAACCGTTTGAAAGAAGAATTGGAAATCCCTGTATTCCATGATGACCAACACGGTACAGCTATCGCTTGCTTAGCTGGTGTTAAAGGTGCTCTTCGCCTTGTTAAAAAAGATTTAGCAACAGCTAAAATCATTGTAAACGGTGCTGGTGCAGCTGGTGCTAACATTGCTCGCTTGTTATACCTTGCAGGCGCTCGTGATATTACATTATTAGTATCTTCTGGCGTATTGCACAAAGACTACAAACGTCTTGACTCCTTGCAAGCTGAATTGATCGACTTGCTTAAACTTGAAGAAAAACATGGCAACTTGGCTGAAAATGCTAAAGGTGCTGATATTCTTCTTGGTGTATCTGCAGCAGGTGTATTCACAAAAGAAATTTTGGAAAACTTGGCTGACGATGCAATAGTATTCGCAATGGCTAACCCTAACCCAGAAGCAACATATGCTGATATGAAAGCAGCTGGTATTCGCATCGCTGGTACTGGTCGTTCCGATGCTCCTAACCAAATCAACAACGTAGCAGTATTCCCTGGTATCTTCCGTGGTGCTATCGATGTTCGCGCATCCAAAATCACTGATGAAATGAAATTGGCTGCTGCTGAAGCATTGGCTCATTTGATCCCAGATAGCGAATTGAACGAAGAAAACATTATGCCATCCGTATTCGATCCTCGTGTAGCTCCAGCTGTTGCAAAAGCAGTTGCTGAAGTTGCTGTAAAACAAGGTATCGCTAAAAAACCTAAAGTAGTTGAAGACGGTAGCTACGAAGGTTAATCTAAATAGCTAACAGTCTTACTTTGACCTTTAAGAATCGGGTAAGATAATATAAACTATAATGACATGCACCTCGAAAGAGGTGCATGTTTTTTCATATAAACTAATAAAATTTAAAAAATTAATGAAGTTGTAAAAAAGTACTTGTCACTATTTTGTATCGATGATATAATAATTTTCGTTGCAGAGCGATACTCAAAAGAGTAAAAAACTCAGCAAGAGTAGTGGTTGACATCAACTACCAGGTTTGCTATAATTAGCAAGTAATTAATGACGGGGCATAGCGCAGTTTGGTAGCGCACCTGGCTTGGGACCAGGGGGTCGCAGGTTCGAATCCTGCTGCTCCGACCATTTTTTTTTGCGGGTGTAGCTCAATGGTAGAGCCCCAGCCTTCCAAGCTGGTCGCGAGGGTTCGATTCCCTTCACCCGCTCCATTTTTTTTTGCCTTTTTTAGGGTAAACTGCAATAGAGCACAGTTGACGATACATAGTACATAATTTATACTATAATAGATAATTACATATATAGGTAATCCACATGGTTCAGTAGCTCAGTTGGATAGAGCAACGGCCTTCTAAGCCGTGGGTCGGGGGTTCGAATCCCTCCTGGATCACCAAAGAAAAAGCGAAGTCTCTTATTGACTTCGCTTTTGTTTTTCTTACTATAAATGTATTGCTAATTAAGGTGCTTGACCATATAATAAAGATAAAGAATAGGAGGAGGCGGTGTATACATGGCTACAAAAAGTTTTTTTAAGAATGTAACTATTAAGAACAAAAAAGATTGTAGTAAGCTTTTACATGCGTTAGAGAGTGCGCAAAAGCAAAAAAGTGTTCCTGTTGAGTTTTCTAGATCTTATTCCATGGCTACAAAAGACGAAATTGATAAGATTTTCATATGATAGGATTTAAAATTGTTAATCTAGATTTACTTTTACAAGTTAAATCTGAGGAACAGATTAGAACAATTTTAAATGACTTCGAGAGTCCTCTTAATCCTGATATAGAGAATTTTTGAAATATAAAGCTGTTGAATTTTCAAAAGCAGCAATTGCAAAAACATATTTAGTAATGGCTTCCTATCAAGGTGAAAATAAAATTGCTGGATATTTTTCATTATCTGGAAGTAAATCTTTTGTTGTAAAAACAAAGGGAAATGAAATTAGTAAGAAGATGAAACGACGGTTCAATAAGTTTGGTACTTATGATGTTGTTTTGAAACAATATCATATAGCTGCTCCGCTGATTGGACAACTTGGGAAGAATTACAAATATAAAGAACTAATTACTGGCGATGAATTATTAACCATGGCTGTAGATATGCTACGTCATGTTCAATCTTTAGTTGGCGGTAAATTTATATACTTAGAGTGCGAAAATAATGAGAAGTTGATCGGGTTCTATATTAGGAACGGATTTAAAGTGTTTGGTGAACGTAGTTTGGATATAGACGAACAAGATTTTTCGGGACATGTGTTAATTCAACTCTTGAAATATTTATGATTAGCATTAAATTACATAGTTTTAAAAAAGGTGAATGGAAAAATCCATTCACCTTTTTATATATAAAAGAGTTAGAGCTGTATATACTGTTATGGAATTAGAACAGGCGTGTTCTAATTTATAGAACCCTATGTATCCCTGTCGAATTATTAGTTTGCATCAATCTCTACGGTATCGATAATCAGATTTTACCGCTCTAATTGTTGGCACTTCAAATAAGAACGGATTTTATTTTTCATATGAGCTCTATAAATTGGGGGCTTTTTTAATCTGTGTTATAATAATCATGAATATAAGATGAATTTGTATTGTAAGGTGATTAAAACAGGTTTGGGTGATAATAATGAATGACATATCACGTATATTTAAATCAATAAGGCTCGATAAATACAAGCAAGATACTACTTGTTTGTATGACCCTATTCGACATTTATTAGTTCAAAAAACACCTGAAGAAGAGGTTCGACAAAAAGCAATTAAGTTTTTACAAGATAAATTAGGTGTACCAGTTGATAGGGTGCTTGTTGAAGAATCAATGAGTCATGTAAAAAAAGGAGCTAGAGGCAGAGCTGATATTGTTGTGTATCGAGATGATGAACGAAAAGATGCGCTTATGGTTATTGAATGTAAAGCTCCTCATATAGATGTATATTGTGATGATGTACTTGAACAAGCTGAACGATATAGAAAGATAGTTAAAGCTGATTATGTTATGCTTATTAATGGGAATCAAGTTGCAATATATCAATCAAAAAAAGAGAAATATTTTGAGGTAGAAAATATTCCTACATACAAAGATTTATTAGATGATAATTTGGCTTTTGTTGAAAAAAGAATCATTAATCCTTATACATATGAACAAGTAATGTTACAAGAGCTTCAAGAAAAATTTTATGATTGTGGATATTTTGGAGATGATACACCGGAAAATAAGAAAGGATTTTATCTCAATCTTTTAAATTTAATATTGTTGAAGGAAGATACTAATAAATTAATTCTTGAGAAAATTGGTGTTATTAAGGATTGCTTTAGAGGTAAGACTAAGTTTGGTAACAGCGGTGGAGGTTCCTATCAAGTATGGTCGCGATTATTTATTGCGAAGGATCATAAACATAGAGATCAAGTGCTTGGTATTAGTATATGTGGTACAGCTCATACCGAAAATGATGAACATTGGGGAACTCGATTGGGTAATACACAATTAAATGTATCTATAACTAATAAAGAAAATAGACATCATTCTTTACAACTTAATTTAGATAAGTTCTCTAATTATAATTCTCAAACGAATAAGATTGTAATTACTCATAACGGTGCTTTGTCATATGGTAGAGGTGGGTCTATAAAACAAGATATTGTTCGTGCTTATATACGAAAAAAAGCTCCAGAATTAGTTTGCAATAATTATATATATCTCGGTGAGCTTGATAACTCTCAATTGTTAGAATGGAATCAAGAATCAGTCCAATCATTTGTGAGAAATCTATTAAAATATGCTATATCTGTCTCTTATACACATCTCCGAGCCCACGAGACCAGAGA
>USAV01000092.1 GCA_900552715.1 uncultured Veillonella sp.
TTCCTCGCATTCAAGCTAGATAATATAAAACCTATACATTACACTGATGAATTATCAGGTGTCTGATTGATTACATTTGAAAGTATAACGTAAAGATGATACAATTTCTGTAGCTTGAGCAACAAATAAAAAACTTTTTCAAAATTTTTACCTGGCTCCCCTTTCGGAACAGGTAGGTCATTTGACCTTATACTATTATTATACAATAATCAATTTAATTTACTATAGACTTCGTCACATCGGAGGCGACCATGAAGCAAATACTTTCAAACGATATTATCAACCAATATCTGCCCACTCTTATACACTGTCCTCTATTCAATAAATTAGGTGAGCCTGAATTAAAAGGCTATTTACATAATGCAAAGGTTATTGTTCATAGCTATAAGAAAAATGACTTCATCGCCCTCTCTGGGGATCCTATGGAAGGCATTGGTGTTATTCTCGAAGGTAGCGCTTTACTGACTCGAGAAAATGTAATGGGCCAACGCGTTATTATGGCGAATCTTGAACAATCTGATATTTTTGGTGAAGCATTGCTATTTAGTAAGCAACCATTATGGCCTGCTACTATTAAGGCTACGAAGGCTACAAAAATTATGTTCATTCCGCTCGAAACATTTATTGATACATTGCCAGATTGCCAACAATGCCAAACTAAAATCTTATCTAACCTATTAGAGGACTTATCTGAAAAAGCTATTCTCCTTACAAGAAAGGTTCATTATCTTACCTTGAAAGGTATGCGCGAGAAGATTTTCGCGTACTTAACAGACATTTATAAACGTCAGCAGTCTACAACAATCCATTTGCCACATAACCGTGAGCAAATGGCAGAAGTACTCAATGTATCTCGCACAGCACTTAGCCGCGAACTCGGGCGCCTAAGAGATGAAGGCATTATCGATATTACAGGTCGCACGGTAACGTTAAAAGATATTGAAGGAATTGAAGAATTTGGTTTTAATAGTTTCTAACATGTAACCAAATCGTCGTTTCTAATAAATAATACAATTATTCTTTCTAACATATAATCAAACGAAAAAGGTCTCCCTAGATCATCTAGGGAGACCTTTTATAGTTTAATTATTTTCTTTGGTTATTAGAACCAATGAGATAAATCGAATTCTTCACCAATAGTTGCTTTCACATGAGCACGGCCTAAGTAAAGGCCAAGCAATGTTAAGCTGATTTTAGACATCGGCGTATGATCAAATACATCCGCTAAATCTAGTAGAACTGGAGAAATATCATCCATAATATCACGTGCTTCTTGACCTCTGAAAGCAGTCGGTTTACTCTTCATAAGCGCAATGAGATCACGTTGAACCATAGAATCAGAAATACGAGTTTGTCTAAAGAAACGAGGTGCTAAAGACTCGTCAACTAACGCCAATTTATAAAGATTGGAATTCAAGCTACGCACCACATAACGTGGATCAACGCCATGACCATCAGTAGCACGGAAGAGTTCCTCCTTCGAGAAGCCACGATAGTTGAACACAAATGGATAGGAATTGGATAACACTTGAGCTAATGTAATTGGTTCGCGTTCCTCTTGCGTACAGCGTAAGTAGTCTAGCTGACGATAGAAAGAGTTATTTTGAGGCAAATCAGAAATGAATGGCTCAATATATTTTTCTACATAATGTTGGAAGTGAATCAATCCATAGTTATTAGAGTTTCTAGAGTATTGTAACAATAATGTCAATGCCATGACTTGGAAATGACCTAATGTCAAGTGTGGCAATACACGTAACGCATCAAAGGCTACAAGGTACGGAGTGCTAGACTTAGGTGATTGCACCACATCTAAGAACGCACCTAAGGCGGCGGATTTCATCCACTCTGTATTCGTAGCAGCATAGGCCTTTTGCATACTCATCAAGGCTTCTTGAATAACAATATTATCAAGAAGTGCGTTGACTTCAGCTAACTTTGTAATATTAAGAGCTGCTAATGCATCTCTTGTAATGGATTCCACATAATGTTGTGTATCTCCATGCAACACGCCGAAGGCATGAACAAATGGCGCGATTGCCAATTCAATACATTTATCTTCATGTGCCGCTTTAGCCCATTGCCCTGTTGGTACCTCTTCTTCAACCATACTAGCGGCTGCCAATTGAGCCTCTATTTCTGAAGCATCAAACAAGCGTGTTTCATCCAATACAGATGGGCCTTCTGCTGTTTTAATCTCATCGACACCACCGATCATTTGTGTAGCCTCAATATGTTCTGCTTCATCAGCTTCAAGAGCCTCTACAGATTCGCCCATAGCAATCGTATCCTCTACAGAATTAGCGCGATTGCGAAGTTCATCTGTAACAGCATCAAGAACAATCGTCTTATCCATCAATGGAGTGGAATGATGCTCACTGTTAGAGCGTTTACCATCAGAAACTGCAGGCATTATAATAGTTTCATCATTACTATGTTCTGTTGGAGCAGATTCTGTCTTCTCTAGAGAACCAGAATTTACTTGAATAGATTCATGTGAAACAGATTCATGTGAAACAGATTCATGTGAAACAGATTCATGCGGAATAGAATCAGCAGAAACAGATGTATCTTGAACAGGTTCTTGTTCTTTTAAGTCAGCTTGACTTGATTTAGTCTCAGTCTCGCCTGCATGATGACCTAAGGCCAAGGAATATCCTATTTCGGAGTTTTCCACATGTAATTGATTACCATCTCGTCGGTTATAAGATGTATCTTTATGAGCTTCCACAGGTTCAGAAGCATTAGAATCCTCATTATTCTCTAACACAGAGGCCGTATACACATTGGTTCCACCTTCATGTGTAACAGTTACATCGCCTACCCTAGATTCATTAACGGACTTTTCTCTATGATGTTCGCCATCAAACTTAGTAACAGATCTATCATGGTGCTCATCTTTAGCTTGGCTTTCACTATCATTACGATTAAAAACGGCGTAACAAATGGCAAAAAATCCAAGCGCTACAACAGCTAATACAAAATATGGTATTACGTTTGACATACTATCCCCCTACATCAACGCTTCATTATATGCAGCACGTTCACCACCAATGCTCTTAGGTCGAACACGACAAGCGGTTACATGAGCCTCACCAATTTCTTTAATACTGAGGCGCACTGGTACAGTAACATGTTTCATATGCATACCTATGAAAGTGTCCCCGATGTCGATACCTGCATCAGCTTTAATAAATTCAACCATCACTGGATCGTCAAAACGTTCATAAGCAGTAACAGCCATGGCTCCACCTGCATGACGTTGAGGTACTACATTAACCTCTTCCTCCCATGTTACTGCACTACGTTCCATAACAAGAGCTCGATTAATATGCTCACAGCATTGAACGGCCAAATTAAGACCTTTAGCTTTAACAGCTTTATATATTTCATCAAATAGGATCTGAGCCACATCAATGTGGGAATCAGTGCCAATTTTCTTACCCATAACTTCGCTAGTGGAACAACCCACCACGAATAATTGACCTTCTCGAACCTTTGCCAAATCTAGCAATTCAGCCATCGCTGTACGCACTGACTGACGAATAGTTTCTACAGAAGTCATGATATCGCCTCACTCACTTTGAATGTATAAATCTATATGTATATTATCACAAAATGGACAGAATCGGTAGACTTTACTCTACTAAGCAAAAGTGAATCTAACATAATAATATATAAACTATAAAAGTAATTTCATATATTACTATCATACTAATAAACAATGTAATAATCATTAAATATATACATGTACAGTGATAATTATTGATCTCTATAGATAAAAAAGAGGCTTGCATTAGCAAGCCTCTTTCAATCACTCAACGGTGATATTAGATTTTTCTATAAGGTTTTTGGCCTTGTTCGTAGAAGTTGTTACCTTCAGTATCGCCAACTACGATGCAAGGGAAATCTTCAACTGTCAATTCAGCCAAAGCTTCTGGACCAAGTTCACCATAAGCAAGTACTTCGTATTTTTTGATGGATTTTGCAATCAATGCTGCAGCGCCACCAACTGCTGCGAAGTATGTGCAACCATTTTTCTTCATGGATTCAACTACTGCTGGTTTACGGGAACCTTTACCGATCATGCCTTTGATACCTTGATCAAGCATTGTTGGTGTGTAAGCATCCATACGACCAGAAGTTGTAGGACCAGCGGAACCAATTGGGTCACCAGGTTTTGCAGGTGTTGGGCCAAGGTAGTAAACGAATTTGTTAGTCCAATCGATTGGTAATTTTTCGCCACGTGCTAAAGCTTCAGTCATAACTTTATGAGCAGCGTCACGAGCGGAGTAAATTTTGCCAGTGATAAGAACGCTATCACCAACTTTTAATTTACGGGAAAACTCTTCATTATATTCTTCAGTATTAATGCGAATTGTTTCAGCCATTGTAATTACCTCCTACCGATTAAAGTACTACGTGTTTATGACGAGCAGCATGACACATAATAGTAACAGCAACAGGAAGGCCGGCGATATGAGTTGCACCCCATTCGATGTTTACACCGATACAAGTTGTTGTGCCGCCCAATTGTGGACCGATACCAGTTTTGTTAACCATTTCCAAAATTTCTTCTTCCAATTTTGCATACTCAGGATCTTTGTGAGGAGTGCTAATATCGCGAAGCAAAGCTTTTTTGGACATAACAGCTGCTTGGTCCATAGTACCACCAATACCAACGCCAAGTACGATTGGAGGGCATGGGTTAGGGCCAGCATGTTTTACGATTTCAAGAACTGCATTTTTAACGCCTTCAACGCCATCTGCAGGTACCAACATAGCTACGTCAGATTTATTTTCAGAACCGAAGCCTTTAAGTTCTACGTTGATTTCTACTTTATCGCCAGGAACGATATCGATGTAGATGATTGCAGGTGTGTTGTTTTGAGTGTTTTTACGGTTGAACAATGGTTCTGCTACAACGGATTTACGAAGGTAACCTTCTACATAACCTTGAGCAACACCTTCATTGATAGCTTCTTTAAGATCGCCACCAACGAAATGAACATCTTGACCTACTTCTACGAATACCAATGTCATACCAGTATCTTGGCAGTATGGACGATCTTCAGCATCAGCAATTTCTGCATTTTTGATGATTTGATCGAGAACGATGCAACCAACTGGAGACTCTTCTGTTTCACGGCCTTTTTTCAAGCCTTCATAGATGTCTTTTGGCAAGTGGTAAGCTGCGTCCATACACATTTGACGGACTGTTTTTGTGATTTCAGATACTTGAATCTCGCGCAAGATAATCCCTCCTCAGGAACATAGTTGAATATTAATTCTAAATTACCGTGAGATAACTTTTAACTCTCAAGTGTATAAGACATATGTTTCTCATACACATCGAGATTAACTCTATGCATCAATCGTAACACACAACATACATGCTTTCAACGGCTTAACTATACAGTTTTCTCAATGCTTTTTCATGTTTTGAGAATTATTTTCATGAATATTGCTGTATATATTTCGGTATTTCAATAGTTCTTTTTCATCATATTTTCGACTATAAAAACTATATTTCCAATGTGATAAAAGTCATAGTTAATCATAGGTTGAAAGAATTTTTATACCCTATATATTAATCCACTTTTAGAGGCCAAAATTAGGTTGAAATCACCGTATAAATGCAGAGTATATCTAAGATGATAAATACGCTTTCAGACTACTTGATATTATTTTTCAAATAAAAGGTTTAAACTTTTTTGTAATGCATATGTATACCGATTATATTCAATATACTTATATTGCTAACTCTTAGTAAAATATCCCTCAAGATATCTCTATAAACACAGTATTTATCTGTGTTTATTCATTTATATAGATTATATTAATTTTAATGACTTACTTATCAAAATTTTTAATAATTGATTTTTTGTATAACGTTATGTGTTTTAGTCATAGTTAACGTCTTTTGATTTATAGTAATTTTTAAAAAAACGCTTGCTTTTATAATTAATCTAACATATAATAACAATCGTACCATTCCTCGATAGCTCAGTTGGTAGAGCAATCGGCTGTTAACCGATCGGTCGTAGGTTCGAGTCCTACTCGAGGAGCCAATTTCATATGGCCCGTTGGTCAAGCGGTTAAGACACCGCCCTTTCACGGCGGTATCCCGGGTTCGATTCCCGGACGGGTCACCACATATGGACGATTAGCTCAGCTGGGAGAGCGCCTGCCTTACAAGCAGGATGTCGGCAGTTCGATCCTGTCATCGTCCACCAAACCTAGAAGCAAGCATAAAGCTTGCTTCTTTTTTTTGTATATGTGATATAATAGTACCAGTTGTTTTGTTTGTGAATTTTAAAGAGTCTTATTTAGAGGAGGAACTATGTTTTATACATTCGGACGCTATAAACGTTCGCTACTTACAGTACTAGGTGTACTATTGGCATCTACACTCGCTACAGCAAGTGCTGCCACTATTAATATGAGCCAGTTAACATCAAATACCGCTCAACCGGTAGTCATTAACTCTATGCCATCCAATGTAGATACGACTACCCCTACATTACAAGCCGATAATAATGGTCAACCTATTTTGAAGGTTGCAAACACACCTGTTTCAACACCAATTGTTGGAACACCTGAAAAAGCGACTATCAATACTTCTAATTCTAATTATGATGGTCACTTAGATAATTTCCCTAGTCGCAAAGTTACAATTGTTGTACCTGCAAAATTGCGCAACGAAAACACAGCCCAATTAGGTCGTTACATGACAGACCGTCTATCTAATACGCTTAAGTATCCATACTATGATACAGCAATCGTAAGTACTAATACGCCAACAGCTGAAATTAGAGCTGTTGACCTTGCACAAATTGCAGCTGCACAAAATTCTGAAATCGTTATTATGCCTGTACCATTACAAGACGTATATGTACAAATCAATGGTGTTAATAGCCCATATGCATATAATAATGATGATCGTGAAATGTATATCGCCGCAAAGGTAAATGCACTTTTATATTATTACGATGTGAATGATCAAGTAATTCACACTGTACGCAGTGGATTCAATCAAACTGATGATTCCTTAACAATGCCAACACATAAGGCTGTATGGAACAAAGTTATGACTGTATTACTTGATAAATTACCATACAAACGTATTCCAACAGACCGCGACCGCTATCAAGCGCCTGGCATCAACTCTGAATCTCCAGTTGTACTTGACTTCCA
>USAV01000093.1 GCA_900552715.1 uncultured Veillonella sp.
TGAACACCTACATTATACTTAAGCAAGGTGATTTTTTTGTATAACTTTCGTTGCCGCACCCGCATAGCGGGTGGTTTAATGATTCGCGACTACGTCGCGAACCAGTCTAAAGACAATAATAAAAAACGAGGCCGAATCTTACGATTCGACCTCGTATGTGCTTTATAGTAGAGTAACCTATCCCCTATTATTTACCAGGGAAGAATGGCCATACCATTGGAATGATAATTAAGCTTACTACGAAGCAAACTAAAATCAATGGAACGCCGGCTTTTACATAGTCTGTAAATTTGTATTGACCAGGGCCAAGTACTAATGTATTTGGAGGTGTACCTACAGGTGTACCGAATGCACAAGATGCAGCAACGCCGATAGCCATCAATACAGCATGAGGGTCAGCGCCCATACCTTGAGCAATGGAGATACCGATAGGAGCCAATAATGCGCAAGATGCTGTGTTAGACATAAATTGAGTCATAACACAAGACAATGCGAATAATACTGCTGTTGCAAAGTAAGGGCTAGGGTCAGAACCCATAACACCGATTACTGCATTAGCAATCATTTTGCCTGCACCAGATTGATCAAGTGCAGTTGCTACTGGCATCATACCAGCGAATAAGAAGATTGTTACCCAGTCAATAGATGTGTAAGCTTGTTTTTCGTTCAAGCAACCAGTTAATACACAAAGCATTGCGCCAATAACTGCAACCATGCTCAATGGTAAGTTGATACCATAACCTTTTAGGAAGTCACCTAAAATCATAGCAATGATTACGCCTAAAAGAATAAGACCAGAGTATAATTGTTTCTTAGGATCGTTAGAAATATCTTCAGCAGCTACTTCTTGTTCAACGTCGCCAGCATCTTGAATTTCATGCTTAGGCAATAAATGTTTACCAATAAGCATCATAAATGCGATAGTTGCGACAGTCAAAGGAATACCGATCCAAGCAAATTCAAAGAAACCAAATGGTTGTTCACCAAATTTAGTTAATGTACCACTTACAATAATGTTTGGAGGTGTACCAACCATTGTAATGATACCACCAATACCTGCAGCGAATGCTAAAGGCATCAATTGGCGAGATGCAGGAATCTTAGCAACAGCACAGATACCAACAACTACAGGAAGTAAAGCAGCTGTAGTACCAGTGTTAGATAAGAATGCGGACATAGTTGCTGTAACAACCATGATTGCTAGCATTAAGCCATTTTCGCTAGTACCAGCATGAGATACTACTGTTTCCCCAATTTTTTGAGCCAAACCAGTGTAGAACAATGCTGCACCAACAACGAACATGCCAGCAAACAACACAACTGTACTATCAGATAAACCAGAGAATACAACCTTAGGAGTAATAATACCCATAAGGCCAAGTGTAATAGCGCCGCCTAAAGAAGTAATAGCTAAAGGAATAATTTCCGTAACAAATAAAACAGCCATGACTGCGAGGACGATTAAGGTTTGTTCTGCAGTACCCATACATCATCATCTCCCTTCAGAGAAATGCACTGATATAGTTATAAGAGGTATAAAATATAACCTACGATACCAATGGCGGAAGCCATCAAAAAAGTGATCCCATATCCCTCTCTTGTTTTAGGATACCCAAAGAATAAGGTTTCACCTAAAAATCCTCGGCGATTAAACCAAGTATATTTAGTTCTGCGTTGAAACCATTTAGCTTTGCCTTCAACACCGATAATCAGTGCCGTAATAAAAAATACAATAAATGCCCAGATAAAACAAATCAGTATTTTTAATTCTACAGATAACAAGTGACCACCTCTACTAAATTTAAAGCACTAGAAGGTTATTGTGTGAATTCTTGTATCACCTAATGACCGATCTGAAAAGCATTTATTGCAAATATACCCTATTTATGCATGAATACATAGATTTAAAGGGTTTTTATATTCACCAATAGGTGTACCTAATTAGGCACACCTTGGTGAATAATTATTAAATTACTAGTGGTTGGACAACATAGCAAGCATTGTACCTGCTGCTACTGCTGTACCGATAACGCCAGCTACGTTTGGACCCATAGCATGCATGAGCAAGAAGTTAGCTGGGTTAGCTTTCGCACCTACAACTTGAGATACGCGAGCCGCCATTGGAACCGCGGATACACCAGCAGAACCAATAAGTGGATTTGTTTTACCACCATCTACTAAGCTCATCAATTTACCGAATAATACGCCACCAGCAGTACCACCGATGAATGCAACCAAACCTAAGCAAATGATAAGGAGTGTTTGCACACTTAAGAAGTGTTCCGCACTCATTGTTAAACCAGTACCAGTTGCTAAGAAGATAGTAACAGTATTGATCAACGCATTTTGAGATGTATCGGACAAACGATCAGTTACGCCAGATTCACGGAACAAGTTACCTAACATCAACATACCTAAAAGGGATGTAATGGAAGGAAGCAATAAGGAAATGAAGATCGTAGAAATAATTGGGAATACGATTTTTTCAAAACGTGTAACTTCACGCAATTGTTCCATAACAATTTCGCGTTCTTTTTGCGTAGTGAATAATTTCATTACAGGTGGTTGAATCAACGGTACCAAGGACATATAGGAATATGCGGCAACCGCGATAGCACCTAATAAATGAGGAGCTAGCTTAGTAGCTAAGTAAATGGATGTAGGACCGTCAGCACCACCGATGATACCGATAGCAGCTGCTTCTTGAGCTGTAAAGCCAAGCATCATTGCGCCACCTAAAGCAACGAATACGCCGATTTGAGCAGCAGCACCTAAAAGCAATGTTTTAGGGTTAGCAATGAGTGGACCAAAGTCAGTCATTGCACCTACACCAAGGAAAATTAAAGGTGGGAAGATTTCTTGGGAGATACCTGCGCTAATAAGTGCCATAACGCCTTCTTCGAAACCATTACGAGGAATATTAGCAAGTACACAACCAAACGCAATCGGACCCAACAATAAAGGTTCAAACTCTTTAGCAAATGCCAAGTACAATAGGATCAAACCTACAAGAATCATAATAGCATTGCCTGTTGTAAATGCGAGGAACCCGCTATCAGTAATAACGGATTGAATCGCAACAGCAAAAGCCTCCATATGCGTTCCCCTTTCACAAATATAAAATTGTCATATGACGCGGCTCAGCCGCGCCACACACAACTTGGTATTAACCAAGAACAACCATGTCGTCGCCAGTGGATACAGTTTGGTTAGCAGCTACGCGAACTTCTGCAACTACAGCATCATGAGGAGCTGCGATTTCGTTTTGCATTTTCATAGCTTCAAGGATCAACAAAGTTTCGCCTTTTTTAACTGCTTGACCAGCGGATACTGCTACAGATAAGATTTTACCAGGCATTGGAGCTTTTACAGTTTCAGCACCTGCTGGAACTGGAGCTGCTGCTGCAGCTGGAGCTGGAGCTGGTGCAGGAGCTGCTTTAGGAGCTGCTGCTGGAGCTGCTTTAGGAGCTGCTGCAGGAGCTGCACCTTTTACTTCATTAACTTCTACATCATATGCTGTGCCGTTTACTGTAATGTTGAATTTTTTCATTTTAAATTCCTCCAAAATGTGTAGTGTCTACACAATACTTATAAAATTTTTTTACACATATAAATTGGATAATCTATTAGATTATCTAACTGCCAATAATCTTATCGATTACCGCGCAAACGTCCTTCCATTTTCCAATTATAACTTACGATTGGACGGATATGCGCGATTTGATCAGCGGAATAACCCATTGCCGCTAATGCACCAACGATTACTGCTACTACATCTTGAGATGGAGCTTTACCGTTAGTTGTTGTAGCATTGCTCATTACAAATGCCTCCTAAAATATTATTAACCTCTACCGCTTAAACGACCTTCCAAGCGCCATTTAGCACTGGTTGCTGTAGGTCGAATAGATGCAATTTGTTCAGATGAATACCCCATCGCCACAATGGCACCTACGATAGCTGCTACTACTTCACCTTCATTTTGAGCAGATGCATTTGGTGCAGCCACCGGTGTAGCTGCGGGAGCCGCAACAGGTGCACTTGGTGGTACGTCTTTTTTCTTCTTAGTAGGGTCAATCAAATGAACGATTGTCATCAAAATACCTAAAAGAATCAACACAACAAATACAACTGTCATATTAATGGCCATGATTAACCAAGGATTGGTAGTAACTGCTTGTCCTTCCATAATCATTCCCCTTTCTAAAAAAGTAGTAAAGAAAGGTATCTCCCAAATTCGATGATCTTGTTATCGAATCGAATTATAATGGAATATTACCATGTTTCTTTGGAGCACGGTTTTCGCGTTTGCTTGCAAGCATAGCCAAAGCGTTGATAACTGCTGGACGAGTTTGTTTTGGTTCGATTACAACATCTACGAAGCCACGTTCTGCAGCTTTGTATGGAGTTGCGAACTCTTCTACGTATTTAGCTGTTTTAGCATCTTTATCTTCGTCTTTCTTGAAGATAATGTTAGCTGCACCAGCAGGACCCATTACAGCGATTTCGGATGTAGGCCAAGCGTATACTTGGTCAGCGCCCAAATCTTGGGAACACATAGCGAGGTAAGAACCGCCGTATGCTTTACGAGTGATAACAGTAATTTTTGGTACTGTAGCTTCAGAGTAAGCATACAACATTTTAGCACCATGACGAATGATACCGCCCCATTCTTGATTTGTGCCAGGCAAGAAACCAGGAACGTCAACGAAGTTAACGATTGGAATATTGAAAGCATCACAGAAACGGATGAAACGGGAAGATTTGTCGGATGCATTGATGTCCAAGCAACCAGCCATTACTTTTGGTTGGTTAGCAATGATACCAACGGATTGACCGTCAAAACGTGCGAAACAAGTGATAATGTTTGTAGCATAGAATGGTTGTACTTCATAGTATTCGCCATTATCTACAGTAGCTGCGATAACATCTTTCATGTCGTATGGCATGTTACTGTTATCAGGCAACAAGCTGTTCAAGCCTTCGTCTTCGCGAGTTGGATCATCGCCAGTATCTACTAATGGAGCATCTTCCATATTATTGGATGGCAAGAAGCCTAATAAGTAGCGAATTTGAGCGATGCAATCATCTTCATCTTCAGCTGCAAAGTGAGCAACACCAGACACAGAGTTGTGAGCCATTGCGCCACCAAGGTCTTCAGCTGTTACTTCTTCACCAGTTACAGATTTGATAACTGCAGGACCAGTGATGAACATTTGAGATGTGTTTTTAACCATGTAGATGAAGTCAGTTAATGCTGGAGAATATACAGCACCACCTGCACATGGGCCCATGATTACGGAAATTTGTGGAATAACGCCAGATGCATTTGTATTTTCAAAGAAAATTTTACCGTAACCAGCAAGCGCATCTACAGCTTCTTGAATACGAGCACCGCCGGAATCATTGATACCAACAATAGGAGCACCCATTTTCATTGCTAAACGTTGTACTTTAACGATTTTAGCAGCATGCATTTCACCAAGAGAACCACCTTCTACAGTGAAGTCTTGTGCGAATGCATATACTAAACGACCGTCGATAGTACCATAACCAGTTACTACACCTTCGCCTGGTAATTCTTTCTTTTCTTGACCGAAGTTAACACAACGATGTTTAACAAATTGATCAAGTTCAACGAAAGAGTTATCATCGAACAATTTAGCCAAACGTTCACGAGCAGTCATTTTGCCTTGAGCATGTTGTTTCTCAACGCGTTTTTCACCGCCACCAGCTTTAACTTTAGCTAGTTTTTCGTGCAATAACTCGATTTTTTCTTGCACTGTTGCCATTATAGCACCTCCAAATAAAACTTGTTACAGTATCATTTTATTTCATAAATAATTAAAGTTCAAGCATGCATACATATTTAATATATAACCAGTGATTATATGATTATGTATATCTATTACTCATGCATAATGATGTGAATTGGATACTGTATTATTTCATACGTTGACATAATTCAAGCAATACGCCACCTGTTGCTTTTGGATGTAAGAAAGCAATAGAGGAACCGCCTGCACCGTAACGAGGTTTTTCGTCAATCATACGAACGCCTTTAGCCATCAAATCAGCAATAGCATTTTCAATATTATCAACGCGCAATGCAACGTGTTGGATACCATCACGACCGCCATTTTTTTCGATGAATTTACCGATAGGGCCATCTGGAGTTGTAGTTTCTAAGAATTCAAGTTCAGCATCGCCACATGGGAAGAAGGATACTTTTACTTTTTGTTCTTCAACCACTTCATCTTCAGGAAGATGTTCAATACCTAATGCATTTTTATAGAATTCTTTAGTTGCTGCTAAATCATTAACACCAATACCGATGTGATCCACTTGTAATACTTTAAAAGCCATTTCGATTATCTCCTTTTCAAGGCTAAATCTCTAATGCTATGTAGTCGCCGTCTACTTTAGCACGCTTGTCATTACGCCGTTAACAACTGTGTATGGATCGCTTTCGCGTTCATTAACAGCTGCCACTTGGCTATTAAATTCGTCGCTTGTAACGATTTTATCAGCTACATAACGACCAATTTGTTCATTAATCATTGCGATGATTTCATCACGAGTACGTTCTGCCCGACGAGATTCCAATTCACCAGAATCTTCAAGATACTCAAAATGTTCATCTAAAGCGTCGATGAGTTCATCTACGCCTTGGTCCTTGCTAGCAATTGTGCGCTTAATTGGTGGGCGCCATTTTACTTCACGAGAGTCTAGGTCAAGCATCATTTCAATTTCTACATTCAAACGATCACAACCATCTCGGTCAGCTTTATTGATAGCAAATACATCGCCTATTTCAAGAATACCCGCTTTGATAGCTTGGATATCATCACCGAGACCAGGAACAAGTACTACCAATGTAGTATCTGCATTTTTAACGATATCTACTTCGGATTGACCTACACCTACTGTTTCAATGATTACTAAATCCATGCCAAAGGCATCCATGAGTTTTACAACGTCCGCAGTCTTTTTGGATAAACCACCAAGACTACCACGCGTGCCCATGCTTCGAATAAATACATTTTCGTTTAATGTCAAATCATTCATTCGAATACGGTCCCCCAAGATAGCACCACCAGAGAATGGGCTAGTTGGGTCGATGGCAACGATGCCGATTTTTTTACCTT
>USAV01000094.1 GCA_900552715.1 uncultured Veillonella sp.
CAATGTGGTGCATTTTGGAATAATCTTAGTACGGAAGAACGCAACGGATATCCACGGATGTATTTTGCTGGATTTAACGTAGATGGTGATTATTTATCAGGCCTTATTCGTACCTTAGAGTATCAAGCTCAGAAAAAAGGACCCGACTATAAGGTGATGCTCGTTATCACCTCTAAGTCTGGCTCTACTATCGAACCAATGGCTAATTTCATGATTTTGGAAAAAGCATTGCAAGATCGGAATATAAATTATGAAGTAGTAGCTGTTACCGATACGTCTGATGATGAACATCCTACAGTTCTACGTTCTATGGCACTAGAAAATCATTGGAAAACCTATAGTATTCCCTATGGTGTTGGCGGTCGTTTCTCTGTGTTTACAGAGGTTGGCTTTGTAACGGCGGCTCTTGTGGGCTTTGATATTGAGGGGTTCTTAGCTGGTGCAGCTTCAATGGATGCTGCTTGCCAAGAAGAGGATATTTTCAAAAATCCTGCTTTATTAAGTGCATTGCTAAAATATATTGCGTCCGAACGTTATGGTCGTATTATTGAGGTGTTTATGCCTTATGGGGAAGCCCTTCATTCCTTATCTGATTGGTATGTACAGCTATTGTCCGAATCGTTAGGTAAGATGAGTAATACATGCTTACCTTATGGTCGTACACCAGTTGCGGCAGTAGGAACTATGGATATGCATGCTCAAGTACAAGAGCATCAAGAAGGTCGCCTTAATAAGGTCGTTCAATTTATTAAGGTTAAAGAGTGGCAACATAATCTTGTAGTGCCTAATACACATAGTCAATATGAACGATTGCAAGCACTTGGTAATGTAGGCATTTGTGATATTCTCAATATTGCATTAGATGCTAATAGAGAGGCTTTATCTAGTGACAATCGCTTTAATATGACGATAACTGTACCAACATTAAATGCATTCCATTTAGGGGAAATCATGTTTATGCATTGTTGGGCTGTTTACTTTGAATCTATTTTTGCTGGTGTAGACGCTTTCGATCAACCAGGTGTTGAAGTTTATAAACGTCTCATCGGTCCAAAATTGGCTCATGTAAAGGATGGAGAGAATTCATAAGGGGGAACTATGAATATTTTAGTAACAGGTGGGGCTGGTTATATTGGGAGTCACACAGTACGTGCCTTACAACAATCGGGTTATACACCTATTATTGTAGATAATCTATCGCGCGGTCATGTAGAATCAATTCCTGAAGGGGTACAGTTCTACAATATGGATATAGCAGATCCAAAATTAGTAGATATTATGAAAGGTCATAATATCATTGGTGTTATGCATTTTGCGGCTCATTCACAGGTCGGTGAATCTATGGTAAATCCAGCTATTTATTATGAAAATAATGTAGTTGGCTCATATCATCTTATTGAGTCTGCTCGTAATGCTGGTGTAAAACATTTTGTATTTTCCAGTACAGCTGCTGTTTATGGGGAACCAGAAATAGTGCCAATTCATGAAGATGCGCCATTGCATCCAACTAATGTATATGGTCGTACTAAACTGATGATTGAAGAAATGCTATCTGATTATAGTGCTATTTATGGTTCTACGTATGTTGCATTGCGTTATTTTAATGCGGCTGGCGCAGATCCGTCTGGTACGATTGGGGAAGATCATCATCCGGAAACACATTTGATTCCGCTTGTGCTAGATGCAGCTCGTGGTAAAAGAGAGCACATAACTGTTTTTGGTACTGATTATAATACAGCTGATGGTACATGTGTACGCGATTATATTCATGTTAATGATTTGGCTACAGCTCATGTGTTAGCAATGGATTATTTGCGTAACGGTGGTGAATCTCAAGTGTTTAATCTTGGTAGTGGCAATGGCTTCTCCGTTAAGGAAATTATTGAAACTGCTAAAGAGGTAACTGGTATCGATATTCCTGTTCAATATGGTGATCGTCGTGCTGGCGATCCAGGTACATTGATTGCTTCCTCTGAAAAAATTAAAGAATTACTTGGTTGGGATCCTAAATTCAGTAATGTAGCCGATGTTATCAAAGATGCTTGGAAATGGCATACATCTCATCCTGATGGTTTTAAAAGCAAATAAAACAAGAACAAATCCTTTTGATTTGTCAATATAATGAATGACTCTATTAGTCACCTAGGTGACTGGTAGAGTCATTTTTTTGTAGGAATTTAAAAGGACCTCCTAGAATATGTCAGCAGGAGGTGGAATATGAACTTACAAGATTATATACAACGCATTAAATTATGGATTGATAAACAGTATTTTATTATTCGTCACTATAAAATTATTATTTCTGTTTTTCTTGTAATTATAGTTGGCATATTAATCGTTGGTGCTTTATATCCTCACGAAGAAGAACGTGTTCATATACAACCTGAGCATGTTAATGGTGGGGAAAATAATCAGACCCGATTAAGTTCAAAAGAATCATCAGAAGGAATATCACATAATAGACAGAAACATCATAACAGTGATGCTAAAGAAACGAGAAAAGATGACAATCTAAAAACTAAAAGTGAAGGCCGTTTGTTATATGATGTGAGCAGCGTGGAACGCGGGCATCCTTGGAGAGAGGTTTTTAAAGATTTACCAGATAATGATGTACATGGTAGACATGAAGATACTAAGGATGTAGATGAAGTGGCTGATAGCATTAATGATATGCAAGGGTTTAATAATAGTAAGTACTCAGGCAGGGATACATATAAAGGACGGACTAATAGGTATAAAACCAGGAGAACACAGAATAAGAATAAACACACAGGGGATAAAACCATTAGTGATAGCAGTGATGATTTTACTAATAATCAAATTAATTCAAAGTCTCATAGTAGGTTAAATTCTTCGAGTATGGAACAGCCTGTTGAACTTGTTGGTATTGTTGAGGGCAATGAGATTATTGCTATTTTACGAAAAGGTACAGAGGAGCAAATGGTTACTGTTGGGATGGTTTGGCATGGCGTTACTGTCTCTAATATAAGTGCAAGTGGTGTAGAAATCGTTGAAGGAGGTTCATCACGGTGGTTAAAAATCAATTAGGTAAGGATTGCTTACGTAGTAGAGTGACCATAGTAAGAAAAAAACTATTCAAAGCTAGCATACTACTAAAAATAATTATAATAGTGGTTATGTTTCTATATGCATCATTAGGGGAATCTTCTATAGTATTAGCGAGTAATACAGGGCCAGCAGTAACTACTAATCTAGAAAGCGATAGGGACTCACTAGATAGAGAAATTAGTAATGGTAAATCAAATAATAATAATGACATAGAAAAGGATAACGTAATTAATGAAAAGGGCGAGTTGAGAAAATCAAAAGAATCAATTACGATATCCGTTCGTAATGCTTCTCTAAAAGAAACAGTATTAGGGATTTGTTGGAGTTATCGTATATCTGTTATGGGTGTAGAATCTTTAACAGGTAACATTACGGCTACTGTGCAAGGTGAAACACCAGAGGATCTTATAAAAGAATTAGGAAGGCTATATCATTTTTCCGTTTCAAAACAATATAATACGATTCTTATTGAGCCAGATGACAAAGCACTTGAAAATAGAGAATTATATGTTATAACACCGGAGCATTTGCCAGCAGAGTCTTTAAAAAATATAATGGGCACTGTTGTGAAACATGATAAAATGGCGGTACTTTCAGAACAAAATGAAGTGATTATGCATTTGACCAGTGGAGAGAAACGGCGTGTAGAAACACTGGTTAAAGCTATAGATAAGGAGCCTAAGCAAGTACAATTAGAAGCGACAGTCATTGCTATGGAACAATCTTATGCAAAGGAGCAAGGCATTCGGTGGTCGTGGCTTAGCTTGACAGGACATGGTGAAGATAAAACTAATTCTTACGGGGCCGTTACCTTTGGTAAAACACCCGGTGGTGAAGCCTATAAATTTTTTGTGAAACCCGAGTTGAGTCTTATGGAAAGTTCCGGTAAAGCCGCGCTAATTGCTAAGCCATCTATTATGGCCTTAAATGGTGAAACAGCACATATCTTGATCGGTGAACGTATCCCTGTTATAGAAGAGTCCGAAGTGAATGGCGAACGTAAGCGTTCTACACGTTATGAAGAGGTGGGGATTAAGTTAAACTACACGCCTATTATTACTGGGGATGGCGGTGTAGATGCAAAAATTCACGCTGAAGTAAGTACACCTATCATGGTATCCGAAATGAAAGCTTATAAAATTAGTACGCGGCAAGCACATACACGGGTGCGGTTACAACCTGGAGAGGTACTCGTTATAGGTGGACTTATGGATAATCGCGATCAACATCAAATTCAAAAAGTACCTATTTTAGGAGATATTCCTTTACTAGGTAAATTATTCCGACATAGTAGAAAAACAAAAGATTCTATAGAGATGCTAATATTAGTTCGGGCAATTGTGGTATAATAAAGGGTAATGATTAGGAGGTTATGAATGGAACGCATTCGAATGATAGGCCTTGGAAAATCATTTGGGGTGCGCCAAGTATTTTCCAATGTGTCTTTTGAGATAAAAGAAGGTGAGCGACTAGCCTTGGTAGGACCTAATGGGGCTGGGAAATCCACCTTGTTAAAATGCATATTAGGCTATGAAGAATTAGATGAAGGCAATGTAGTTAAGTCTCCTGTAGCCAGTATTGGTTACTTACAACAAGATGTAAATCTAGGAGATGATAGTTTAGCTACAGAAATTGAAAAAGCTTGGGCCGATGTCCATGTATTAGAGGAGCAACTAAAAGAACTTACCACGCGTTTGGAGTCTGAAGAAGCTAGTGAATCGGATCTGCAGCGATTGGATTATTTGCAAAATCGTTTAGAATGGCTAGGTGGCTATGATTATGAGCAAAAGACTAAACGTATCATTTATGGACTTGGTTTTACCGATGAGGATTTAGATAAGCCAGCTAGTGCTTTTTCTGGTGGTCAAAAGACTCGCATTAATTTAGCTAAAGCCTTGGTACGCCGTCCAGACTTTTTGTTCTTAGACGAACCTACTAACCATTTAGATATGGACATGTTAGAGTGGCTAGAGGGTTATTTATCTGCCTATCCTGGCGGTATTCTCATTGTCAGCCATGACCGCTATTTCTTAGATCGTATTGTCACTGGTGTTGTAGAACTAGATAACCATAAGGCTACAACCTATCGTGGTAATTATAGCCGCTATATTCAACAACGGGATGAACGTTTTAAAGCAGATATGGTGGCCTATGAGAAACAACAGGAGTACATTAAGAAGACCGAGGCCTATATAGATAAATACCGTGCAGGTATAAAATCTAAAATGGCTCGTGGACGGCAGTCTCAACTTAACCGTTTAGAACGACTTGATGCACCGGTAACCTCACATCATTTACAATTTTCTTTCCCTCCTGCAGCGATGAGTGCTGATAAGGTTCTTGTGTTAGATCATTTATCAGTAGGGTATGGTGAAAGTCCTATCATTGATGATATATCACTTGTAGTTCGACGAGGTGAATCAGTAGCTCTTATTGGTCCTAATGGGGCGGGTAAATCAACACTCGTAAAAACTATTGTAGGTGAATTATTTCCTGAGAATGGTCACGTAGATATCGGTAATCGCGTACAAGTGGGATACTTCTCGCAAGAGCATGAAGAACTACATGATTCTTGGCAGGTAGTAGAAGAGATTATGAATCACTTTAACTATACTGAAGAGAAGGCCCGTAATGTATTAGGTTCATTCCTATTTAAAGGGGATGATGTATTTAAGCTTGTAGGTGACTTATCTGGTGGTGAGAGAGCTCGGTTGGCATTGCTAAAATTATTCCTTCAAGGTGATAATTTCCTTATCTTAGACGAACCGACAAACCATTTAGATATTCCAACGCGCGAAATTGTGGAACAAGCCTTGCAACAATTTGAAGGTACATGTTTTATTATTTCCCATGACAGATATTTCTTAGATCAAGTTTCTACAAAAACCATTGTTTTAGATGATGGAAAAATTACTGAATATCTTGGTAATTACTCGTACTATAAAGAAAAGCTGAAAGAACAAGAAGATTTATTAGCATTAGCTAATGAGCAGAACTCAGAGAGTGATAAAGTTGAAAATAAAGTTGTTTCACTTGATGAACCAGTACTTTCAACATCAGAACCGACAGAGGAACCTCAGAAGAAACCGAATGCATATATGGTGGAAAAACAATTAGCTGAGGTAGAATCTGAAATTGCTCGTTTAGAAGCAACTATGAAGATGTATGAAGTGCAATTGGCTAATCCTGTAGTACAGCAAGATTTAGATGAAATGTCCAAAATTTCCATACAAATTGAATCTACACAAAGTGAGTTAGATACATTGTATGAGAAATGGGAGCGATTATCTGAATAACTTATAATAGTATATATTATTATAGAGTTATTTTAATTGACAAAAAATTGAAAACTCTAATAATATAGATATAGATTTAAAGTTTTATGTTTCAAAGGAAGGGTGTAGCATGAATAAATCCATGTTAAAAAAAGCAGCCATTTTTGGTCTTGCTGGTGTAATGGCAGTTGCTGCTGGTTGTGGCAGTAATAAAGATGCAGGTAATGCAAATAGCAATGAGGCTAAAATTGCATTGTTAACAACAACAACTGGTGGTGCAGCAGCATATGGTGAGTCCATTAAAGCTGGTGCAGAATTGGCAGTAAGCGAAATTAACGCTGATGCAAATGCTGTAAAAATCAACTTATTAGTAGAAGATACTAAAGGTGATAAAAACGAAGCAATTAATGCAATGAATAAAGTAATTTCTAAGGATAAAGTTGTAGCTGTTATCGGCCCAATGTTATCTGGTGAAATGATGGCAGCTGGTCCTGTAGCAAACAAAAGCAAAATCGTAGCTCTTGGTACATCTACAACAGCTGAAGGTATTACAGATATCGGCGATTACATTTTCCGTAATGCTGTACCTGAATCCTTGGCAGTAGATACTGCAATTAAAGAAGCACATAAAACTTTAGGCTTCAAAACTGCAGCTATTATGTACTC
>USAV01000095.1 GCA_900552715.1 uncultured Veillonella sp.
TCAATAGCTGTGAAAGGCGGGCAAACAACTACATCACAGGATAATTCCATATCTTGTAACACGCTGTTAAACGCTTCGATCAGAATAGATCCAGACGCAATGGTGCCATTCATTTTCCAATTTCCTGCAATAATGGGTTTTCTCATATTATGCCTCAGACAATGCAGCAATACCTGGTAGGATTTTGCCTTCTAAGAATTCCAAAGATGCACCGCCACCTGTGGAGATGTGGCTAATCTTATCTGCTAAGCCACTTTTTTCAATAGCCGCTACAGAGTCGCCACCGCCAACGATAGTCATCGCATCGGATTCAGCTACGGCTTTTGCTACCGCATTTGTACCAGCTGCAAAGTTTTCCATTTCAAATACGCCCATAGGACCGTTCCAAATAATAGTCTTCATTGGCGCCAATGCTTCTACATAGAGTTCGCGAGTTTTTGGACCAATATCTAAGACCATCCAGCCGTCTTCAATTTGATCAACGTCCACGATTTTAGTATTCGCATCGTTGCTGAAAGCATCAGCTACTACAGCATCAATAGGTGTCAATAATTTAGCCCCTGCTACACGTGCTTCCATAACAAGGTCTGTAGCGATAGCTTCTTGACCTTCTTCAAATAAGGAACTACCGATGTTACAACCTTGTGCTTTAATGAAAGCATTAGCCATGCCGCCGCCGATAATCATGACATCAACTTTAGGTAATAAATTAGAAATTACAGAAATTTTATCTGTTACCTTAGCACCACCGATGATTGCTGCCATAGGTGTTTTAGGATGTACAACCGCTGCACTTAATGCTTCAATTTCTTTTTTGAGCAAGAAGCCTGCTGCCATAGGAATATAATCAGCAATACCAACTACGGATGCTGCATTACGGTGAGAAACACCAAACGCATCGTTGATAGCTACATCAGCAAGAGATGCTAATTGTTTAGCAAACTCAGGGTCATTTTTAGTTTCTTCATTGTGGTAACGCAAGTTTTCAAGCATCAATACTTCGCCTGGTTGTAATGCTTTTACAGCCGCTTCAACCTTAGGGCCAATGCAGTCATCTACGAATGCTACTGGCTTGTTGATAAGCTCAGACAAATGTTTTGCACATGGTGCCAAAGACATTTCCGGTTTGCGTTCCCCTTTTGGACGACCAAAGTGAGAAGCAAGAATTACCTTTGCCCCTTTTTCAATTAAATAATTGATAGTAGGTAAGGCACTACGAATACGAGTGTCATCAGTGATGACACCGTCTTTCATAGGAACATTAAAATCAACACGAACAAATACTGTTTTGTTGTCTACTTGTAAACCATCGATTGTTAGTTTCATCAAAGCCTCCCGATTATAAGCCTTTGCTTGCTACGAATGCTGCCATATCGATAAGACGTTCGGAGTAGCCCCATTCGTTATCATACCAAGAAACAACTTTTACCATGTTACCATCCATAACCATTGTTAAATCAGCATCAACAATGGAGCTGCGAGGGTCAGAGCTGAAATCACAAGATACCAATGGTACATCAGATACACCAAGAATACCTTTCAATTCGCCAGCTGCTGCTTTGCGGAATGCTTCGTTGATTTCTTCTTTAGTAGCAGGTTTTTCAAGTTCGCAAACAAGATCTGTAGCAGATACGTCTGGAGTAGGAACGCGCAATGCGAAACCGTCTAATTTACCTTTTAATTGAGGCAATACTTTTGCAACCGCTTTTGCTGCACCAGTTGTTGTAGGAATAATGGACATTGCTGCAGCACGAGCACGACGAGGGTCTTTATGACGTGCATCAAGAATTTTTTGGTCATTTGTATAGGAATGAATTGTAGTCATCATACCGCGTTTGATACCGAATTCATCGCATAAAACTTTAGCAAATGGAGCCAAGCAGTTTGTTGTACAAGATGCATTAGAGATAATGTGATGTTTTGCAGGATCATACATATCTTGGTTAACGCCCATAACCATAGTTAAGTCTTCGTTCTTACCAGGTGCAGAAATCAATACTTTTTTAACAGTAGGTTGATTCAAATGAACCTTTGCTTCCTCTGCGTCACGGTATTTACCAGTACATTCCATAACGATTTCAACGCCTTCTTCAGACCAAGGCAATTTAGAAGCATCGCGGTCATGGAATACGCGGATTTTTTTACCATCAACGTAGATATTTTCATCATCAAATGTTACTTCATTAGGAATTGTGCCATGAACAGAGTCATATTTTAACAATAATGCAGTACCTTCATTATCGCCAGTAGCATTGATTGCTACAACCTCTACGTCAGGATTATTAATCGCTGCACGTACTACACATTTACCAATACGACCAAAACCGTTAATACCAACTTTTACTGCCATTGTTAGATCCTCCTAATAACAAAAATATTCTAAAAAAAATTTAACTACTAACTTCATTTATAATGCTGAAATTTGTAACAATTGACGCATGCCTTCTGCAGCTTGCTCATCGATGATTAATATGCCTTTTTGACAAGCTCTCATAACACCAATAATGGCACTCGATTTATCTTGTCCACCAGCCACAGCAATCACATTTGGAATTTTTGCAACATCAGGAAGTGATAAACCAATATTATTAGTGGAATAAATCAACTTACCATCTATATCGCAATATTGACCAAGAGCTTCGCCAACAGCTTGATTATCTACTAACTGCTTCCGCACATCATCAGCTATGTGGCGCTGATCCGCCATTCGCATAGCTGTACCAATACCGAACAACAATACGTCAGTCCTACTAATAAGATCTCCAATTTCCTTAATTTGAGGTTCGCAAGTCATGAGCATATGCAATGAGTCTTGTGAAAGTCCATCAGGTAAATGGAGCATTTTATAGGTACCACGAAGCCGTTCAGCAAGCACCGAAGCAATTACATTAGCTTGATATTCTACAACCTCACCAACGCCACCACGGGCCGGTACAACAATAGGATTAAATGGTAATACAGGCATTTCCTCAGCTACTGCAGCCATTGTACTACCACCACTGATAGCGACTACAAAGTCAGGCTTTAATAACTCCTGTAATAACTTTACTGCTGCAAAGCCAAGTTTTTTCACCATCAACGTACCTTCTGTAGGAGTGATGATAACCCTATCGATATGAAGCGCTTCAGTCAATCGATGTTCTAGCTCGTTAATACGATCTAATTCATTTAAAAAATTTCGCAACTTTGGAACAATTGCATGTCCCTCATCAGTGAGAAAAATCCCTGGTTTATAAATGTCTACAAGACCATTAGCACGCATTAGCTCAATATGACTTCTTACGGTTCGCTCTGGAAGGTCCGTTGCAGTAGCTAATGTTCTACGGCCTATAGGCTCTTCATAAACTAGGTGGTTTAATATTTTGTATCGCTCCTTTAATACACTAACGATTTCAGGAACAATACGTTCACATATCATTAGAAACTCGTTCATCGGGTCCCTCCTTTACCCGTTGGGATTGTATGAATCGTTTTTCGTCCCATGTGAACAAAATTCGTCCCACCTAAAATAAAAAAATACTTTTACATTTGTATTGTATACCCTATGTAGATTTTATTCAAGACTTTATACGTAGAAAACGACATAATTTAGGGATTTTATACAACTTTGTACCTAAATTATGTCGTTTGTATATGTTTATTTTATTTTGTACCGAAGATACGGTCACCAGCATCGCCTAAACCAGGCAAAATGTAACCATGATCATTAAGTTTTTCATCAAGAGCCGCTACGTAAATAGGAACTTCAGGATGTTCCTTATTTACTGCTTCCACACCTTCAGGAGCCGCAACAAGACACATTAATTTAATGTTTTTAGCGCCTTTTTCTTTTAGCAAGGTAATAGCTGCTGCCGCACTACCACCAGTAGCGAGCATTGGGTCTGTTACGATGAAGTCGCGTTCACCTACGTCAGAAGGTAACTTGCAGTAGTATTCTACTGGTTTTAATGTTTCTGGATCACGATATAAGCCGATATGACCAACCTTTGCAGTTGGAATCAAGTTAAGCATACCATTTACCATACCAAGACCAGCACGAAGAATTGGAATAATACCCAATTTTTTACCTGCAATACGTTTGCCAGTCATTTTAGTTAAAGGTGTTTGAACCTCTACATCCTCTAATGGTAAGCTACGTGTAATTTCATAGCCCATCAACATCGTAATTTCATCCAGTAATTGTCTGAAATCTTTAGAGCCTGTTTCTACATCGCGCATCAATGTAACTTTGTGTTGAATCAATGGATGTGTCATAACATTAACTTTCATGACTGTCCTCCTATAATACAATATACGTACCCTATTGGTATCCATATAACTTTCATAATTACTCTATCACAGAATCATAAATCATGCCATAAAAATATTAAAAGGAATGTGATAATACACATCCCTTTTATCGTATTTAAGCCTTATGTAATTTTAATAAGATTAATCCAAAGATTAGTACAATGGATACGCTTCGCAAAGTGCTGCTACGCGTTTGCTTGCTTCTTCATGAACTGCTTTATCTTCAGGATTTTTAAGTACAGTTGCAATGATATCCGCAATTTCTTCCATATCTTTTACTTGTAAGCCACGTGTTGTAAGCGCTGGTGTACCAAGACGGATACCGCTTGTTACAAATGGGCTAGCAGGATCGAATGGAATTGTATTTTTATTACATGTAATACCTACTTCATCAAGTAAATGTTCTGCTTCTTTACCTGTTAAACCAGTATTGCGTACATCTACCAACATAACGTGAGTATCTGTACCACCAGAAACGATTGTTAAGCCTTTTTCTTGCAATGCAGCAGCCAATGCTTTTGCATTATCGATAACTTGTTGTGCATATACTTTGAACTCTGGTTGTAATGCTTCACCAAATGCAACCGCTTTAGCAGCGATAACATGCATCAATGGACCACCTTGAATACCAGGGAAGATTGCTTTATCGATTGCTTTAGCATATTTTTCTTTGCAAAGAATCATGCCACCACGAGGACCACGCAATGTTTTATGAGTTGTGGTAGTAACGATATCAGCATATTCTACTGGGTTTGGATGTAAACCTGCTGCTACAAGACCAGCAAAGTGAGCCATATCTACCATGAAGATAGCATCAACTTCATGAGCTACATCAGCCATTTTTTTGAAGTCGATTTGACGGCTATAAGCACTACCACCAGCAATGATCAATTTAGGTT
Organism: uncultured Veillonella sp.; assembly: GCA_900552715.1. Classification (GTDB taxonomy): domain Bacteria; phylum Bacillota; class Negativicutes; order Veillonellales; family Veillonellaceae; genus Veillonella. Next base: position 5,190 of record USAV01000095.1, read on the forward strand.
TAGCTTCTAATACGATTTTACGGAACTCATCATAATCGATTTGTTGAGTTTCTGCATCTACACCGTAAGGTACTACGTTGAAATATGTACCAGATACGTTAACTGGAGAACCATGAGTTAAGTGACCACCATGGGACAAGTTCATACCCACAATAGTGTCGCCTGGTTGTAATAATGCGAAATACACGCCAAAGTTTGCTTGAGAACCAGAGTGAGGTTGTACGTTTGCATGTTCTGCACCGAACAAGCGTTTTGCACGTTCAATAGCTAATGTTTCGATAACATCAACATTTTCACAACCGCCATAATAACGTTTACCAGGATACCCTTCTGCATATTTGTTAGTCAATACGCTACCTTGAGCTTCCATTACTGCTTGAGAAACAAAGTTTTCAGAAGCGATCATTTCTAATTTATCGCGTTGGCGTGCTAATTCTTGATTGATAACAGCTTGAATATTAGGGTCTTGTTTTTCTAAGAAACTCATGAGTATCCTCCTCGTGCAAAACGAATATATATAGGTAATGATGTATTATTTCTCTAATGCTTTAATTTTCTCTACCCGGCGTGCGTGACGACCACCTTCGAACTCTGTTTCCATAAAGATGGCTACAATATCGTTAGCTAGGCCAGGACCAATAACGCGTTCCCCCATAGTGAGAATATTTGCGTCATTATGTTCACGACATGCATGAGCAGAGAATGTATCATGACAAAGAGCAGCGCGAATACCTGCAATCTTATTTGCTGCAATACCGATACCAATACCAGTACCACAAATCAAAATACCTCTGTCTGCTTGACCAGATACGACTGCATTTGCCACAGGTACAGCAATATCAGGATAATCGCAAGAATCAGCCGTATGACAGCCAAAATCCTCTACTTCATGTCCCAATGCATTTAATAATTCCTTAACGGATGCTTTTAAATGTAATCCGCCATGATCACAACCGATTGCAACTTTCATAATTTCATCTCCTACGCCTTATGAGGCACTAATCTAAGACCAGCCTCTACTAAGTGATAAATTTGTTCCGCACATTGATTATATACGGTTTGATCAAATCCATATGGGTCCGTAACATCACCATCTTGACCACCCCACTCGGAAATCGTTTTGATTTTACCTTCCTCAAACGGGAATTGTCGAAGTAGTACAGATTTGTGATCTTTCGTCATACCAATGATAAGATCTGCTGCATTCACGAGTTCCATTGTCAATGGTCTCGATTCATGATCAGAAATATCTGCAATGGAACGGATAGCTTCAACGGCTTGTTCAGTTGGCTTTGCTCCATAGGCGGCAAATAGACCCGCTGATACAGTCGTCACATCCTTATGTTGCTCCGCTGCAAGGGCCCGTGTAATACCTTCAGCCATAGGGCTACGGCAAGTATTACCGGTACACACAAATAAAATATTCATAATAACATCCTTACTTAATCACATTTTGTGATTACTTTATACATTATAGCAAATTCATCCAATATGTAAAGACATATTTCTATTATCAGTGGACATTTTTATGCTAGTAAATTTACTTATAAATGATATGGTGACTAGATGCCTTTTCCATACGATTCATAATAGCAACGCCAAAACCATCATCATTAACACCTTCTGCTAAGATTAAGGTAACATGATTTTCGTTAAAATGTAATAGGCTTTTGTAAAAATCATGGCCTAATGATAAGGCATCACCAT
>USAV01000096.1 GCA_900552715.1 uncultured Veillonella sp.
CCTATGTATATAGCGTCTTTTGGTACGCGGTATTGTACACCGTTTAAGTTTTCTATGCGTGAATATTGATTTAATTCATTTAGGTTTTGCACAGAGGGAAGCACATAGTTAGCCAATAATTTATCTGTAGGAACCTTGTTCAGAACGGGGTTGTTGTCATAATAGACAAACCCTGCATGATATAAGGGATGACGCATATTATAGCCCTTAAATTTAAAATTGATCGTGTCGATGGTAAGTGTTGCTTTCTTACCGTTTTCAACGTGAGGCATCTTCATGCTATCCCAAGTGCTGTAGGTAACAGTAGGATATGAAAATACAGTGCCCTTTATATCAGAAATGTGTTTTGCTGGATTACGTTTTGCCATGTCCTGAAAGAAATCACGAACATTCTTGTCGGTTAGTTTTTCATAAGCTATTTTTGTGTTACGCCAGTCATAGTCTTTGTAATCAGCATAGTCAATTTCTAAATTGAGACTCCCATTATTGGTTAACACTCGATAGTCCTCAATAGTTCGACTCGGATTATTGTAACGTCCTATATCATAATCACTTTTTATGCCCGCTACAGGGAATGAAAGCCGAATTTGGTTGTAATTGTCGTGAATGGAGATGACTGTATTATGGTAATGTTGACTGCGATATATAGAGGCAGCTTTAGCATACTCAATTTCTTTTTTACTAATACCGTTAGCCTTGTCGGTTGCTTTTAATGTTTCTACATAGTTTGCTACATCCTTTTCAATGTCAGGATTTGTGGCTTGGTAGTTTACGTAGGCATCCTTTGGAATCTTTGAATCTGCACCAGGAATATTAACATCAATGGCTCCTATTGGTGATAATATAGTGCTCATTATGAAAGCACCCGCTAATAGTGGTAGTTTTGTCATGGTAGTATCTCCCGTTTATACTCTCATATCTATTGATACTGTCATAATCCATTGGTTATATTACTAAGTATAATTATATAACATAATACTTATTGTAGTGTATATTAGTGCATTATATAATGGGGTTAGGATAGTTAGACGAGGTTGGGAAATAAGATAAACCGGAGGTTATTATGAAACCATTTGAATCAAAAGATTATAAAGCATTTACTATGTTTGAAAAACGTTGGGCTCTTGTTACAGCTGGTACACCTGAGGATTTTAATACTTGTACTGTTAGTTGGGGCAGCATGGGCAACATGTGGGGTCTAGTTGGTAATGATCTTTCCACAGTGACTGTGTACATCCATCCAGCTCGTTATACCCAAGAATTCATGGCGAAATATGATACGTTTACCGTTAGTTTCTTGCCTGAAAGCCAACGTAAGGCTCTTGGTTATTTAGGATCTCATTCTGGCCGCGATGAAGATAAGGTGGCTAATTCGGGTTTAACACCAGTTGCAGTAGATAATGGTGTCATGTTTGAAGAAGCAGAGTTAACTTTTGTATGCAAAAAGCTCTACGAACATCAATTCGATGAAGTGCATTTGGCAGATAAAATAAAAGAGTATTATGCATCCAATCCTCCTGAATATACAAAAGCTGGCAGTGATCGCTGGGAACCACACTATATGTACATCGGTGAAATAGTTGAGGCTATAGAGAAATAGAGAATCTATGTAATATACAAATAAGGCAGTCCATCAGGACTGCCTTATTTGCATTATTATTTTATCAAAAGGAGAAAGTGAGACGGTATTTACTACCTGTATTTATAATAACATAGGGCATGAGTATAAAATGCCACATGGTGTTAATGCAAATTCTTAGTTGTTTGAGGAAGGTTTTATGCTGTAATTTACACTAGATTTTATGGTGTATTTTACACTATATTTTTTGGTAATTTATCAAAATAAGTCATAAAATTGATGAAAAATCAGTATATATGAGCCGATAGTGAGGAATAGCTTATATAGTGGGTTCTTTCATTGAGAACTACTATAAATTGTATATTTTGATAAAATTTTATGAATTTTAACCCCACAAAAAGTGCAAAATCTGATATAATAATAGTATCAAAAATAACTACGCGAATGCGTAGTTTTCTTATTTTGTGTTTGGCGTAGGTAGTCCCATGAGTGTAGTGAAGCCCTTATTATGGCTATTAGAACCGTATATCGTATATAAAGCCTATTTGTGGGCGCTCCGTTTTATAGCTCATCCATTGACGTGGGAAGGCGAGATAGATTTATTCTCTTTGACCTTAACGGTGCTGCTTATCCTTGATGCGGTGGCGTTGCCCTTGGTGATTTTGTATTGCCCAGGACTCAATCCTAGAAAGCGTATGCCCGACTGGATTGTCCGATTAGGTACACCTATTTATATAGTCCATAATTGGCTTGATGGCAAGGTGGGCGGCGGTACGTCTACACCGATTGTATGGCTCCGCAGAGCCTTACATTCACTATTGCTATTTATCTATTATCTTGTGCCGTTTTATGTGGGCGGTCATCTCGTGATGGGCCTCGTGGTAGCGCTTATGTATGATGTCCTCGTCTGGGCACATGGAGGTGTATAGTGGCTACTTGTGAATGGCCGACGACGCCTTTGTATCAGGCGTATCACGATCATGAGTGGGGTCGTCCTATTCATGATGATCGCTTGCAGTTTGAACATCTCTGTCTTGAAAGCCTCCAATGTGGTCTCAGTTGGCTCACGATTTTGAATAAACGAGACATCATTCGAGGCTGTTTTGATCATTTTGATATTGATGCGGTTGCTGCTTATAGTGAAAGCGACGTCAATCGGATTATGGAGACTGAGGGCATGCTTAAGTCTCGCCCTAAAATTGAGGCTATCATCAATAATGCTTCTGCTTTTAAACGTATTCAAGATGAATTTGGTTCGTTTTGCAACTATATCTGGGCTTTCACAGATAATAAAACCATTATTTATGAAAGCCACCCCGATGGGCATGTTCCCGCAAAGAATGGCTTGTCCACGAGGATTAGTAAGGACCTGAAGAAGCGCGGATTTAAGTTTGTAGGCCCCGTTACTATTTATTCCCATCTGCAAGCTAGTGGCCTTATCAACGATCACGGTAAGGACTGTTCTTGTTTTGATGAGATTAATAAGACCGCAGATATTGCTCGATTGCCTGCAGACGCTGAGGATTAATACAGGTTGTAACGTATTTGTATAATCGTTAGTTAACAATAGTTTTTATACATGATTGATGTTACAAAATTGAACTTGTGTTAAACCGCACTTTAAGGTGTACACTATAGTCGATGGAAAGATAGCGTTCCATCATATGTCGGCCCGCTTTATATACAAACACATATATTCTCTCTCTCCAAAGCGGGTCTCTCATATACTTCTCTCTCAAAGCTATAAACACAACATGAAGCCTCTATCCTTCACGGGATAGGGGCTTTTTGCTATATATTTTTATATAGGGCTATATAACGGCATAGATTGGTTGTATACCACGATAAATTGATTTATTTCGATATAGTTGGTATACTGATGATGAAATAAGCTAGTACTTTCACAATTCAGAAAGGGAAATATATGATTGGTTTGGGTACGGCCATTAATATTGGCCTCATTATAGCCGGCAGCTTGTGTGGACTTGCATTTGGTCGGTTTATGAAAGAAAATTTGAAACAGACGCTCATGATGGTGAGCGGCATTATTGTTCTCCTCCTCGGGATGAGCGGTGCCATGCAGTATATGCTAGTCATCGTGAACGGAACGATACAAACGACGGGGCCTATGCTGATGATCATTAGCATGGTGGCAGGCGCCGTAATTGGCGAGCTTATCGACCTTAACCGTTGGATTACTGTATTTGGTGACTGGGTGAAAGCCAAAACTGGTAACACTGGTGATCCGCAGTTTACGCACGCTTTTATTACGGCATCCCTTACATTTACAGTGGGAGCCATGGGCGTATTAGGTTCTATTCAAGACGGCTTAACTGGTAATTACCAAACGCTCTTGTTGAAAGGTATCCTCGACGGCATCATCGTTATGGTGATGGTATCCTCTATGGGGAAGGGCGCGTTGTTCTCCTTTATTCCTGTAGGGATTACTCAATGGATCATTACCGCTATGGCACACATCGCGGCACCGTTGATGACACCGAGTGCCATCGATAACCTATCCTACGTGGGATCTATTCTGATCTTCTGCGTCGGTATAGACCTCATCTGGCCTGGTAAAATCCGCATTGCGAACCTATTGCCAGCCATCTTTGTAGCCATGGGGCTTACATTCTTGCTCTAATGTAAATCGCATTATGAATACTAATAAAAATAATATATAGATTTTATAAGAGACCTATATTCTCTAGCTGTTTTGCATTGATTTACATGTGAAACAGTAGGGCGTATAGGTCTTTTTTGTTGTAAAACCAGGTTGTGAGTATAGTGTGCTATTGTTTTGAGTTTCTGTAAGCTCTTTTTATATCTTTGGTTATAAACTTGTATTACAAGCAGTTACGTTACGAAATAGGTGACCAATAGAGTCAGAAGAACAGTAGGATTTGAGTGCTGTTTTAGAGAAATCTTTTACCGAAATCATTTATAGAATAAAGTTATTCCACAATATACCTGAAATACAGGTATATATTATTGAGTTATACCTGTAAAACAGGTATAATCAAAGGAGAGGTTCTATGATTATCGGATTTAAAGATAAGGAAACAGAAAAGGTTTACCATCAGAGTTTTTCTAAACGCTTTTCACCGTTTATACAAAGATTAGCTCTTCGTAAGCTAATATTATTAGATAATGCTGAATCGATACAGGATTTAAGGTGGCCATCTGGTAACCGATTAGAGTTATTGCAAGGCAATCGCTTTGGCCAGTATAGTTTACGGATTAATAGCCAGTATAGATTATGTTTTAAAGTGAAAGATATTAATAGTTTTTATGATGTAGAAATTATAGATTATCATTAATAGAGAGGGAATATATATGGACAAGTTTATTCCAACACCTACCATCAGTGAAATATTGAAAGAAGAGTTTATGGAGCCATTAGGACTATCTGCATATCGATTAGCTAAAGATATACATGTGCCTGTTTCGCGTATTCAGGAAATCTTGAATGGGACACGAGCTATTTCAGCAGACACCTCTCTACGTTTAGCTAAATACTTTGGTGTTTCTGAAGGATATTTCTTGCGGTTGCAGATGGATGTTGATTTACGTACCGCAAAGCATAGTGCAGGGATGGAGGAAGTATTAAGCTCTATTGATCATTGTAATTCATTAGAACCTGTGGACTGTCAATAAGATATTGATAATTTTCGATATATTTGATACACTTAACTTATAAATATATCGTTATAACATTATGTATTACTATAAGGAGACGCTATGTTATTCGTTGAATATCCTAAATGCACAACATGCAAAAAAGCAAAGAAATTCTTAGATGATCATAATATTAAATACACAGATCGTGACATTAAGTCTGAAAACCCTACAGCTGAAGAAATCGCTGCATGGTATCCACAATCTGGTAAAGACTTGAAAGCATTCTTCAATACATCTGGTATGATTTATCGTGAACAACAATTAAAAGATAAATTACCAAACCTTAGCGAAGAAGAAAAACTCGCTTTACTAGCATCCAATGGTATGCTTGTGAAACGCCCTATCTTGGTTCTTGAAGACAAAGTGCTCGTTGGCTTTAAAGAAGCAGAATGGATCGAGGCGTTGAAGCTCTAATTTCATATTGTAATTGGGTTGGAACGGACCTATCTCTAAAAGCCTCCATAGCGAGCTAAGTCATTTTTAGAGATAGGTCCGTTCTTCTTTTTATACAACTTATGAAATTAGAGTAACAACTAGAGCCTCTGGGGAAGAGCCTCCATAGCGAGCTAAGTCTTTTTAGGGGCCTGTTCTTTCTACGTTTAATAAAGAAATGAGAGCCATCAATTAGATCCTTTTAAACGGCATCAAAAACGAGGTAAGTCATTTTTATAAATTTATTCTTTTGGTACTACATAAAGAAATTATAGTTCTTTATCATTTATCGAAAAAAATGATTTGTATATAATTCGCATATTTTGTATAATGGTTACATTGTAGACATACCCCTATGGGTACATAGATTTATAAAATACTTTAGGTTCATAGGGCTTTGAATTAATTTAGGTGTAGAGAGTTCTGAATTAATATTGTGTTGTTTTTGTTTTATTTCCGGAGTAAGTAAGGCCGGTTCTAGTGTATAGAGAGGTCCATATGAAATTTTTACAGTCTTTATCGGCGCAGGTGTCGTTATTCACGCAAGGTGCTATTTTAGCATTAGGCGTTGTATTTATTCTTTTGGATGCGATTACAGAGTCATTCAATCCCGTTATAGATTTAGCATGGGTAACGGTTCTAGTTTGTGGTTTACCACTACTTATTAACAGTGTTCAAAGTATTTGGGAGCGTTTAGAGATCCATGCTAATTTCCTCATTGTAGTGGCCATGGTGGCGCTCATTTCCATTGGCGATTATCATACGGCGGCCTATGTGGGGCTCATCGTACAGGCTGGTTTCTTCTTGGAGCAGCTTATTACGGGTGAGTCACATTACACTGTAGATAATGATATGCTTCCTATGATGCCATCTCAACTGGTGGCATTGCGTCAAGGTATCAACAACTACTCATCGGTTATTGTTGTGGCCGTGTTGTTATTGTCTATGGGTTCCTTTGCATTGACACAGGATTTCATACATACTGTAACCTTGTTATTGGTGCTATGCCCATGTTCTTTGGAACTTATTTTAGTAGCGCTCATGATGGGATCTCTTGTGGATGACGCATCTCCTGTATCGGAGCTTTCAAAAGGAATAAAGCAGTCTCATTTAGGTCTACTCATCGTGTC
>USAV01000097.1 GCA_900552715.1 uncultured Veillonella sp.
AATGATACGGCGACCACCGAGATCTACACTAGATCGCTCGTCGGCAGCGTCAGATGTGTATAAGAGACAGATATTATCGGAAGTAATTATATAAAGAAAATTGGGCCTATATGGCCCAATCCCTTATGTTATATAGTTTTTTAGCTTATTAAGCTTATTTGCGTTTAAATGTGTATGGTTCGTATTCTACATCATTATGACGGTTAGTCCACCAGTTCCAACCGATTCTTGCAAGCTTCCATGCAATGAAGCCTACGATAATGCCCAATACTAAGCCTGTTAATACATCTGTTGGATAATGTACAAATAGATATACTCTAGAAAATGCTACTACTAATGATCCAAGTAATGCTATAATTCCCAAATATCGCTTCTGAGGCGCTATTTGACTCAAGCCTAGGTAAATGGTCATGGCTGATGCAAATGAACCAAAACTATGGCCTGACGGGAATGAATAACTATTTGCTTTTGGTAACGCAGACTCTAATGGTACTGTTACATTAGGAAAATCTACAAATGGTCTTAATCTAGCTACATGTGGTTTTAGACCTTGGTCACCGATGATTAATACAAATCCTAATGCAATTATTATAGCTACGCCTAATACACGATATTTTTTCTGTAACATCAATAATAAGGCAATGACAATCCATAAGGCACCGCTGCCAGTAATTTTTGAAATAAATGCCATAATTGGTGTTAAAAAACTATATACAAGATGGTCATGTACATAGAAGATCAAGGAGTGATCAAATTGTAAGATTGTGTCCATAGTTTCCTCTTCTACTTTTCTAAATGATAATTATTGAGAATAGTTGAGGGTAGATTATATCCTCAATATTCTTTATTGGATTTCCATATACATTGTAATATGTATATATTGGTTTCTCAATTACGTTCAAATAATAGCCTAAACTATTTATACATCATGGTCAATAGTTTAGGCTATATTTAATAAAATCTTTAATTATGGTTTCTTTTTATCTGATTTTTTAGTTGAACCTTCAGGTGGCATTGTTATGATCGTATCTACTGGGTCATATACAGATTCAAAGGAATCAGTTTGGGTTACCCAGTTACCATATGTTATGGTTCTATACGTATTCATTGTTAGGCCTACATGCCCTTCTTGTACTTCTTTTTCTTTTAAAGACGGATCTACGCGTGTAATTGTCTTATTTGGTATTTCACTACGATCACCAACTGAAATAGATACATTTTTAGGCTTGTCTTGAGCAGTACCTATAATATAGATGGTTAGTGTACCATGATTCATCACGCTGAGGATATAAATGGATTGCTGGTATGGATTTCTAAACTTAAAGTCTAAATAGCCCCATGCTACTGTAGCATCACGACCAGCTTGAATATATCCAACAGGTTCAAAGTGAGGTGTACGTTCTACAATATTCATGCCAGATAATAAGGCTGTATTAAAGATGGTAGAACTAACTTGGCAAATGCCACCACCAATACCTGGAACTAATTTGCCATCAATCATTACCGGTGCATCATCATAGCCAGCCTCAGCAGTACGCTCGCCTACAACATCGTTAAAGGAGAATACTGCACCAGGCTTAATCAACGTACCATTGATTTTATCAGATGCGAGTTGAATGTTATGTGTTCTGCTTTCATTATTTGGATCAAAATCTGTACTAAAGGATGCTAGAACTGTATTTAATGGTTTTAAATCAGAATCAGTAACCTTAATAGTATTTTTTGTGGTAAATACCATAGATAGAGATGTAATGCTCTCTCCAGATTGTAATTGATCCTTAAGGTTTTGTAAGGTTGCATCAATATCAATGCGTTTACCTTCTTTAGCAGGATGGAATACAACTTGACCATTCTCAATAGTTAGATATGCATCATGTCCTGGTGTATCAATTGATTTAGCCAGCTCTGTAAGGTAAGTTTTACTTTTTACCTCATCTAGCTTATATTGTGTTTGAAAATGTTGGCCATAATATAAGGCATTAAATCTATGTGAAAGTAATGTCCACCAATCATCTTCATACCCATATGTAGAAATAGCTTTTACTACAGCCTCTGTATCTACTTGAATACCTAAATCATGATACGTAGCCTGTTGTTTTTTATTATTCCCCATATCAATGGATATAGTCTGTTGTGGTATTTTACTATTTAGTTCTTGTATTTGAGCTTGTAATTCACTCTTTGGTGTATTAGATAAATCAGTATCATTGTAAAATACGCCATACGATATATTTTCTGTTGGGATGTATGAGCAGCCGCTCGTACTCAGCAGGACAAGCATAGTCCCTAATATTATATATTTTTTACTCATTGTATTATAAACTCTCCCAAATTAGTCATTATATTCTCTAATTATAGCATATAAGTACCTATTCTATGGTACAATTATATTGATATTTTTAGGGGTAAGGGTGAATTATGTCAGAGTCTAAGGAACAACAAAAACATTTCTATTTGCGCAATAATGATGCGCTTATGAATAGTACCAAGTTGTCTATGAAAGCCAAACAAAGTATATTGCTGTCTAAGGCTGAAAATACTGTGGATGCTTACGAATCGGATTGGGACGATTTCGTACATTGGTGTACCTATCAAAAGGTATCTTATTTTCCGGCTACACCAGAAACTATAGTGAACTATATTAATGATCTTGCTGATTATGCTAAGGCAAATACGATTTCTCGTCGTATTAGCGCTATATCTGAGAATTATAATGCGTCTGGCCATCGGGATAATCCATGTATGGCACCTATCGTAAAACAAGCGTTACGGGGCATTAGACGTTTAAAAGGTACATTCCAACAAGGTAAGACACCAGTTCTATTAGAGGATATTGAAGATATTTTAGATTGTATGACCAAGCTAGATGTACCTGAATTACAACTATTACGTGATAAAGCTATTCTTTTAATCGGATTTATGGGTGCTTTTCGTCGTAGCGAAATTGCGTCTATTACAGTAGAACATCTTCAATTCTCTCCGCAAGGTGTTGAGATCTTTATACCATCATCTAAAGCCGACCAAGAAGGTCAAGGTGCTGTAGTGGCGATTCCGCATCTATCTGGTTCTCCTTTAGACGCAGTTCGCGCCTTACAGCAATGGTTACGTGCGTCTGGTATAACAGAAGGTCCTGTATTTAGAGGTTTTACTAAAAATATGTCGTTACGTAAAACAGCTATATCCGATAAGATGATTGCCGAAATTGTAAAGAAATATATTTCTCTTATCGGTCTTGATCCTGCCATGTATGGAGCTCATAGCTTGCGTCATGGCTTTGCAACGACTGCCGCAGCCTATGGTGTGGAAGAACGTAATATTATGAGACAAACACGCCACCATAGCGTAAATATGGTTCGTCGTTATATTAATGAAGCGAATAAGTTTGTAGACAACCCTATTTCAACAATCTTTGAAAAGCGATTTAGATAACAACTATAAATCAGTTGATTTAGATAATAACTATAAATCGGTTAATACCATATAATAAACAACAAAAAGCAGCTATCTCTATTGAGTAGCTGCTTTTTCGTGTGGGTTACACCCATATATATTTAGTTTTGAGCCACATAGTCCAAAGCTCTAACTGGACTATCAGTTTTATGTGCTGGTACCTTTAAAACTGTACCAGGTACCAGTGTACCAGAATCACTGATGTTGTTAAGTTCTTTCATGGCATATACCATTTCACGAACATCCATATCTTTATGAGCTGTACGAGCTGCAATATCCCACATTGTATCGCCTGCTTGTACCTTTACTTCGCGTACTGCATGTGTATTTACATCTGTTACAGGGTTTGTCATATTATAACCAAATAATACTGTTAAGCACATTCCTAGCATCATTAATATATTTTTCATCTCATACCTCACATTTATATCGAACATAATATCTGAGAACATTTGTTTGTTTACATGCATATGATAGCACACGAACGAATGTTCGGTCAAGAGTTTTAGAACAAATGTTTGCAAAAACTTTTAAAATTGCCTATAATAGGTATATAAGATAAGTAATTATCTTATGTTTTTATTATATAGTACGAAATGAGTAAATTTTTCCACATATATATTAATATTATTTTGACATTACATTGACTATGGAGGTTCATCGTGAGACGCCCTGCTACAGATATTAATACTAAACAGCGCCGTATATTAGATTTTATTAAGGACTCATTACATAATGAATATCGTTGTCCTACTGTTCGAGAAATCTGTACCCATGTAGGCCTTAGTTCTACTTCTACTGTGCAATCTCATTTGAATGCTCTTGAAAAGTTTGGTTATATTAAACGGGATCCTAATAAAAATCGTGCTATTACAGTACTAGAGGATACAAAACCTTCTATTTCTGTAGATGGTAATGAAACATCAAGTTCTGATAATTTTGAGTTCTTAGGGGCTGGTTTAAAACAAGTTCCTCTTATTGGCACTGTACAAGCAGGTATGCCTATTACAGCAGTAGAAAATTTAGAATCTACTCTTACATTACCTGTTCAATTAACTGGTGATTCTGACTGCTTTTTACTACGCGTTCAAGGCGAATCCATGATGAATATTGGTATGTATGAAGGTGATATGCTCATTGTACGCCATCAAAATACGGCTAATAATGGTGATGTTGTTGTGGCACGTATTGATGACGAAGCTACAGTAAAACGTTTTTATAAAGAAAATGGACATATTCGTTTGCAACCTGAGAATGATAATTTTGATCCTATTATTGTAGATGACTGTCATATTGAAGGTCTTGTCATTGGTCTTGTACGAGACAGAATATAGAAAAAACCGGCAACTTATGGTTGTCGGTTTTCTATTATACTTAAGACTTGTAAAAAAAAACAGAAGCTATATTAAATAGCTCCTGCTTTTATTTTATTTTACATATTCTGCTAAAGCTTTATCAATATATGCTGCTTCTTCGGCACTAGGGTCACACATTGGCAAATTAAATACACCAGCAGGTAAACCTATTTTACGGACTGCATATTTAACAGGAATAGGATTTGTAGTAATAAACATAGCTTTTATGATATCCGCTAAGCTTTGATGAATACGAAGTGCTTCGTGATTATGACCAGATTCATAAGCTTGAATCATAGCATTCATATCTTTGCCCGCTATATGAGAAACTACGGATACAACACCGCATGCTCCTACAGATAGCATTGGCAATGTAAGACCATCATCTCCGCTATATACCATGAAGTCATCCTCAGGCATTAAGCGTTTAATTTCAGATGAAATCATAAGATTGCCACTAGCCTCTTTAATCGCGCATACATGTGGATACTCACTATGTAATTGTGCTAGTGTTGTTGGGAAAATGCCTGTTCCTACACGGCTTGGTACATTATATACCATGATTGGAAGCGTAGTAGCCTCTGCAATAGCTTTAAAGTGTAAGTATTGGCCTTGTTGATTTGGCTTATTGTAGTAAGGTACTACAACCAATAAACCATCGATTCCATCAATTTTAGAAACTTCTTTCACAAATTCTACAGAAGATTTTGTGTCATTTGAACCTACGTTAGCAATAATAGAACCTTTATGACCACATTCTTTAGCAATAGCTGTAAATAATGCTAATTTATCCTCTTTAGACATGGATGGGTTTTCCCCTGTTGTACCGCATACAACGAGGCCATCAGAGCCATTATCTAACAAATGATTAGCAATAGCTACACTATTTTCTATGTTTAAGGATCCATCATTATTAAATGATGTAATCATAGCCGTTAATACTCGACCAAAGGTTTTCATATCTGTCCTCCCCTTGATAGATTAAAATGCTTGTTTTTCTACCAAGTACTCAGCAATTTGCAACGCATTAAGTGCTGCACCTTTACGAATTTGGTCCCCTACAATCCAGAAATTCATACCTTTGTCATTATATAAGTCTTTACGAATACGGCCGATTTCACAGTCGTTTTGATTAGATGTATATAATGGCATTGGGTAAATTTGTTCTGCAGGATTATCTTTTACTTGTAAACCAGGGAATTTCTCACATGCTGCTTTGAAAGCTTCTACAGAAACTGGTTTTTCTGTTTCAACTAAAACAGATTCAGAGTGGGAACGATACACTGGAACACGTACAGTAGTTGGTACTACTTGAATTGTGTCATCGTGAAGAATTTTTTGAGTTTCATGAACCATTTTCATTTCTTCTTTTGTGTAATCATTGTCCAAGAACACATCAATTTGTGGTAAAAGGTTAAATGCTACAGGATAATGTTTAGGCGCAGAACCTGTTGGTAATAAGTTTGCAGTCATTTCTTCGCCAGCTGTATATTGTTTTACTTGGTTTTCAAGTTCCTCAATACCTTCTTTGCCAGCACCAGATACTGCTTGATATGTACTTACTACAATGCGTTTAATTGGAGAAATATCATGAAGTGGTTTCAAACCTAAGCTCATAATAATAGTGGAGCAGTTAGGATTCGCAATGATACCTTTATGTTTTAAAATATCTTCCGGATTTACTTCTGGTACTACGAGAGGTACTTCAGGATCCATACGGAATGCACTAGAGTTATCAATAACGATAGCGCCTCTTTTAGCTGCTTCTGGTGCTAATGTTTTAGAAATAGAACCACCTGCAAATAGAGCGATATCAATATTTTCAAAAGATTCAGGTTTAGCTTCCTCTACTACATATGTTTTACCATTAACGGTAAGTTCAGTACCTGCAGAACGAGCAGATGCTAACAACTTTAGATTTTCATATGGGAAATTACGCTCTTCAATAAGTGTAATAAATTCAGCACCTACTGCACCAGTAGCACCAAGAAT
>USAV01000098.1 GCA_900552715.1 uncultured Veillonella sp.
TAGGTTCTATAATAAATGTTGGGGTGACACCACTACGGTGTCACTTCCAACATTATTTTTTTGCAAAAAATAAGCATATAAGGCTCACATGCTTTACAATAAAAGTGTCAAAGTCCTAAAGAAAGGATGTGAGCTTATATGCCTACTACTGATTATACTGAATTTTTACATAATGTAAAACAAGAATATATTACAAATAGCTACGAATTGGACGGAACATTTATTTTTGACATAGAATTACCGGTAACACCACATATTTGCCCAAAATGCGGAGAAATTACAGAGCGTATTAAAGATTACCGCATACGTACGGTAAAATTTGGAAAAGTACAACGAGGACCATTAATTGGAAAATATAGACAACGTCGATATATTTGCCCTCATTGTAAGCACTCTTTTTCCGAGAACA
Organism: uncultured Veillonella sp.; assembly: GCA_900552715.1. Lineage (GTDB taxonomy): Bacteria > Bacillota > Negativicutes > Veillonellales > Veillonellaceae > Veillonella. The sequence continues at coordinate 410 of USAV01000098.1, forward strand.
ATCCATTTGTACGAAAACATATGCAACTAAGTATAACCAATATTAATTTGTTATTTGATAAACTTACTGAAAGTGTAACCTATACTGCTATCGCTAACGAGTGTGATACATCTATTACTACAGTATTACGCTATTGCTCTATGATTACTATACCTAAGCCTAAAACATTACCTACTGTTATAGGTATTGATGAATTCAAAGGAAATGCGGAAGGTCATCAATACCAAGTCAATTTAACCAATCCAGATACACATGAAATATTAGACATTTTACCGAAACGTGATACGCAAGCATTAATCCGCTATTTTGCATCATTTAAACATAAAGATCGCGTACAAGTTAAGTTTATTGTAATGGATATGTCCATACAGTTTAAACGCATCATGGAGGCGCTATTTCCACATGCACACATTATCTGTGATAGATACCATGTGTGTCGACTTGTGGATTGGGCGGTAGAGCGAGTTAGAAAGCGTGAGCAACATAAACTGGCTGCATATTCACGTATGTTAAAACAGAATCGACGTGTGCTAATGAAACATCCAGATCATTTAACGGAAGCTGAACACATTAAGCTCTGTGAAATACTTCGAATTTCTGAAGATATACGGAAAGCATATGCTTTAAAACTATCTTTTAGAAAAATCTTTTCAACCTATGGTAAACAAGGAATAGCTGCACATTTAACCCATTGGTTAGAATTAGTGAAAGCATCTGGTTTGAAAGAATTTAATAACTTCTTTACATCATTTCCTGCATGGATGACTCAATTAACTAATGCATTCTTACTTCCATATTCTAATGGATACACAGAAGGAACTAACAACAAGATTAAGGTATTAAAACGAATAAGCTATGGACTTCGCCACTTTGGTAGATTTAGAGTACGTATTCTACTTTTGAGCAAAAAGAATGGCACCAACCATACATATGATTGGTGCCAAAGAAGGCTCGTAGGGTGAACACCCCAACATTTGACAGAGAGCCCTTTTTTATATTCTCTATGTTTTATATGTATTTGTAAAAATCCATATTTGCAATTACAATGTAATTACAACTAGAATTCAAGAAGCTTAAACACCTTTTTCTATAAGAGCAATAAAATAACCAAAGTATTACAGTCACAACTTAAAGAATCATAGGAGAGATATTATGAAAACCGTAAACCTACAAGTCCGCATCAACGAAGATCTAAAACAAGAGGTATCTAGCATATTGAAAGCCCAAGGCCTATCCTATACCTCCATGCTTGACGCACTATTTCGTCAAATCATCAAAGAACGTCGTATTCCTTTCGCCATTGCATTACCAACAACATCTACAGATGAAACACCAACGCCAAGTACACTCAACAATGACGGCACCTACGAACAACCCCGAATCACATTAAAGGCATCAGATACTACTAGCTCGTACGGAACATCAACCACAAACGAGGTTGAAATATCCTTTGATAAAATTGATAAAACAGGCATACTCAATATCCGTATTAATCCTAAAGTTAAGACACTAACAACAGCTATCTTAAAAGAGATGGGATTAACTATATCACAAACTGTTACACTTGTATCAAAACAAATACAATTCACTAACGATATTCCTTCCACTATCCATCGCCCAGAATGGATTGATGCTATAAATGATGATTTATGGACTAAAGAAGATTTAAGCACAAGAATAGAGATAGGACTTAATCAAGCAAAAAAGGGAATTGGCGAACCTGCTGAAAAAGTCTTTAATGAGCTCCTTAAGGATTTATAAGTTCGGAGGTTAAAATGAGATATACAATAATTTTGACCCCTACAGCTAAATCTGACATAGTAAGTCTTAAAATTTCATTAGTTCAACAACTTATAGATCAAGCTGTTATCAGAAAAGAATTAGAGTTAATCTATAAAAAAATATCTTCACTAACGACCTTTCCGGAACGATACCCTATTATAAATAGTGAGACAAAATACAGAAAATTATCACACAAAAAGTATCTCATTCTATATAAAGTTATAGGTAATTACATCTATATTTTCTATATTCGGCCTTCAAAAATGAATATATTACAGGAGATACAAAACATATAAAAAAAGTCGGCTCTCGCCGACTTTTTTAATGTACTTTTACGCGTTTATGTTGTTGTTCATCAAATACACCATCTACATCAAGAGTATCTAAGATACGTTTTAATTCATGTACATCGATTTGACCTGGTGCCGATGCTTTGCCCGCTGAAGCAAAGGTCATAGCATTGCCAAATAAAGATCCTGAAGCACGTGTAATAGCCCCCAATGGCCCCATGGCCATCGTAATGATTGGGTCTGATGGATATAAGGATTTCACCTCAGCCGTCGCTTCAAGAAGTGTTAATACATCACCTGTTGTATGAGGCATAACGGCTATCTTTGGCACATCCGCTAAAAATCCTTTCATTTGAATGAGTCGATTTACAATAACATCTCTACTTGGTGTACCATTAAAATCATGATTGCTCATGACGATTGTTACACCATGAACCTTGGCAAATTCTATGGTTTTGACCATTCTATCTTGATCAAAGAATAACTCAATATCAATAGCATCTACCAAGCCCGTTGGGATAAGGCGTTCTAACATTGTAAAGTAATCTTGTGAGGAGATAGATTTCTCGCCCCCCTCACCCTTTGTGCGCCACGTAAACAGCAGCCCACGACCTTTTAATTGAGGTTTCATGAGCATCAATAGTTCAATAATAGCATCAATGGAATGAGCTCGTTCGTAATAGTCAATGCGTAGCTCTACCACATCACAAGGTGTATTGCATGCCACCGCAGTAGCATCTAGAATTTCTTTTACCGTTGTGCCCACAATAGGCACGCATATCTTTGTACCCTTTTCTCCAAGTACAGTTTGACCGATACGGACCATAACAACTCCTTTGCATCTCATACGAAACAAATGATTCCCTTAATACTATCTATGACTCATCATAGTGCTATTCATGTTTTTTAGATAATTTTCTAGACTGAAAGCCCATATATAACAATAACAATCCAGTAATACTGAATACGTAGGATATGCCCACATAGGTCGATACAATACTAGCAAATACAGGCCCTACCATAGAACCAAATTGTTGAGCTGTCGTCGTCATACCAAACATACGACCTCTAAAGCTTGGATCTGTATTAAGGGTTACCGCTGCACTCAAGGATGGGTTAATCCCTACAATGCATGAACCAATTAGAACCTGTAAAACACCAAACCACCATATACCCACTGGTAAGCTTTGCAGCAATAGAACGATACCACTACCCATCATACAGTAGGAAATAGTCTTAAAATAACCACGACGTTCACCAAGGCGAACCCATAGATTAGTCGTTAAGGAGCCTGCTAAACCGCCGATACTTAGGATAGTACCTGAAATAATGGCGGCCCCTTCCATGGTGCCTTGCATATCACCTACATAAAGGGCTAAGATAGGCTGTAGCATCATGATGACACATTGCATAAAGAAGAAAATCCCAAGCAACCGTACTAGTACAGGTTGTTGTTGAACGGCCTTAAAGTCTTCACGTAAAGATGTAGATTTAGTAGGTTGAGTAGCTTGCGCTGTTCCATCAGGGCCTACAGCATGTAATTTTGGTTCTTTCACAAAGAACAATACAGCCAATGTCGCAATAAGTACAGCAACACCAGATACATAGAATACAGGACGCATCCCTACTACACTTTCAACAGCACCACCTAAAAATGGACCGATGACATTCCCCAAGATAAGCCCCGTCTGGAAGATACCTAGAGCTCGACCAACCTGTTTCTCATCGACACTGAGGGATACCATAGTCATTGCCGCGGGATAGAACCCATTGGCAAATCCAACGAGGGCCCGCCCCATGAGTAGTTGATATTGGTCTGTAACTAAACCAATTAATACATAACAGACAGCAATACCAAAGCCAGCGCGCAAGGCCATCCGTTTTTTCCCTTTATTATCGGCGATTTTCCCCCAAATCGGAGCCATAATGCCCGCAATGAGGAATGTAATCCCAAAAACAAGACCCGACCAAAGGGCTACATCGGCTTTTGGGACACCTAATTCCAAGAGATATATAGGCAAAAAAGGAATAATCATGGTGTAACATATAGCTAATACAGTCATAGCAGCCGTAATAATCCATACATTTCGCATGCCACCACGAGTATCATCTGCGATTGTACTCATCTTTCGCCTTCTTTCCACATATAAAAGTGTATAAAAATATGCTTTTACAAAATTATATAAAGAAGAGTCGCATATAAAACGCGACTCTCTCAATTATTCCACTGGAAACTTGTGATCCATTACATCTTGCAAGGAAACGCGCTCCATTACATGGCGAAACTCATCTTGTAAATACTGCCATAAAGGAGCAGTCAAACAATCATTAAACATAGGACATGGCTCTACATCATCCTCTAAACAGGACACAAGAGCAATAGAGTCCTCTGCAGCATATAAAATTTCATATACATTATATTCAGCAGGATCTTTAACCAAGCGATATCCACCGTATTTACCACGGCCACTTTTAACGAGGCCCGCAGAGGACAAGCGAGATACAATTCCTTCTAAGTATTTATCTGAAAACCCTTGGCGTTCTGCGATTTCACGGATAGGCACATTTTTTTCCGTCCCGTGTTCTGCAATATCCGCTAGGATTCGCAAGGCATACCGCCCTTTTGTAGATATTTTCATAAGTTAACCTCTAAGTCATTCACAATATATGTATAGTATAACATAAATTCATACAAAAAATGGTGGGAAATATGATACACTATAGGTATATCGAAATATTTTTATTTGATATGATTTATAATTTCATACAGGGAGGATTTATCTAATGTTAGATAAACTATTTAAACTCAATGAACGAGGTACCTCCGTTAAAACCGAGATTTTAGCGGGTATTACCACGTTTATCACGATGGCATACATCCTATTTTTGGCGCCAAACATCTTGAGTCTTGCTGGCATGGACAAGGATGCCGTCCTCATCGCTACAGCTTTAGGTGGTGGCCTCGTAACGATTGCTATGGGTTTATTTGTTAACTATCCAATCGCACTGGCTCCAGGGGTTGGCCTCTTAGCCTTTTATTCCTTTACCGTAGTTCTCGGTATGGGTGTATCATGGCAAACGGCACTAGGTGCGGTGTTCATTTCCGGTCTCGTATTCCTCGTCTTAACGCTGACATCGATACGACAAATGATTGTTGTAGGTATACCGGCTTCTATGAAAGTCGCTATTACCGTTGGTATTGGGCTATTTATCTCCATTATCGGTTTAAAACTATCCGGTTTGATGGCGATTTCCATCAGTTTATCTCCTAACACCTTAGGCCAAGTTGTACAAACACATGGCAATCTAGTCCCTCCAGCATCCGAAGCATTGTTAACACTAGGTAACTTGCACAGTGGCGAAACATTGTTAGCCCTATTCAGCCTCATCTTTACCGCTCTATTGATGGCTCGTAAGATTCAAGGTTCACTCTTGATTGGTGTGTTGGTAACAACAATTGTGTCCTATGTAACGGGACTATCTACAATGCCTGAGAACTTCACAGTATTGGCAGTGCCTGACTTCTCAAAAGCCGCATTTCTTCAATTAGATATTCCTAGTGCGATCCACATGGGCTTGATTACGATTATCTTCTCCTTCACCTTCGTAGAATTGTTCGACTCGATGGGTACTTTAATCGGTACTGCTACAGAGGCGAAAATTGCGGATCCTAAGTCTGGTAAATTCCCAGGTCTTGGTAAAGCGATGACTGTTGACGCTATCGGCGTTAGTGCTGGCGCATTACTCGGTACATCTACGATTACTGCGTTTGTTGAAAGTGCAGCAGGTGTAGGTGCTGGTGGCCGTACAGGCTTAACAGCTGTCACAACAGGCGTATTATTCCTAATCTGCTTATTCTTGGCTCCATTGGTATCCTTGGTACCAAATGCAGCCACATCTCCTGTTCTTATCATCGTTGGTGCCCTCATGTTAGGTGCTATCCGCAATATCAACTTCGATGATTGGACAGAAGGATTTCCTGCATTCCTCGTTATCGTATTGATGCCATTCACATACAGCATCGCTAACGGTATCTCTGCAGGTCTTATTGCATACCCTCTACTCAAAATTATTGCAGGTCGTGCAAAAGAGGTTAACTGGATTATGTACGTATTAGCGGTACTCGTTATCATCCGTTACGTATTCTTCTAATTAATAACTAAAAGAACCTATCTCTAAAGATATTACTAAAAATATCTAGGAGATAGGTTCTTTTTTTATTACTATTTAGTATTAACGAATTGTTTTTACACCAATTAAGTCTGTA
>USAV01000099.1 GCA_900552715.1 uncultured Veillonella sp.
ATTATTATCGTCAACATTAAATAGATGAATTATATATTAATTCATTATGTATTTTAACCCGTATCAAATATCATTTTATAAAAAATGCTATAATATTATTATTCAACAAAATTCATGAATTTTCCTTCATGTTAAATTTCTAGGTTACAATATGATTATCTACTCTTCCACAAAACAATCCTTCATCCAAGATTTCGAACAAGGTGTCTTGGTAAAAAAATTACATCAAACGTTAACAGAAAAATATCGTCGTGTTGGTGAATCTGAAATTCATTCATGGCAAACTTCTTTATCTTATATGGCTAATGTTATGCGTGATTTTGCTATACCGGACTTAGCTGGAGTTGCTATCGAATATATTGTGCCAAATACGCAAAAACGGGTGGACTTTATTATTACAGGTTTAGATCAACAAGATAAAGAACATGTAGTTATTGTTGAGCTTAAACAATGGGGCGAAGCTTTCAAGGTAACAGATAAAGATAATATTGTATCAACCTACCTTGGCGGTGGAATCCATGAAGTAACCCACCCTTCTTATCAAGCTTGGTCCTATTGTAGTCTTATTGAAAACTTCAATGAGGATGTGCAAAATCGACCTATTAAGTTACACCCATGTGCTTTTTTACATAATTTTGATGAAAGCATCTCCCCTGAGCTCCGTGATCCTATCTATAATGATATCTTAAATATCTCTCCAATGTTCACACTAGGCCAAATGGATAGCTTACGTAACTTTATCAAAACCTATATTCCAAAAGCTGATACTACAAATATCATGGAGTCCATTGAGCATGGTAAATTGAGACCATCAAAATCACTTCAAGATTCTATTTTAAATATGCTAAAAGGCAATAAGGAGTTTATTCTTATTGATGACCAAAAGGTTGAGTTTGAACAAATAAAAAAAGCGGCGCTTGATGCTATTAAAAATAATCAAAAAACGGTGTATATAGTTCGTGGTGGTCCTGGTACTGGTAAAAGTGTAGTAGCGATCAACTTATTAGCAGAATGTATTCATAATGGTTATATGGCACAGTATATTACTTCAAATGCTGCTCCACGAAATGTATATAGCACCATGCTACAAAAAGGATTTAAGAAAACAGATATTAAAGCATTATTCCAAAGTAGTGGCACCTTCCATACACGGAAAACGAACGAACTTCAAATTGCAATTGTAGACGAAGCTCATCGATTACGTAAAAAATCTGGTATGTTTCAAAACCAAGGTGAAGATCAAATCAAGGAAATCATTAATGCCTCTATTTTTAGTGTATTCTTTATCGATAGAAACCAACGTGTTACCTTTAATGATGCTGGAACAATTGATAAAATCAGAAACTTTGCACAAGAGCAAAATTCACTAATATATGAAGGTGTCCTAGAATCTCAATTCCGTTGTAATGGCTCAGATGGCTATTTAGCATGGCTTGATAATGTACTACAAATTGCAGAAACAGCTAACTACGATGGATTTGAAGGTGATTATGATTTTAAAATCTTTGATAACCCTCATGAAATGTATGATGCTATAAAAGCAAAAAATAAAATAAACAATAAATCTCGAGTTCTAGCAGGTTATTGTTGGGACTGGCCTAAAGAAGGTCGCATGACATCTCTCGTAAAAGATATCCAAATACCAGAACATAATTTTGGAATCAGTTGGAATCTAGGTAACTCTGATACATATGCTATTGATCCTGACTCTATCAATGAAGCTGGATGTATTCATACAACCCAAGGACTTGAGTTTGAGTATGTAGGTGTAATTATCGGCGACGATTTACGTTATGAAAATGGCAAGCTCATCGTAGATATTAATAAACGTGCTAAAACAGATCAGTCTATCAAAGGTATCAAAAAACTTTTAAAGGAAAATCCTGAAGAAGCACAACATATTGCTAATGAGATTGTGAAAAATACCTACCGAACATTAATGACACGAGGCCAAAAGGGCTGTTATATTTACTGTACCAATAAAGAGCTATCTAACTATTTTAAACTAACATATAACCATCAATTGAGCTATACTTACAACGAACCTCAAGTTGTTCTATCAGAACAACCACTAGCGGCCGATAAAACAAATTCTAATATAGATAAACTTAATCTCAAGTTAGATAAATAACAATACAGAGAGCCAGTAGCGCTATTTCTATAGCACTACTGGCTCTCTCATATTTAAAACAAATTTCATCTACATACATTAACTATTTACTTCTTCCCCACCAACTGATAACTCATATCCACCAGCATTTTAAATTTTTCAGCATCTTCATATCTTTCAATATCCATCGAGATCCAGTGTTGTTTATTCATATGATACGCAAGGTAGATTCCACGTTCACGAATTAGGGTAGGAATTAATTTACTGCTTTTTAGGAAATAAAGTTATATTAACTACACCGCTTAGTACAGCTAACATACCGACTAAAATTTCTGAGTATTTATCTTTATCATTTGCATTATCTACGTATTGGACCACATCACGGAAGTCTTCTGACGGTACTTTATAATCTAAATTTGACATGATATAGTTCATATATAAATACTTATTCTCTATTTCTTTAACGCTTGTTGATATTGATTAAATTCAGCCTTAGCCACATTAATTATTTTTCTATATAAATCCTGGTTAACTTGCATATCTGTATAACGAATAAACTCACCAGTTTTATCAAATGGTTTCGATTTCGCAGCAAATGGATTAGTATGAGAGGCTACGCCAGCTTCTCTCCCAATAATTAATGAATCATGATATGGATTTACATAAAATAGATAATAAGTACCTAAATGGCTTCCACCAGATGCACAATAAGCCACAGGAACTAGTCCATAATCCTTAAATGTGCGCATAGAATATGCTGCTACTTCAGATACAACACCATCATTCATAGACATGTCCGCAACAACCCAACCATTGTAAGGACCGTAGCCCTCACCTTTACCAACTATTTCAGATGTTCTTGCATGACAACTAAAAGCAATTGTGCTAATAGCTAGTAATGCTAATAATAACTTTTTCATTTAATTACTTCCCTCCTTAATTCTCTCAAATATTATATATATAGAATATCATATTTTATTTGACTCATAGTAGTATAATATAAATATAGGAACAAGGAGGTAATTACTATGAAATTTACAAAACGTATACTCATCATGACTGCTTTAGCCGTAACCGCTGTTGTATCTACTGGATTTGCTTACGATTATGTATGCAATAACTCTCAGTACAATTGCAACACTAACACACAATACAACTCCGATAACAATGCGAACAATACTAACTATGCAACATCCAACAATGACAACCAAAATTACTGCGGTCCAAACTCAAATTTTAGAGGATGCGGCGGATATAGAAGATAATATGGTAAATATAGTAAAAGCCTATAGTACTAAACATGTACTATAGGCTTTTGTCATATACTTTCAGAAGATAAGAAAAATATTAGAATAGTAACTGTTAACAAATTTGGCTACTTATGCCCCACCAACTGATAGCTCATATCCACTAGCATTTTAAGTTTCTCTATATCTTCATAGCTTTCTATATCCACCGATATCCAGTGTTGTTTATTCATATGATAGGCAGGATAGATTCCGTTTTCATGGATCAGATTAGGAATCAAGTCGGGTTCGCATTTTAGATTGACTATATCCATAGCTTCATTTGTATCTCGACCTACTTGATGGCCTTTGATATCAAAAATTCCAGCAAACCATTTTTGATTATCTCTACGTCGGATTACTATATAGTCAGGGTATCTTTCCCATGGATAATCAACATCACAAACATATTCTTGTTGTATGTATTGAAGTAATTCATTACGATTCATAATCTCCTACCGCGTTTTAATAAAGTCCATATCAAACATATCTTTTGGTATAGCTGCCATACCTGGTAGACTTCTTGAGTATTTATCTGCATCATTTGCATTATCTACATATTGAACTATGTCACGCAGATCTTTTGCTGGCGTCTCATAATCAGAGTTCGCCATTATAAAGTGTGTATACAAATATTTATCGTCATACAGCGATTGAATGTACATTCTAGATGTAGAACGATCTACCTCCATATACATAGCCGGAGTAGCATCATTCCAAACTGTGGCGTATTGGATTGGTTTATAATCAGAATAAGGCTTATACATAATGAAATGTTGTATCAATTTAGAGTTAATTTTATGGCGATTTGCTAACTCCTCTGGCTTTAATTCTCTTACCATAATACCTTCACGATAACTTTTACTATCATAAATATAAATTGCATCATTATCCGGGCCATGATATGTCAAATTACTTGATTTCAGTGTTTGGAATGTGAATCCATTTATAGTTATCGGTTTAGTTTTGGAAAGTAATTGTTTAGCTGGTTCAATAGATGGTAAAACATAATTAACTAATGGAGACATTAATTCTTTATACATATATTCCTGATCATGTTTCTTTAACAGTTCTACTTCTCTTTTTTTAGATAAATCATAACTTATACGATAATACATCGAAGGCTCTGATTTAACGCTAAAGTTAATTGCCCCTTCTAAAGCACCAGTTTGTGTTGGACTAATCTCCCATGTAGCATGTTTAATAGTAGGATATGAAAAGGAGTTTCCTTTTATGGAGTTTACATTATCCTTACGAATGGTATAATGTAAATTTCCATCAATCAAAAGAATATTTCCTTTTTTAACATCTGTAGTTAATGGGTCCCCTTTCACAGTTTTACCAAACTGACTACTCACAGGCATCGTAAATTTAATATTTGCGCCATTATCTTTAAGAATAAAAACAGAGGACGAGAAATTTACGGAATGATTCAGTTCCTCAGTAATGTATACTAACTCATCCATTGACCACTTTCTAGGCATATTATTAGTATATTTTGCCTTAATTTGACTACCTACATCTACTTCCATATCCTTAGCAGTTTTATCAACTTTACGATAGTTTTGATACGCATCCTTTGAAATTGATGGATCTGCACCGGGAATATTCACATCAACAGCATAACTAGATACACTAACGGCACTTAATATTACAGCACTTAGTAATAATCGTTTTAACATATACAGCTCTCCATAAAATAGTAATCTATAAAACAATTTTCTTTAATTTAGTTCTTAACTGGTATCATATTTTCAAAACTTGTGCCATATGCTTCTTTAAAAATATAATTTCCCACTACGTATTTAGGATCACGTAAAGCTACATCAACATATTGTTCTGCCCTATTATTAGAATTAGCAAAAGCTATACCTTCATAATTAAAGTCTTCTATACTATTCATAGTCAATCTCATACCAGAACCAGCTTGTTTGGCATAAATAAGCAAAGAATAATCTTGTGAATACTGTGGTACACGCAATATGCTAGCTACTGTATGTCTTATATCATATCGATATGTAACTAAAACCTTATGAATATATGGATTAAGTCTATGACTATTTTTATTTTCAACCTCATATACAACTGCTTGAACTTTATAAATAGATTGATCTTCTTCAATACTTTTAATAGAACTCTTATCTACAAAATATGTGATAGAATTCTCACCTGTAATAATAGGAATATTATTTTTATTAATCTTTATATCTTGCATCGATATAGCCTGAATTTGTAATGGTAACACTATACAAGACAATAATAAAATGATAAGTATTTTCTTCATTATATTTCTTTCTCTCTTATTTATTTACATAAACTTTTATAATTTATAACTCTAGGATATCACATAATGAACTATTTCTTTCATTATATAAAAGCCTGTAACACTCAAATAAGTATTACAGGCTTTTATGCTATTTCAAGTTTATATTAGAACTCGCTCCACCAATATACTATTTTCTAACCATTCATACGGTTAAAGTATTCAATGGCTTTTGGTGAGAATTCAACGAATGTATTCCCATAAGAGAATGGTCCCAATTCATATGGTTGGTATACAAGGCCTATAGCGCCTTTACCTTTCAAGTAATAGTTGTCAGAAACATATTCTACATTCCAGTTAGGTAGTAGGTCTGCTTTTTTATGACCTTCACTGTAGAAGCGCAATATACCAGAGTTAATGCCTCCTTCTATTTGTTGTGGATTAGCAATTTTTACATAGTTATATAGCGGAATTCTTTGGCCAGTTATCTTGTTATATACTAAGCCCTTAGTGTTATACATACCATGTGCACTACCAGCATGATAGTGATATGTAGTTAACAAAATAGATACAACTTGATCGTCTTCATAGGTAACTTTATAATTTTGCTTTACTTGGTACGCATGTTGATCGTAATAGACTGATTTTGCATATAAAACATAGTTAGCAATGTCTGTATTAATTGCCTTTTGTGCAAACATATTATTGGTATATACCAATGGATATTTTAATTCCATGTTTACATCGGACTGACTACCTGTAACAACAGTTGCATACGTAGGTACCGCCAACATAACACCTAACATAGAGGTCATACATAGCTTTTTAAAGATTCCCATAATACTGTCTCCTTTTAACAAACACATTTAAATAGGTTATTACAGTATTAGTTCTACAAGCTATAATAAAACTCCTCTTTTACAAAACACAATATGTGTTTTCACTATATCATACTTTCACCATACAAAAAAGGACCCTCCAAAGAGAGTCCTTAGTCTGTATTGTTATGCTATTAAGCGTTTTTAGCTACTTCAACAAGTTTAGCGAATGCTGCTGCATCGTTAACTGCCAAGTCAGC
>USAV01000100.1 GCA_900552715.1 uncultured Veillonella sp.
ATTCGAACCCACGGCCCCTTGCGGAGTCACTGGTTTTCAAGACCAGCTCCTTAAACCACTCGGACACCTCTCCATAACGGTATTATTATATCAGATTGGCCCAATAATAAGCAATAACGTAATAGTTAAGCAAGCAAAAAAGCTGGCTCAAAGCCAGCTTTTTCATGTGTATTTGTTATTAAATTAATATTTCAACTATTTACTATTGAATTAAGTATTCACTAATTATCATAAATTAGAATAAATCTTTTTTCCACATACCGATAATGGCAATAATAGAGAATACTAATGCAACACCTATAACCTCATAGAATCCCTCTGGATCATCTTGGAATGGCAATGGCACGTTTGTCCCCCACAAGCTAAATACGATTGTTGGCACCGCCATAGCAATAGTAAGGGTCGCCAACATTTTCATAACCAAGTTAAGGTTGTTAGAAATAATGGATGTGAAGGCGTTCATCATGTTCATCAAGATATTGGAGTACATTTCAACCATCTCGATGGCCTGTTTATTCTCGATGATAACGTCCTCTAGTAAGTCCTCATCCTCTTCGTACATCTTGAGAAGATGTTTATAGGAACTATGACCACGCAAGCGCAATAGACGTTCCATAACGGTACCATTCGTGCGCAATGCAGATGTAAAGTATGTCATGGATTTCTGTAATTCCAACAATTGGAAGAAGTCTTTATTCTTTGTAGTATGACGCAATTGGACTTCAATATCGTCAGTACGGCGGTTGATTTGTTGCAAGTAGCGCAAGAACATAGTTGCTGTGCGATACAAGATTTGGAACAAGAAACGCGTCTTTTTATATGTATAGAACGTAGAAATCTGATTAGAAATGAACGGATACAATACTTCAGATTCTTCGAGGCAGACCGTAATAAAGAAGTCTGGCGTCAAGAAAATACCAAGCGGTACTGTATCATACATATCGTTACCGCGGATAACCGGAATATTGATAACGATAAAGATGTAGTTATCCTCTAACTCCACGTGAGAACGTTCTTCCATATCGAGAGCGGTCTTTAAAACGTCCGTTGGGATTTCCGTCAAAATATTGATAAGGGATAACTCATCGGGGTCTGGGTTCACCAAATTTACCCAAGAACCTTTTGTGGCATCTGATACAGTGCTATCGGAAACTAACTCTTCTTCTATATGTTTATACACCGTAATCATGCTATCCCTCCTTCCAACGAACTTATAGTAATCATCTAATAAATTATATACTATTTTATAGCTATTATTCAATTCAATTGTGAAAGTTTTGTGTATCTAGAACATACATATACAGTTTTATGTCTATTTATGATGTACAGATATATAGTATAAGTATCGTAAATGTTTAATCCACGCAATAAAATAACCTCTAAGTTAGTCAGTTACTAACCTAGAGGTTATTTATATCCGCCCTAATCATTCAGATCAGGATAATGTAATTTATTTCGTTCCTTTACAGAGCTATAAACTCTGCTTTCACCTAATTACGGCGCAAGATACGAACAGAGTTCAAGATACAAAGGATGGATACGCCAGTATCACCAAATACTGCCCACCACATGGATGCATAGCCCATGAGGCCAAGCGCCATGATAAGGATTTTAACAGCAATAGCGAATACAACGTTTTGCCATGCTACGCGCAATGTCGCTTTGGACAAGTCAAGGATATGTGCAATAGCAGTCAAGGACGGACGCATGAACACAACATCTGCTGCCTCGATAGCCGCATCAGCACCACTACCCATCGCGCCACCTACATCAGCACCTGCAAGTACTGGAGCATCGTTGATGCCATCCCCTACGAACATAGTTGGACCATATTCAGAGCGAATATCTTGTACAACGGACAATTTATCTTGAGGCAACAACTGAGCACGTACAGCACTTACGCCAGTTTCTTTAGCGATGTAATTCGCACTTGCTTCAGCATCACCTGTAAGCATAACAGTTTTAATATCTTGACCATTAAGATCAGCAATCGCTTCAGCAGAGTCTGGGCGAGCTTCATCGGCGATGATGATACGACCTAAGTATGTATTACCTTCTGCCACAAGAACTTCTGTGCCATATTCAGCAGCCTCTGTTGGATAGCCTTGCACATTATAGCGTTCCATAAGGCGACGGTTACCAATAAGTACTTGTTGACCATCAGTCATACCCACCATACCTTCACCAGCTAACTCTTGAACGAAATCAGAAGGTTCCACTGTAAGGCCTTGTGCCTTTGCTTCAGACACGATGCTTGTTGCGATTGGATGTGTAGAAACGGCTTCGATAGCTGCCGCCATGGATAACAATTGACTGGAACTTACATGAGAGCCTACAGTTTCTACGTTGTGAACTTTGAACTCACCAGATGTGATGGTACCGGTTTTATCAAGAGCTACGGCTTTCACATTAGCCAATGCCTCGATAACACGACCACCTTTTAATAAGATACCGTGTTTAGACGCATTGCCGATACCGGAGAAGAATGCAAGTGGCACGCTAAGCACCAATGCACATGGGCAAGAAATAACGAGGAATGTTAAGGCTGTGTAAATCCATTTATGCCATTCACCTGTAATAAGGGATGGAATAATGGCAACAGCAAGAGCAAGGAATACAACGATTGGAGTGTATACGCGAGCAAAACGCGTAATGAAACGGTCGATTTTAGGTTTAGAAGATGCTGCATTTTCCACGGCATCAAGAATTTTAGTAACCATGGATTCTTCAAGAACCTTATCTACACGCATTGTAATGCGACCAGATTCGTTGATACAACCAGACATAAGTTGAGTGCCAGGTACGGCGCGAACAGGTACAGGTTCACCTGTTACAGGCGCTGTATTAACGCGTGTTTCACCTTCAAGCACTGTGCCGTCTAGAGGAATTAAATCGCCAGGACGAACTTCGATAGTCCAGCCTACTTCAACCTTTTCAGGAGCCATAACTACGATTTCACCACCGCAGTCTGTATCTACAACCCGCACCTCTTGAGGACGCATATCGACAGCGTTCATGATTTCTGTACGACTACGATCAGTTGCTTTTTCTTCGAAGAACTCACCGATACGGTAGAACAAGATAACGCCTACGGCTTCAGGCAATGCATCGATAGCAATAGCGCCCAATGTAGCGATAGACATCAAGAAGTTCTCGTCGAACACTTGGCCTTTTAAGATATTGCGACCTGCGATGCGCAATACTGGGAATGCAAGAAGAATATAGGCAATATAGTAAATTGGAGTTTCGATAGACTCTGGCAAGCCGATGGACGGCACAACTGTAGTCAACCCTTCGTAGGCTATGAATAACAAGCCTGCTACGATGACTGCAATTGTTACAGCATCACTACCACGATCCTGGTCAGAACCATGATCATTCATAGCCGCTTTAGATTTACGTTCATAATCTGCTACGGTTACGCCCTCTTCGATGGTATCACAAATGTCTTGAATGTCACGTTTAAGAGCTTCACGGTCTTCCCAAGAGCCGGTTAATTTTAATTGATGTGTAGCAAGTGTGAAATTTGCAGTCTCTACCACATCCATTTTACGGATACGATCTTCAATTTTTGCTGCGCAGTTCGGACAGTTCAAATCCTTCAATAGCAATGTTTCTTCCATGATATCTCCTTTGATAATAGTGAAATCTTCTATCCTGTATTGTAAATTAATAGGTAATATTTTTCTAATACTTATTAGACATATCTTGTTTCATATCTTGTTATATATGTTCCTAAACATTTTTCATCAGATATTTTATTTATATGAATATCTGTTCATATGTTTATATTACATCAAAGGAGATTAAATGTCAATACAAAATCATATTCAACATATATCAAATTTTATTTACTTTAGTTCTAACTATATTCACCTTATATCAAATTTCGTTCTACCAGGAATTTATGTGCTACATCAGCTGGCAGTTGGTGTTCCGTTTCAACGGCGTAATTCATCTTCGCCATCTCTTGATCTGTAATCGTATGATTCAAACTTTCTAATACAGGGCGCAGTTCAGGATGAGCAATCAATACTTCGCTACGCACCACATTACCAGACATATAAGATGGATATAAATGTTTATCATCTTGTAACACCGTAATCGGTGCGATACTTAATTGACCATCAGTCGTGAATATCGGCATTACATCCACCTCATCACGACTAATAGCCGTATATTTTAGCCCTATATCCATATCTTTAGTAGCTTTAAATCTCATGCCATACACGCGTTGTAATCCAGCATAGCCATCTTCACGTCCAAAGAAATCATATTCCCCTCCTAATGTTAGGGATGGTGCTATACGAGCAAGATCAGAATACGTTTTTACGCCATAACTCTGAGCAATTTCATTACGCACCCCTATGCCATAGGTATTATTAAAACCGTACATGCCGACCCACTCAAAATTATATTTCTCTTTATAGGCCTGTGAAAGTTCATTAAATAGACTTTCATCATACGTATCCGTACGTTTTAGCACAGCAGACCAAGCTGTACCAGTATATTCAGGATATATATCAAATTGGCCAGAAAGCATAGCTGGTTGAATATTTGATGTACCACCACCGACACCTTCTGTAACCTCTACGGTTAAATCAGTCTTCTTCTCGATCAATTCTTTTAAAACATTCCCCAAAATAAGCTGTTCCGTCATAGGTTTCGTTGCAATATGAATAACATCGGTCTTCACATGACGGCAATACATAGCCCAGCCACCTATACCCATCGCAATTATCATCATAATCGAAACAAATATAATCGTATAGCGCTTCATATGAGGGCTAATACGCGTTACTCTTTCACCTAGAGAAAAGAGAGCATCAACGGTAATGGCTAATAGGGCAATCAGTAGACTGCCTGCAATTGTCAAAGCACTTTGATTCGTTGTAATCCCCCTATAAATCGCCACACCTAAGCCACCAGCACCAATAAAGGATGCAATACCTGTCAAGGCAATGGTCATAACGAGCATAGTCCGTATACCAGCCATAATAGTTGGCATGGCCAAGGGAATCTCTATATTCCACAAACGTTGAATCCGCGTAAGCCCTAACGCAATTCCCGCTTCACACATAGATTGATCAATTTGGTTAAGACCAGTAAATGTATTTCGTACCATCGGTAATAAGGCATAGATAACCAATGCAATGATAGCGGTCGTATTACCAACACCCGATACATACAACAAAAGGCCTAACATCGATATAGATGGAATCGTATATAGGAAATTAACCACTACCATAACGGGCGCAGCTAGCCGTTTATATTCGTATATAAACACACCCAATAATCCACCGATGATGGTAGCAATAACAGAAGCTAATACTGAAATTTCTATATGTTCCCATAACAACTGGAGGAAAAAATCATAGCGATTGATAAGTAATGATATGACCTCATGCATTACAGATACCGCCTTTCTCATAAAACAATACAAAGAGTATATATAGTCATATAACAGCTAATCATATAGGGTATTTTTATACGAGAATATAATTAAATTACAACCCTTTTCATCATTGTATACCGAATCACACCTTAACTCTAGCCCTTAAACCATATATAAAGACAACTCTTTATATTGTCATATCATACAGATTCAATTCCTTAATAGATCTAAAGGGAATATCTATGCCTTGAACAGATATAATTTGCATTTGCGCACTAATCATATCAACAGCCCCTATAAGCTCTGTATATCTTTGTTTATTGTAGTAAACAATTCGCACCCATTCTCCGCAATGTATAGTCTGTAAAACCTTATTTAACTCATCTACTTGATCCTCCGATAGCTCTACTCGAGCTTCCTTTGGTCGTGCTACAGTCGCTAGTAATGCTTCAAAGCCCTTCAATGCCGCAAAGGGCATAAATTGTTTTGCCCGCTGTAAACGAGACATACGATGTTTCATTAATGTATACCTCCCCTTATGCGACTAATCTATTTTCAATTGTATTCTTCGTTCAATTGCCATTGTATCCATTACACTATTTATTCCCCGTTATGCCCACCTACCAAGGTATTTCTAAAACGCATAGTCCCTTCCTCCTGCAAGCTGGAGGCACGCAGAATAGAGTTCTTACCGAATTGCTCCTTAATGGACAACATCGCCTCATGGACCTGCCGCTCCTTTTCTTCTTCATCCGTTGCAAGGGCGCTAAACAAATCTACTTCCTGAGGAATAGCAGACCGATTAACCAAGTCCTCAAAGCTCACCCCTAGACGCCGTATAGGCTCATTTTTATGGCAATGTTGTTCATACAATTTAATTACCGCTGTCGTTAATGTTTGCAATGAATCCGTGTACTGTTTAAGCTTTTTAGAGCCCCCTGTGGAGCGCACCATATCGTCTGCATAGCCGATGTGAACGTGAATATGGTTCGTAACCCCTTTGATTTGTAAAAGCTCTAGCACCAAGGACTCCACCATTTCACGCATAGGTACATAGGCCTCTTCATAGGAATAATTGCGCAATAAAATCTGACTATGAGAAATAGAATGCTTGATGGGACGATACGCATGAATATCTGCAATCGTACACGGCTCACGACCCCAAGCATGATCGATGATAAGCTCTGCATTAACACCAAATTCCTTGTACAACTTGGCCTCTGGAACCATGGTAATACCATGCAAATCATAAGCTCCATATTTATGTAAGCG
>USAV01000101.1 GCA_900552715.1 uncultured Veillonella sp.
TTTTTTTTTCAAGCAGAAGACGGCATACGAGATCCTCTCTGGTCTCGTGGGCTCGGAGATGTGTATAAGAGACAGGCGTTTTATACACACCTTAGGTGTTGTAGAGTCAGCGATTTATTTAGCTAAAAAATATGGGGCTAATGTAGAAGACGCTCGGTTAGCAGCGATGTTACATGACTGTGCTAAAGAATTACCATTATTGGAAATGCAAGATTTAGTTGCAGATTTGGCCTGTGATGTTGATATGTTACATAGCGGTGCTTTATTACATGGTTTAGCAGGTATGGTGTTAGCGAATACTCATTATGGTATTACTAATCGAGAAGTATTAGAAGCAATACGTGTTCATACAACTGGAAAAGTGGGCATGTCAAAATTGGATAAAGTTATATTTTTAGCTGATTATATTGAGCCTAATCGTAATTTTCCTGGCGTAAACGATATTCGTGCAGCTGCAGAACAGTCTCTTGATGCCGGAGTATTGTGTGGATTTGATATGACCATTCGACATTTAATAGATAGTAATGATACTATTTATCCTCTTACTATTATTAGCCGTAATGATCTTATACAGCATATGAAAAAAGGAGGTGCCTAGAATGGATGAACGTGAAAAAGCGCGAGCTCGTCGTCGTAGAAGACGTCGAGAACGTCAGATGAAAAAAAATAAGCTCCAATGGGGCCGTCTAATCATCGCATTCGTGTTAGCACTTACTGTTATTTGTGGCATCGGTTGGGGTATGTATAGTGGAATCAGTTATGTATATCATCGAGTAACACAAACTGATACTGCAAGTGAGATTGAAGAATCCAGTGAACCTAAGCATACTGATACGGTTAATGTAGAACAGAAAGCATTGGACAAGCCAGTATATGTATTAATTGTAGGGCGAGATAAAAATAATCCGAGTCAAGCTGACTCATTATTCCTCATGTCTATTAATATGAATACTAATACGATGGATATAATTGGTATTCCTAGCAATAGTAAAATTGAAAGTAGAGACCAAAAATCTGCATCTATGTTAAATCAAATGTATGCAGAAGGTAATATTGAACTAACGAAAGCCGTTGTAGAGGATATATTCCATATCAGCATACCTTACTATGTTGTCGTTGATGAGGCAGCTTTCAAAAAAACAAGTGATGTTTTAGGTAGTCAACAGTTTTACGTAGAAAAGAATATGGAACATGTTGATGCTGAAACTGGTAGTAAAGATATAGATTTACGAAGAGGCTATCAAAATTTAGATAGTGATAATGCATTAGCATATTTACGCTACACAGACGAAAATAATGATAATTTTGGACGTGTTCAACGACAAGAACGGTTCTTGAAATTATGGGTTGATCGGGAACAAGATACTTGGTTTATTACAAAAGCTTGGCATATATGGCGTTTATGGAGTCATTATGAAAGTAATATATCTACATGGGATGCTATTAAATTAATGCGTTCTATCGGTCAAATGGATAAAGATCATATTCATTTTTATATTTTGCCTGGTGAAAAAGAAAAAATTAATGACGTCGTGTATTGGCATGTAAATCCAACTGAAGCTCAGCGCTTAGTGGGAATTACAATGGGGACATTGGCACCAGAAGATTTAAGTCAATTTGTTTCTACACCTGAAACTAAAAAAGCACCTGTTGCGGTAGAATCAGAACAAAGCACACGTGTAAAACCATCAGAACCAGGTTCAGAACCAGAGAAGAAAGAATAATAGGAGATACAATGAAACAAAAAGAAGAAATTAAACAACATGTTTTAGCGCTTGCACAAGCGGCTTATGATAAGAAAGGTCATGATATTGAAATACTTGATTTGGAAGGTGTTTCTATGTTAGGCGATTATTTTATGATTGTAAGCGCCAATAATATTAAACAATCTCAAAGCATTGCAGATGAAATTGAGGATATAGCAGCAGAACAAGGTATGACGGTCCTCCATCGTGAAGGATATCGCGAAGGTGAATGGGTATTATTGGACTTTGGCGATATTATTTGTCACGTGTTTGGTAACGATGAAATTCGTGAATTTTATGGACTAGAAGCCTTATGGAACGATGCTGGACGTGTTCCTTTTGAAGGAGAATAATCTATGGCTAGCGAATTATTGGAAAATACCATTGCTACACTGCGTGTTCTACGCACTAGTGATCATGGCGCTTTCCTTGACGGTCAAACGGGAAATACAAATGATGATATTTTGCTCCATAAGGATCAACAAACTTCGCCAGTTGCTATCGGTGATGATGTAGAGGTATTTCTATATCGTGACCCTAAGGGACGTTTGACTGCCTCCATGCGATTGCCTGCTATGAAGGTCGGTCAAATTGGTTATGTTGAGGTTATTAATGTAACCAATTTTGGTTGTTTCGTTGAGGTTGGTACTGAGCGGGGGATTTTTATGCCTCACGCTGAAATGCGTGGCAGACCTCAAGTAGGGGAAAAGGTATGGGTAAAATTATATACCGATAAATCTGGTCGAATGGCCGTTTCTATGGACGTTGATGATGAGATGAGACGCGCCTCTAAAGCTGCTACCGATGCTGTTGTAGGACAACAAGTAAGTGGTGCAATTTATAATTTGACTAGTGATGGAGCCTTTTTCATTACCCCTGAGCGATGGATTGCTTTTTTGCATCGTTCAGAAATGACACGCAAATTAAATGTTGGAGAAATGGTAGAGGCTCGTGTTACGTTCAAACGTGAAGATGGTCGTATTAATGTTTCTATGCGTCCAATTAAAGAAAAAGCGTTAATCTCTGATGGTCAGATTATAATGGAATACCTATTACAACGAGGCGGTAAAATGCCTTATAGTGATGAATCATCAGCCATGTTGATTAAGGATAAATTTAACATCAGCAAGGCTGCTTTTAAACGAGCGTTAGGTCATTTAATGAAATCCCGCCTTGTAGTACAAGAAGATGGTTGGACATTGTTGACAGAAACTGGTAAACAATGGACTCCAAATCAACAAGAGGTCTAAACTATGAAGATTATTGTAGTAGGCGCTGGTAAGGTTGGGTATTCCTTGTGTGAAAGACTGGTGCAAGATGATCATGACGTATATCTTATAGACCGTTCTCAAGAACGTATCCATAATTTAGAAAATACGTTGGATGTTAGTTTAGTATGCGGTAATGGTAGCGATATTCAGTTGTTGAATGAAATTGACTTATCTGATGTGGGGATGTTTATCTCAGTTACCGATTCAGATGAAGTTAATATGTTATCTTGCGCAGTAGCTAAAATAGCGGGTGTTCCATCTACTGTAGCACGTGTAAGGGATACCAATATCGTTGATCATATGGACGATCATATGAAAGAACGATTAGGTGTTGATTTATTCATTAATCCAGAGATGGTTACGGCGCAAGAATTACTTCATATTATTGAAACACCATCCGCTTTGGACGTAGAAGAATTTGGTCAAGGCGCTGTACGTTTAATGGAATTTAAAATTAATAGTACATTCCCGCTCGTAAATAAACCTTTAAAAGAGTTGACTTTTCCAGAAGGTGTGTTATTGGTAGGCATTTTACGATTAGGTGAAATGATTATACCTCATGGTGAAAGCATACTATTACCTAATGACAGTGTTTTCTTTTTAGGTTTAAAAGATGGTATTGATGAAGTTGAACAAGAATGGTTCTCTAATCATGCAACCTTCCATAAACGGGCTGTTATTGTAGGCGCTGGTTTATTAGGTCGCAATCTAGCTATCTTATTAGAAAAAGCAGGATTTACTGTTAAGGTTATTGAGAAGGACATTGAGCGTTGTGAAGCCTTGGCTGCACAAGTGGATAAAGCTATTGTCATCAATGGGGATGGTACGGATTTTGATCTACTAGAAGCCGAAGAAGTGGCCGATAACGATGTTATTATTGTTTTAACAGATGATGATAAATTAAATCTTTTAGTTGCTTTAGTAGGTAAACATATGGGCATACCTAAAACCGTTGTTCGTGTGGGACGTCCTGAATATATTATGCTCATGGAACAAGTCGGTATAGATATTGTATTTTCACCACGTCTAATGACTGCAGGACAAATATTACGATTTGTTCGAAGTGGAGAAGGCGTTGTCTCCATATCTACTTTTGAAGGTGGCAAGGCTGAATCTATAGAGATTCTTATTACAGAACAATCTCCCGTAGCTGGTAAACAACTAAAAGATATTCGTCTACCTGGTAAAGCCTTAGTTGGTGTTATACTCCGCGGTGATGACGCGATTGTTCCACGGGGGAATACAGAGCTGTTAGTGGGGGATCACATTGTACTATTCTCATTGCCTGAATCTGTTACTAAATTATTGAATTATTTAACGTAGGGGTTATATGCGCATACAGATTGTCATGTCCTTGGTAGGCAAATTACTCTATATTTTTGGAGCTTTTCTTGTTATACCATTTATATATAGTATTCTATTTGAAACTGCATATTGGTCCTTTTGTATTACAGCTATATTATCCATACTGCTCGGTGGTCTACTAGTACTTGGTGGAAATAAGAGTAAAACCTTTAGCTTGAGAGATGGCTTCTTAGTGGTTAGCTCAACATGGATTTTAACAATGTTATTGGGGGCTATTCCCTTTATTATATCTGGTGTATTAGTTAACCCGATGGACGCGCTGTTTGAATCTATGTCAGGTATTACCGCTACTGGTGCTACAGTTATTTCTGATGTTGATAGCATACCAAAGTCTTTCATACTGTGGCGTGGATTAATGCATTGGATTGGCGGTATGGGAATCATTGTGTTGATTCTATCATTCTTACGTAATCTTGGTGCTGATGCTGCGCATTTTTTCAATGCTGAGGCATCTGTGCCAAAACCAGGTGTAGTGTTACCACGGATTCAATCTATAGCATCGAAATTATGGACATTGTACGTAATATTTACAATCATCTGTTTTATCATGCTCTGCTTAGGTGGTATAGATCCTTTTGATGCATTGAATTATGCATTTTCTATTATTGCTACTGGTGGATTGACACCAACTACTGCAGGTACTTTTTTATATAGTCAAAATACATATATATGTGTTGTATTTATACTGTTTATGGTCATTGCAGGTGGAAATTTTGCCGTATATTATAATGTAATTCAAAAAGGATTCTCAGCGTTATTCTCTGATTTTGAAACGCGTATGTATTGGCTTGTATTAGTTATTGGTATTCTTATCACCTTTATATCCTTATATTTTCAATCTAATTCTATGGATATAGGACAAGTTTTTCAAGATGCAGCCTTTACCTTAGTATCAATACAAACGGGCAGTGGTTTTGCTGTATCTGATTACGATTTATGGCCTGCTGCGGCTCAAATGATGTTATTTATAGCCAGTTTTTTTGGAGGGTGTAGTGGATCTACGACCGGTGGCGTTAAGATTATTCGTCTCATTATATTAATTAAGAGTAGTATCATTTATTTGAGAAAAGCCATACATCCAGATATGGTTCAAGTTGTACGAATCAATGGAAAGCCATTACCAGATAAATGGGTGCATATGACGCAACAATTTATATTTCTATATTTAATGATTTATGTTATATCCGTATTTCTTATGACATGTTTTGGTTTATCTACAGGTGATGCACTCCAAATAGTCACCGCATTCCAAAGTAATGTAGGTTTAGCCTTTGGTGGTTATGGACCAACTGATTCTTTTGCATTATTGCCATTAGGTGCAAAAGGTGTGGCTATTGTAGATATGCTATTAGGTCGTTTGGAATTATTTACGATTCTAGTCATGCTTCATCCACAATTCTGGGAAGGGTATTTTATTAAAAAAGATACTACAAAACGATATAGAATTTTATAGAAGTTTATATTGTATACTGCATTAGTTATGGGGGAGGGATTGTATAATGGAAATAATAAAACGCCCATTAGGCTTGTATAAGGCAAATTGTTATGTATTAAAAAAAGACAATCAATCTCTCATAATTGACCCTGGATTTCATAGTAAACATATAATTGAGATGGTAGGAGATTCTAAACCAATTGCGGTTTTATTAACACATGGTCATTGTGACCATGTGTCGGCTCTTGATGATATTTGTGGACATTATAATATACCTGCATATCTACATGATGGAGATCATGAATTATTGCAATTGATTCGTCGTCGACCAAGTGTATACAAGAAAAAAATGTTCACTCAATGTATTCCTTTGCAAGAAGGTATACTAAATATCGGACCATTTCATATACGGGTGTATCATACACCGGGTCATAGTGCGGGTTCAGTATGTTTTGAAATAGAAGGTCATCTATTTACAGGTGACACTATTTTTAAACAAAATGTGGGGAATAGTGATAACTATAATGGCAATGCTGAAGCTTTACGTAAAAGCTTATGTAAAATAATGGAGTTAGATGATGCATTATTAGTAGAACCTGGACATAGGGAGAGCACTATTTTGGGAGATGAAAAAAACTTCATCAAGAATTTACACATATAGTGTTGACAAAAACTCTGATAACAGATATACTAAGCAAGTACTTTGGATACGGCCCCGTGGTGTAGCGGTTAACATGTCGCCCTGTCACGGCGAAGATCGTCAGTTCAAATCTGATCGGGGTCGCCA
>USAV01000102.1 GCA_900552715.1 uncultured Veillonella sp.
ACGTCAGCTACCCAGCAGTCAAGAGCGCCTGTACCAAGTACAAGTTCAGCACCGATAGCATTACACAATGGAATAACATTTTCATAACGGTACATGCTGGACAAACCAGAGCAGCAGATGCCGTAGAATTGGATACCTTTAGCACCGATAGCTTTTGCTTTTTCTAAGTACTCTTCAGAAGCACCAATTTTACAAATTTGGGATACTAATGTTGGCAAGTGACCATGAACAGCGATGTTAACATAACCTTTTTTCAAAGCACCGATGTTAACTTTGGATGTACGACGACCACCAAGACCGAACAATGCGTCTGTTGCGATGTCTGCTGCTACTACGCCAGTGAATGTGAAAGCAAGACCACAACGCAAGAATTGTTTCATATTGCTTTCCCAATCGCCATCTGTACCTACACATGTACGATGGTATGCATCGAATGCTTCATTGTATGCAGAAATAGGCAAGATATCCAAGTTTTTCCAAACTTCGCGGCGTTCGGCAGGAGCCATAGCTGTAATAGTTTTATATTCGCCAGGCAACGCACGGCTCAAGTCTTCTAACAAAACGTCAGCCAAGTCGTTTGCTACTTCTTTTAAGGAACGACCTTCTTCAGGAATGTTGAAAGCTTTACATACAGTACGGATTTTTTCTTCGCCCATAATTGGAATATCCAATTGGTCATTAGCAGCAGCTTTCAAAGAAATCAAAATTTCACGAGCATGCGCACCATGTTGAGTCAAACCACCTGCTGCAGCACGTGTCATATTACGAGCTACGATAAGGTCAGCATCGGCACCGCAGACACCGCGAGGGCTCTTAGGTGTAATTTTACATGGACCCATGAAACAAATACGGCAACATACGCCGGCAATACCGAATGTACATTGTGGTTGTTGTTTATCAAAACGGTCAAATACTGTATCGCAACCAATTTGCTCCATGCGAAGAATCATTTCGCGTACAGCAGGATCTGGTGTTTGTTCGATAACATCTTGTTTTGTAGGCCAAGTTTTACGATATTCTGCAACGGCTTTCATGTAGTCGTTTACGCCATGTTCATGAGGTACCCCTGGTTCATGAGTGTGTGGCACCCATTTATCCGTAGGCAACGCTTTACCATGACTATGGTCATGGTCATGATGGTGATCATGGTCGTGATCGTGATGGTGACCGCCACAATGGCAGTGGTCATGGTCATGATGATGGTTATGATCATGATGGTGATTATGTTCACCATGGCTATGGTCATGGGTATTTTTATTTTCCACATCTTTACTCATAATAAACCTCCTAGGGGCCTACGTAGGCCAACTGACAATAACAAGAAAACATATTCTACTTTTATGCAAGTTAATTCCACCTCAACGATGGGTTTTAAATCCTATCTTTAAAATATGTTTTAAACTACTATAAGTATATTTTCTAGAAGGACATTTGTCAATTAAATTTTGAGAAATTTTTGACTCATTTACCTCCATAAATCATTATAATAACTACATTTATCAAATTCGATACTTTCAGATTTCCTTCATAAAGCAAAAGAGTCTAATTCCTGTAACTTACAGGAATTAGACTCTTTTATTTATATAATACCTTAGTTATATATTTATATATCCAAATTATTATTTGCTAGTAGCATTAAATTCGCCAATATTCCATCTGTATAATTTATAAAAATTGTTGCATAATCTGCGCCACTTCAGCTAGATGGAATCGCTTAGCTCTATCCGATCGTGCAACCAATACTAACTGACGGAAACACAATTTCGATGCAAGAGGATAAAATTTAACTTTATCATCATCGCCCTTGCTATTTAATGTGCTTGGCAAGAAGGTAATGCCATAGTCATCCTCCACCAAGGATCTACAAGTATCCAGATTTTCAGAGCCAATAACTGCTTTAGGTACGAAGGATTCAGCCTGACATAGACGATTTACCAAGGTCCGCAACTTAAGACCTTCACGTAGCAAAATAAACGGAAAGGCTCCAAACGGTGCTATTTCATGTATTCCATTCGGTGACATAAGCGAATCTGCAATGGCTATGGCCTTTTTATTCTCCACACTAATGGCTAATAGAATTTGCTCGTCTAATACAGGATAGCTTTCAAGAGCTTGAGAATAAATCGGCGTCGGAAATAGTCCTACATCTACTAAACCATCGCAAATTTGTTGTTCCAAAAAATGAGACTCCCCTTCTACTACATGGAATTCCCAAGATGGTTCAATTTGTTGAAAGCTCTTTAATGTTTTTCCTAGCATATGATGGCCATAGAATTGAGACAACCCAATCCGCACATGGTAAGCCGCATCAGATCCTTGATTAATAATAGACTGTGTTAAAGCCTCTACCTTTCCTACTAAGGGCATCCCCTCTTTAGCAATCTGTAATGCTGCCGCCGTTGGCACAACCTTTGTACGATCTCGAGCAAATAAAGGCACCCCTAACTCAGCTTCGATGCGACGAATACTTTGACTCAATGCAGGCTGAGAAATATATAGTTTTTTAGACGCCTTTGAAAACGATGCCATCTCGACGATGGTACTTATATATTTAATATCTTTTATATCCATAGAAACACCTTATAACAAAACATTATTGATTTATCATAAGTATATATTACCACAAAAGAAAGAGCCCTCCATAAGGCGGGCTCTTTCTTTAAAGTTTTAAATAATCTCAAGACAGAAATTCAACTGACTCAATATATTACATTAGCGTTTTTAATACATCCAATACTTCTTGTGGCAATTCGTTTTTATGACCGATAAGTTTTTCTACGTAGTCATAGCGGAATTCAAACGCTTTATGTAATTGGTGATGGTATTCACGTACTTGGAATGGAGGTTCGAAACCAGGCACCTCTACATAGGAGAGGTTTTCGTATTTGTAGAATGGTTTGAAGTCCAAAGTGCCTTCTACCAAACGTTCTAACAAATCAAGAGTCACTTCTTTAGGAACTTTATTTTCCAAGAAGAAACCTGTGTTCATGATGTAACATTGTACGCCACATTCAGAGAATAACTTTTTGTAGCTTTCATAGTCACGAACCAATGGATATGTACGGAATGGGTTTGCATATGGTTCAATAACAAGGGCGTTTGGATCCACATGAGCATCGAGCTTTTCCGCTGTAGAACGGCGTGTCGCAAGTGTTGCACCCATTGTAGACGCTAATACAGGATCGTTAATTTTGAGGATTGGTGGCAATGTTTTATCCTTCATTAACCATACGATAGCATTAACTGGTTGATCTACATAGTTTACACGGTTATCTGTCCAGAATTGAGATTTGATAGCACGACCGTTATTATTACGTACATCTTCAGCTAATACAACCTTGCGGCCCTCTTCATCCATTGTTACACCTACGTTTTGTAGTGTTAACAAGAATTCGT
The DNA here is from genome assembly GCA_900552715.1 of uncultured Veillonella sp. Lineage (GTDB taxonomy): Bacteria > Bacillota > Negativicutes > Veillonellales > Veillonellaceae > Veillonella. Next base: position 3,397 of record USAV01000102.1, read on the forward strand.
TAGCAGGATGTTCTACAGGGTAATCTTGCATTTTGTCAAAGTATGTAGGTTCTAGTGCAATGGAGCTCAAATCGTTTGTATTAATGATATACGCATCGTCATGCAAGATAGAAATATCATAACGACCATCATGTTTTTCATGAGTCAATGTAGACTTACCGGAGCCGGACAAGCCAAATACACCGATTGTGTAGCTTTTACCATTTTCAAGGTTGTAACGTTTCATACCACCGTGACATGCCACATAGCCGAGGCGATTTGCCAAGGACCATGCCAATGTTAGGGTACCTTTTTTATGCTCACCGAAGTAGCGCATGCCAAGAATCATAGCACAGTTATGAGCTGGATCAAAGATAGCAAGACCACCCGGATGACCTGGTACCACATAGTCAGGATCAGAATAAATATAGATGTCGCCTTCTGGAATTTCTACACTGTCATTGTAGAACTCTTTTACAGCTGCATCAAAGAACTTGAAGTTCATAATCCAAGAATACAAGATAGATGCGTGATCTTTTGGAATCATCAAATGCGCACGAGCTGTGAATTTTTTATCAAGGCCTACGATAGTTTCAGCAGAAATCCACTCTTTACCACGGCTATCATATACGGCATCACGGGCAATGTTAGCGAGTTCTACTTCGTCGATACCTTCATCGCCAATGATACGACGAGCTTTTGCATAACGACCTGTAGTTTTGCCGTCGTTTGTAACAAGTACCTTTGCATCTACAGGTAAACCTTGTTCCACCGGTTTATACACAGGCATATCGAGGACGATAACACCTGGTTCTTCAGTAGCAAATTGATACGCCTGTGCCACAGATGTTACAGGAGTTACATTGTTTCCATAAAATGCAGTTTCAATAGTACTGCGCATCTTAGAAAATAATGGGTTTGTTTTAATTTCACTTTGCTTCCAAACGCGTCTTGTCGACATAGTATCCAGATCCTCACCTTTAATATATACGTAATTTCTCTTGTAAAAGTAGTTTTAGATAAGAAAATACTGCATCCGCAAATACTTTCATTATTATCTATTTTACCCTTTTCAGATAAATTTGTATACACAAAGTAGATGAAATATAAGAAATTAATGTATGCTTATCTGGAATTAGTGCAACACATTATATATAAAAAGGATTGATATCCTTATCTGTTTTATTGAATTTATTCCAGTTAAAATCAACTATAAAAAAGCATTCTTGGTACATAGAAACTAATCAAAAAAGAAAATGAGGCTAGGTCATATGACCTAGCCTTTTATTCTATAAAAGCAAATATTTATATCTATATCAGTTTTCTATTTTTTAATTACAAATATTACTTTTTAGCTTTATTAATAAATCCATCAATTTTACCGACCAACTCGTCTACATTAAAATCACCACGCTCTGCAATCATCTTAATAGTAGCTACCTTTGCCATAACTTTTACCATCGGTGTTTTCAATTTCTCAAATTTAGGATTCAAAGAAATCAAATAATCTACTACTTCAGGACTTTGCTTAATCAAGTTAGATAGAGTTGTCTTTGCATCGATATGGAAACGACCATCTGCATCGGTAGTGAGTGGTTCTTCATCTACCTCTTCTGCAGCCTCTTGGGCTAAGGATTTATCATTATCGCTCCCCTTATCAGTACTATTTCCTGCATTTCCTACAAACTCTGTCTTATCCCAAGTTAATAGTGTGCGAGAACCTTCCAATTCACGGATATGAGTGCAATCTTGCATCATTTCTAGAACGCCACGGAATTTACCATTTTCATCACGTACTGCAGTGTAGATAACATAGATAAATAATCCCGGTTTATTAATCCAGAATTCAGCTTGGCTTTGCTCACCAGAGCGGAACTTCTCAACGATTTCTTCTACAACATGAACAGACTTAGCAGGGTGACAATTCTTCACCTCACGGTCTATAACATTGGCACTGCGAGGGAATATACGATGTGGTGTATCACTGTAGAATTTAACGAGTTCATTTTCATCTACATAGGACAAATCTACAGGAAGATGACGGAACAATAGATTAATTTGTTCTAATGTTAATTTACCAGTAGCTACATCGAGGACAGCATCCTTACCAACTTGTGCTCCACCTACAGGACCAACGTATTTGGATAATAACCCTGCTAAATCATTTAGGAACTCATTAGATACTGCACCATTTTGACCAACAGTACTTCCATTTAATTGAGCTGCAGAATCGTTGATGCCTGGTACCACATACAAACCAGGAGGATTGATGATAGCATAACCAATTTCATGATCATTTTTGCTCATGCGCACAAATTCTTCATCGCTTAGTAATTTAAAGGATGTTGGCAATAATACTTCTAACTCTTTAGAATTCAAATCGCGCAATTTCGCCAACGTTTCAGGAACGGACGCTAAAAATTCCTCGTATTTATCTTCACGAAGTAATGCATAAGACGCAGAGATAGCATCACGTACGCCATCGTCAAAGGTCCACATGATACGCGTAGGACGATCAAACCCATGATCTTCAAGCATTGGATATAATTGATTTTGCTTTCGGGATAGATGAATACGCCATTGTGCTAAGGAATCAAATACGCCAAGCCAAGGATTTTTAATAAACTTATCTTGCTTTAACAATTCATCAGCTTCAAGAGCTACCTTTTCAACAGCATTAATTTCTTCTAAGTACACCCACAATGGATGATTTTCAGGGTACTCATTTTCGGCGCGCACTAATACACCATCAAATAAGTTCAATAGATCATCCATCTTATCTAGGATTTCTTCATCCTTATATACACCTTTCAAACTTTGCTCTGCATAAGCAAACTCATCAGGCGTGCAAGTACCTAATTTTTCTTTCAAAATACGATTACCCTCTTCCAAGGACAATTTACCATCTAAATAATCTTCTTTTACAGACACAATAATTCTGTAACGATCACTATTAATATCTAGCTTTTGCTGTAATGGATTCATATGCTTATACCTCCGCGGGTCAAAGACTATTAGTATATACAATATATTATTACTATATTAAATATACTTTTATTATATCCATTTTGAAAGTAATTTTCAGTTGCCATAGATACATATTTAGATATATTTGAAAGATTCTAATCAGAACCACCCGTAAAACGGGTGGTTTGCTCACGGGCTATAAGCCCGTAGTACTAGGCCAGCGTCTAAAGGCGC
>USAV01000103.1 GCA_900552715.1 uncultured Veillonella sp.
AATGGGGACCATCCATTTGCACAATCCGTATTCGAAGTAGACTGCATGGGCTTACTAAATATCGCTAAAACTTTGAATTCTGGCAAAGACTTAGCAGGTAATGACTTAGATGAGCCAACAAACTTCTACATCGGTGCTACTGGTAATCCTGGTGCTCCAGATTTAGAAATTGAACGTCAAAAATTGGCTGCTAAAATTAAAAATGGCGCCCACTTTGTACAAACACAACCAATTTACGATTTAGAACAAGCAAAACGCTACATCGACGCAATGTCTGAGTTCGATGTACCTATTATGCTTGGTTTAATTCCACTTAAAAGCTTCAAAATGGCCACATATCTACATGAAAAAGTGCCTGGGATCAACCTTACTCAAGAAATCCTAGACCGCGTAGAAAAGGGCGGTAAAGAAGCGGGTACAGAAATCGCTATCGAAACATTAGAACAAATCAAAAAAATCGCTGCAGGCGTACATATTATGCCTTTAAACGATATCGATACAACATTACACATCATTGACCACGTATAAGACGTCATAAAATGATTATAGAACACCTTTCCCACGGCCTCCAAAGCGAGCTAAGTCGTCCTTAGGGAAAGGTGTTTATTTTATTTAATAAGCCTAGAGAAAAAGAAAAAGGATGCAAATCATAGATTTGCATCCTTTATTCATACATTAGATTAATGGCTTATCTTTAATTTCTTTTGGTTTACGTGGGTATTGTTTAGGTGTTTTACCTGTTTTCTTAATGTACAGGATTGCTCGTTTATCATCCAAAGTTGGAAGTGTAACAGTACGTACTTCTTCAATCTTAGCTTTCAATGTGCTAAGGGCTTTATTGGATTCTCCCACTTCTTCTTCGTAGATGGCGCCTTTTAAAGCAATAACGTAGCCACCTTCTTTTACATATGGTACAGTCCATTCTAACAGAATAGGTAATCTCGCTACTGCACGGCTCGTAGCGATATCGAAGCTTTCACGGTAATCTTGATGACTAAGATCCTCTGCACGGCCATGTAAAGTAGTACAGTTTGTCAATTGTAGCTCATCCATAACGGATTCAAGGAAGGTAAGACGTTTTTTCAAAGAATCAAACAATGTAACCTTGAGGCTACGATCGTAGATGGCCAATGGAATGCCAGGGAAACCAGCACCAGTACCAATGTCGATAATGGACATGCCAGATTTGATGATATGTGGATCATAGCAGGAGAGGGAGTCAATCATGTGTTTAACCACAACCTCTTTCATGTCTGTAATACCCGTGAGGTTGAGATATTTATTTGTTTCAATCATGCGCGCATAATACACGTAAAAGTCTTTTGCTTGCTCTTCCGTACAAGTCAAACCAAATTGGCTCATTTGCTCCATCATATATGAAACAAATTCAGACTCAGGTGCAATAGGCACATCGTATTTTTCTTTCATAAGTACTCCTAATGAATCATCCGATATTTATATGCTAGTAAAAGTAATCGACACATAGCTAGAAAATCTCATGTCATATGGTAGATCATATAAACAAATCAAGGTAATTAACAATATATAAGTTATAAGAATAGTATTTCTTATTTCAAAGGCTATAAAACTCAAAATTTTAAGCTATACGGCGTTTTTAATCTGTTTTATATAAGTTTATATATGAAAACTAATAAAATGACCATATAAGCGAAATATTTAAGTCATTTTTCTTTATATTATAGCATATTCCCAATTAATTCTCATTTAAATAGATGTATTTCCTAAAAACACCATCTGAACATAGAGTAGGAGAGGTATTAATCAGTTATTATCATTTAAATAACAATATTGAGAAATCGGTCCATCTTTTTAACCTACATTTCAATCTGATATCAAGTTTTCAAATCCTTATCCTATTTTAATGTAAATCAAAATTTCTTTACCACCAATCGATCAATCATTGTAAACCTATTTTGTTAACCTTTTACCTCATCTTTTTCAATTTTATTATTCATCTTTTCACCAACTACATTTCACAGTTTATTTCTAATTTATCACCATGAACTTTTCTTCACTTATAGATTGTTTTGTCTATTCTGAATGTACACCTAATGTATTCTCCTGGTGTACATATTTTAATTATAGAATACTATGTATTTTATAAATATGCATATAAATATACAAATATTTACTGATATAGACATCTATTACATATATAAAATAAAACTTGCTACTTGCTAATGAACTTATTTATAGATTACACTACCATTAATAGGGAGATGGTACCCATGAAACAAAAATGTATGTGGATATTATTTAAAATGGGCCTATCATTATTTACTCCAGACTATATGAGCAAAGGTCGAGAAATAGATGAACATCAAGAACGTGAAGCTCTATAACAGAAAAAAGCTAGTTAATCGTAACGATTAGCTAGCTTTTTCGATTATATGATTGCTTATCACAATTATTTACTTCTATTGTATTGTTCTAGTTGGATCAACAGTACAGATACGTCCGCAGGAGATACGCCAGAGATACGGCTTGCTTGGCCGATGGAGTGAGGGCGGATTTTATTGAGCTTTTGTTGAGCTTCAAGGGAGATGCCCTTAATTTGTGTGTAATCCCATTCTTTTGGAAGAATTTTTTCTTCTAATTTACGAACCTTGTCGACTTGGTCCATTTGCTTTTTGATATAACCTTCGTAAGTAATGGAGATATCAACAGCTTCTTCTACGTCAGGTGTATAGCGTTTTAAACCAAATGCATCGGCTACGATAGCATAGGAAAGTTCATTACGTTTTACTAAATCATAAGCATGAATACCTGTTCTAATAGGTGCTGTACCTAAACTTTCAAGCAAAGCTTGAGTTTCCTTAGATGGATTTACAGGTGTATTTCGTAACATATCCATTGCTTCGTCGATAGCAGCTTTCTTAGCTGTAAATTTAGCCCAACGATCGTCTTTTACAAGACCAATAGCACGACCTTTTTCAGTAAGGCGCATGTCTGCATTGTCTTGTCGAAGCAATAGACGATATTCACTGCGACTTGTCATCATGCGGTATGGTTCATTCGTACCTTTTGTTACAAGATCATCGATGAGAACACCGATGTACGCTTCGGAGCGAGCAAGGATGAAAGGTTCTTTACCTTCAAGCCATAAAGCAGCATTAATACCAGCCATTAGACCTTGTGCAGCGGCTTCTTCATAGCCAGATGTACCATTAGCTTGACCAGCAGAGTAGAGGCCTTCAATATGTTTTACTTGAAGGGCTGGTGTCAATTGTGTTGGGTTCAAGCAATCGTATTCAATAGCATACGCAGGGCGCATGATTTCAACATTTTCAAGACCAGGGATGGTACGAAGGAATGCATATTGTACATCCATAGGAAGGGATGTACTCATGCCTTGTACGTACATTTCGTTTGTGCTAGTACCTTCTGGTTCTACGAATAATTGATGGCGTTCTTTATCTGCAAAGCGCACTACCTTATCTTCGATAGAAGGGCAGTAACGAGGACCTACACCTTCGATTTTACCGCTATACATAGGGGCACGGTGAATATTGCTCGTAATGATTTCGTGCGTTTCTTTGTTAGTATAGGTCAACCAACATACGTCTTCATTGCGGTTGATCCATTCATCCATAAAGGAGAAGGAGTGATGATGTGTATCGCCTTCTTGAACCTCCATATTTTCAAGGTTAAGCGTACGTTTATCCACACGGGCTGGCGTACCAGTCTTAAAGCGCATCAACTCAATGCCATTGTCGAGCAAGGATTGAGAAAAATGTTCCGCTACGCGTTGACCATTTGGGCCACCTACATAATCGATATCACCGATGAGGATTTTACCTTTCAAATAGGTACCTGTACAAAGAATAACAGCCTTAGCACCATAGAATTCGCCAAGTTCTGTAACGATACCTGTTACCTTGCCGTCCTCAACCTTAAGCTCCGTTACCATGATTTGCTTAACATTAAGGTTCTCTGTATTTTCAATGGTTTGTTTCATCAAATGTTGGTATTTAATTTTATCAGATTGGCAACGCAAGGAATGCACTGCAGGGCCTTTACCCATGTTGAGCATACGCATTTGAATAGCCGTAGCATCTGCATTAATACCCATTTGACCGCCTAAAGCGTCAAGTTCATAAACAAGATGGCTTTTACCAGGACCGCCAACGGCAGGATTACATGGCATAAGCGCAATGTTATCTAAACTGATAGTCGCCATCAACGTGCGATGACCCATGCGGGCAGCGGCAAGAGCCGCCTCACAACCAGCATGACCACCACCGATGACGATGACATCATAATTATCTACTGTGTACATATGAATTTCCTTATATATTACTTATATTGAAAGCTTATTTTATTTAAATCACGAGGCCGAATATCCCAGAGTCCAGTTCCTCACTGTGAATTTTCTTTAGGCTACGTTGTAGCCTAGAAAATTTTACGTTCGGAACAAAGCGATGCAGTGTCCCTGTCGTCGCAAGCTCCTCCATTGACTACTGCCCTGCTTTTACTTTTACTTACCTAAACAAAAACGACTGAATAGTTCGTCGATCATGGATTCACGGATGGTGTCGCCTGTGATGTCGCCTAGTAGTTCCCAGGCGCTGCGCAGGTCGGTAGCTACAAAGTCTACTGGCATGCCCATGTCGATGGAGGAGAGGGCTTGTTCGACTTGAGTCTTCGCTTGTTCCATGAGGCTGATGTGGCGCACGTTACTGATCATGGCGCTGTTGTCTTGTTTTACGCGACCGCCGTAGACGAGTTCTTGCACCCATTTAGAGAGAACTGCAGAGCCTTCGCCTTCTTTGGCACTGATGCGCTCAATAGCTGTAAAAGTCCCGTGTTCTTTAATATTTTCGTCTGTAACAACTTGTGCCACATCGGACTTATTGAGGAGTACAATGGTGTTCAAACCACTCACAGAGGTCAAAATTTCGATTTCTTCAGGGGTTAATGGAGTAGACCCGTCGATAACGCAGAGCACAATGTCTGCTTTATTGATATAATCGCGAGCACGCTCCACACCGAGGGCTTCCACCGTATCTTGTGTGTCTCGAATGCCTGCCGTATCGATGAGGCGCAGAGAAATGCCTTCTACGGTCATATATTCTTCAATACTATCCCGCGTTGTCCCCGGAATATCCGTTACAATAGCGCGGTTTTCACGCAAGAGAGCGTTCATAAGGCTCGATTTACCTGCATTTGGGCGGCCTACAATAACCGTCGTAATACCGTCGCGAATAAGACGACCTGTGTTCGCTGTGGACAAAAGATCGTCCATAGCTTTCAAAATGGGCTGTAATTGATCGCGAACCTCTTGGCTCGTTACGTCCTCAATATCCTCCTCAGGATAATCGATAGTTACCTCTAAATGAGCAATCATAGCGATGAGCTGTTCACGCACATCTTTTACAAAGGACGAAACTGTGCCGTCCAGCTGCGATACAGCGAGAGAGAGGGAGTCCTCTGTTTTCGCTTCAATAATATCAATGATCGCCTCTGCTTGAGTGAGGTCGATACGTCCGTTCATAAAGGCGCGCTTCGTAAATTCGCCGGCTTCAGCCATGCGCACATCGTGATTTACGAGCAATTTCAAGATTTGTCGAACCGGCACAATACCGCCGTGACACTGAATTTCTACCACGTCTTCTGCGGTATAAGAATGAGGGCCTTTCATTAATAATACAAGAACCTCGTCGATGGTCTTGTTCGTTGCAGGATCCACAATGGTCCCGTATTGTATCGTTCTGTTTTGGCGGTCCATCAAAGGAACAGTGCCAGCGCTCTTGAACAGGCTATTTACAATAGGAAAACTATCCTTGCCGCTGACCCGAATAATACCAACCCCGCCGATGCCGGGCGGCGTCGCAATGGCCGCTATTGTATCATCTATATACATACATATCTCCGTATTTCGATTATCTAGTATTTGCTTTTGTATATGTTCTTCGCCTGTGAAAGTTAAACTAAACTAATCTTTGCATGCGAAGATTAACTTAGGTTAGCTTTCACCATAACCTAAAGAATAAAGGGGGCAGCCCTCAATCAACCATGAATTCAGTCACTTGAAAGCTGCACCACTATATTATTTTTTGTACGTAATCACAACGTGACGGAACGGTTCGTCCCCTTCACTATTAGTAACAACGTTTTTGTCGCCTTGAAGGGCAGTGTGAATGATTTTACGTTCAAAAGCATTCATCGGTTCTAAGGAAACCTTTTGACGGTTGCGTTTCACCTTAGAAGCCAAGCGTTTCGCGAGATTTACCAATGTTTCTTCTCGGCGAGAACGGTAATTTTCCACATCTACAACGATATGGCAGTGGCCAGATACATCCTTGTGAGCCACGAGATTTGTTAAATATTGAATAGCATCCAATGTTTGACCATGTTTGCCAATCAAAATACCCAAATCTTCGCCGTGTACTTGGAATGTAATCTTATCTTTGGTCATCATTTTTTCGATAACCACAGTGAGGCCCATTTGAGTAAACATATCATCGAGGAATTGTTTACCTTTTTCAGCAATTTCTTGTTGATCTTCTTTTGAAAGTTCCTTTTTAGAAGGTTTTTCT
>USAV01000104.1 GCA_900552715.1 uncultured Veillonella sp.
GCTTTTGCCAATTCTTCACGATCAAAGGAAATAGTTTCATCTGAATCGCTGCGTTCAATTGTAGGACGTGGTAGTGGATGACCTGCCGCATCACTGTGAGTAATAACACCAAGGCGACGAGCCACATAAATACTACCTAAGAAGATAACGAGTACTAATGCGATACCAATCCAAGCATTGACCTCTGCTACGATGACGGATACGCCACCAAAGAGAGCCGTTACAGCATACATCATTAGCACCGCTTGTTTTTGAGATAAGCCCTGTGCTAACAAACGATGATGCACATGGCCTTTATCAGGCTTGAAAATCGGACGACCGCTGATTTTACGGCGCACGATAGCAAACAATGTATCGAGAATTGGTAAGCCTAGCACGATAGCTGGTACCACTAATGCAATAGTAGCCGCCGTTTTAACAGCCCCCATTACAGAAATAGCGGCTAATGTATAACCAAGGAGCATAGAGCCCGTATCACCCATGAAGATTTTCGCTGGGTTAAAGTTATACCGCAAGAACCCTACTGTTGCACCTGCTAGTGCCAATGAAATACAGGCAAGGTCTGTTTGACCAAGTTGTAATGTCATAGCACAAACAGCAATACAAGCAATAAAGGAAATGCCTGCTGCCAAGCCATCAAGTCCATCGATAAGGTTTACGATATTCGTAAAGCCTACAATCCAGAAAATAGTCAATGGAGCAGACCAATATTTAAGGTATACCACACCACCCCAAGGAAGGTTGATGAAGTCTACGCGAATATCGTAAGCTACCAAAATAGCTGCCGCTATGATTTGGCCCATCAACTTAGTCTTTGGCTCAATTTGTTTAATATCATCCCATATGCCGACAAGCACAAGGATAACGGTACCAAGCACAAAGCCAAATAGTTTATGGTCATGTGGGATAGATCCATTAAAGAGGACCGATCCTATATAACCGAGGAAGATTGCTAACCCACCAAGTCGTGGAATAGCACCATGATGTACCTTGCGGGCATCAGGTTTATCTATTGCCCCAACAGCAACGGCAAAGCGTTTCACCAAAGGGGTAAGTGCAAAGGTTATGACGAGCGCCAGAGCAAAGGCCCATACATAATCGAGCACATAATCACTCATAAGACACCTCCAACAACTGGGTTAAAACAATATTAGTTCGTTAAGCTACGAATAGGTGCAGGAATACGACCACCACGTGCGATGAACTCAGCTGCACTATATGGGCTTACTTCAATGATTGGAGCATAGCCTAACAAGCCACCAAACTCAACAACCTCACCTACTGTTTTACCAGGTACAGGAATTACACGAACCGCAGTTGTCTTATTATTAATCATACCAATAGCAGATTCATCAGCAATGATTGCAGAAATTGTATCTGCTGTTGTGTCACCAGGAATAGCAATCATGTCAAGGCCCACAGAACATACGCATGTCATAGCCTCTAATTTATCGAGGGATAAACTGCCACAAGATACAGCATCAATCATACCCGCATCTTCAGATACTGGAATAAATGCACCACTGAGACCGCCTACGTGAGAAGATGCCATAAGGCCACCTTTTTTCACTGCATCATTAAGCAATGCAAGTGCTGCTGTAGTACCGTGACAACCACAAGAGGATAAGCCCATTTCTTCAAGAACGTGAGCTACCGAGTCACCTACAGCTGGTGTTGGTGCCAAGGACAAGTCAATGATACCGAATGGTTTGCCAAGACGGCGAGATGCCTCTTGTGCTACCAATTGGCCTACACGAGTAATTTTGAAAGCAGTGCGTTTAATCGTTTCTGCTACAACGTCAAAGGATTGACCACGTACAGATTCTAGTGCGTGTTTTACAACGCCTGGACCAGATACGCCTACAGAAATAGCGCTATCCCCTTCAGTTACACCGAAGAAGGCACCGGCCATGAATGGATTATCCTCTACAGGATTACAGAAAATAACAAGCTTAGCACAACCAAGAGCATCATTATCCTTTGTAAGTTCTGCCGTTTTCTTAACGATGATACCCATGTCGCGAACTGCGTCCATGTTGATACCCGTTTTAGTAGAGCCCACACCTACAGAGCTACATACGATATCTGTAGTTGCCAGCGCTTCTGGGATGGAATCAATCAAAATGCGGTCAGCCCGTGTAGCACCTTTTGTTACAAGAGCAGAGAAACCGCCGATAAAGTTTACACCTACTGTTTTTGCAGCGCGATCCATCGCTTCTGCAATAGGAACATAGGATGTTAAATCACTACCACCAGCCACTAATGAGATCGGTGTTACAGAAATACGTTTGTTAATGATAGGAATACCAAACTCGCGCTCAATATCCTCACCAGTAGACACAAGGTGCTCTGCTTCTTTCGTAATGCGATCATAAATGCGATCACACAACTCTTTACCAGAGCTAGATGCACATTCAAGCAAGCTAATACCCATTGTAATGGTACGTACGTCAAGCTTGTTATCATGAATCATCTGATTCGTTTCTAAAATATTGTCGATAGATAACATAGTGCCTCCTATCCTACACGGTGCATGCTTAAGAAAATATCAGCATGTTGTGCACGGATTTCAACACCAAGTTCTTTACCGAGTGCATTCAAAGCATCTTGAATAGATGTCAAATCTTTCACATCTTCAGACTTTGTTTCACACATCATAATCATATTGAAAACGCCATCAAGAATGGTTTGATTTATAGACATAATGTTTACGCCGTGGTTAGCAAGTACAGTACTAACCCCTGCAATGATACCAACGCGGTCAACGCCGACAACGGTAACAACTAATTTCATAACATCACCTTTTCTGAGCACTACAAACTATTTGCCCCATATAGGGTATTCAATAAACTATATTAATATATTATATCACATTTATTACTTTTCTACGGTGAAATCTTCATGAGTTTTCATGTAAAAATAGTATTTTACACTTCGTCGGATAATGCAGCCGTTACGATAGCCTCTCCTGCTGTCAATAACGCGACTAAACCTTTATCCCCTTTATAGCTTTCACCATAAATTTTATACAAATCCTCTGTACCGGACGGACGCGCTACAAACCAACCTGTTTCAGTTTCTACGCGAACCCCATCGATGGGCATATCCTTGTATAAGGATGTAGTGCGTATATTAGTAATAGCGTCTCCATCTACCTCTGTAGCTGTAATGGAACTTGCATTCAACTGTTTCAACTTAGCCTTTGCTGCCTTTGTGCAAGCTGCATCGATGCGACCAAATCGTGGGTCACCACAACCTTCAACAATATTATTGTAGAGGCGATCAACAGTTGCGCCCATAACGGCATACATTTCCATTGCTAGAAGCGCCATTACCATGCCGTCTTTATCGGTAGTCCATACGGTGCCGTCCTTTTTAAGGAACGATGCGCCTGCAGATTCTTCACCGCCGATACCAATCTCACCATCAAATAATAAAGAGCTAAAATATTTAAAGCCTACCGGAACCTCATAAACCGGAATGTCTTTAACAGCCGCCCATTTATCAATCATAGTGGTACAAACAACGGTTTTACCTACCCCTTTATCTGTCCAACCACGGGTTGTAAACAAATAATCTGCAGCAACCGTAAGGAACGCATTAGGAGAAGCAAGTCCCTCTGCAGTAACGATACCGTAGCGATCATAATCAGGGTCATTACCAACAGCGAGATCATAATTGCCAATTTGTTTAGTTACATCCGCCATCGCATATTCAGAAGAACAATCCATACGCACCTTGCCATCATGGTCATAGGTCATAAAGCTAAAGGTTGGATCGTACTCATCATTGATAATATCCATATTAAGATTATATCGTTCTTTAATGGCCCGCCAATAACCAAGGCCACTACCACCTAATGCATTGACAAGAACTTTAGGCTTCGCACTTTGAATGGCCTCCATATTAATAATAGAGGATAATTCTTCCACATATAAGCCCTTATAGTCATACGGAACTTGTTGATCTGGTTCAATATTATCAATACTAATGCGTTTGAACCCTTCTAATCCACAATAAGCACGAACGTACTCATTGGCGCGGGTTTCAATCCATTTTGTAATCAACGTATCTGCAGGGCCACCGTTGGTAGCATTATACTTAATGCCCCCATTATCTGGAGGATTGTGAGATGGTGTAATAACGATACCATCTGCTTTTTTATCGTTACTTTCATTATATCGAATGATTGCACGAGACACAGATGGCGTTGGAACAAAGTCCATATCCGCATCAACCATGGCAGTCACACCATTACCAGCAAGTACCTCAAGCACTGTTACTAATGCAGGCTGAGATAAAGCATGTGTATCTTGGCCCACAAAAATGGGTCCTGTCGCACCAAATTGACCACGACCATCACAGATTGCCTGTGTAATAGCCGCTACGTGTAAATCCGTAAAGGTACCATTTAAAGAGGTACCACGGTGGCCTGATGTACCAAAGGATACGAGTTGTGTCGGATCAGTTACATCTGGCGCATTGTCAAAATAGGCATCTACCAGAGTTTGTACATCTATAATATCTTGTTCTTGTACAGGCGTACCTGCTAATTTATGAGCCATAGGAACCTCCTAATCTCAAATGTATATGTCATTCATAAAATGTTATATTTACACATAATTAATATGAGATGACTAATGCTTACATTTTGAATTTTACTTTTCTGATTTTACATTTTGCTTTACTTAGCGATTATGTACAGTCTGTGTATTATCCTCTTGTGTGGTACTCTTATCTTTTAACTGTTCACACACTTCAGTAGGAATAATCGGTTGCGTAAAGCCTTGCCCAATGACCTCTTGCGCATCAGTTATCAAGATAAATACATTTGGATCCGCCTCTTGAATAACCTCTTTCAATTTATTTACTTGCAAAAGATTAACGGCTACCATAACGATTTGCTTCGGTGTCCGTGTATAAGCACCAATACCATTAATGATAGTTGCTCCACGACCAACCTTATTGATGATACATTCACAGACCTCATCAGTACGATAGGTAATGATGAAAGCAACCTTCCGCTGATTAAAGCCGATAACCACCTTATTCGTGATGATGGTATACACATAGACACTAATAAGCGTAACCGCAACCGCTTCAAGGCCAACAACACCAATGGCGGCCACAAGAATAGCACAGTTGATGGCACTATTAATGGACCCCATTTGAAGTCCATAATACTTGCGTACAATAAGAGCAATCGGATCAAGACCGCCCGTGTTACCACCGACGCGGTACACAATGCCAAGGCCTACACCAGTAGTAATACCGGCCATCATGGAACTTAACAAAGGGTCTTTGATGATCATGTCATATTGCAAGAAGTTAAACAGATCAACCATCCAAGACAGCATCAATGTGCCATACAAGGTCTTGATAACAACACGGGTACCTAGCCACTTCCAGGCAGCCCAGAATATAGGAATATTTAAAATCATATTCCAAGAACCAACGGATAAGCCCGTTAAGTAATACAAAATTAAGCCTACCCCACTAATACCTGTACTAACCAGTTTATGTGGCAATACAAAGGCATCAATGCCCGCACCAAATATAGCGCACCCAAGGATGACCATGAGGCTTTCATAGACAACAGTTTTATACTTAGCGAACATAGGTCCCTCCAAATTGCCATTTCACTATAAATATTCTATAATGAACTAACTAAAACATACGCTATTTACAATACATTTAGGAATAAAACAATATGCGTATACAAATTCATCATAAACCACTTAATGGTTATTTTCAATCACTTTATAAGAGTATAAAATAAACATATATACTGCATATATTATGTACGTTATAAACGAGGCTATTATGAGTAAAAGTTTTGAGCAACTCGGTTGCAGTAAAATTAATATTGGTCTTGCTATTACAGGCAAGCGTGAAGATGGCTACCACGATATCGACTCCATCTTCCAATCTATTCGCCTTAGCGATTCCATTTATTTTGCTAAGCATCATTCCGTAGTATTCTCCGGCGGCGCTCCAGAATTGCCTGAGTATATGCAAAAATTAGTTACTTACGGCGAAGAGAATCTTGCCCTCAAAGCATTGCGAGCAATCCAAGCCTATACAGGCTGCAAAGCGGGGGCTGCAATCCACCTATTAAAACGCGTACCGATTCAAGCAGGTCTTGGCGGTGGTAGTGCTGATGCGGCTGCTATGTTAATGGGCCTCAACCGATTCTGGGACTTGCGCCTTACTCAAGAGGAACTATTAAAAATAGGTGCTACACTTGGCTCTGATGTGCCATTCCTATTACAAGGCGGTACAGCACGGGGCACAGGTCGTGGCGAAATATTAACCTATGGAAAATCTCCAGAGCCACATTGGTTATTGCTAGTGAAACCTAAGGTTTCTGTATCTACAGCGGTTGCTTATGGACGCTTTAATGGCAAATCAGTGGCAACAAAACAAACCATCGATACAGTCCAACGACACCTAGAAAACAATGACTTAAAATCAGCGTTCCTTGCTAGTGCTAATACATTTGAAGAACTACTCTTCCCTGACCACGAAGAACTTGTCATTTGCAAAGAGTTCTT
>USAV01000105.1 GCA_900552715.1 uncultured Veillonella sp.
TCCTCTCTGGTCTCGTGGGCTCGGAGATGTGTATAAGAGACAGAACGTAATAAGTACTGGTAATACTTACACGTTAGGCGCATCTTATTTCCCAAATTTTTAGATGAGCCTAACGATCGCACACGTCAATGGCTCTCTTTATGTTTATAGTATACCTCAATAACAACATAAAAACAACATAGGTATATAGTAACTTATAGTATAATAGTTTCTCCACCCTCAGGGACTGCTACATGGCTTTCGATATTGGTGCCTTTGATAAATTTGCGCACATCCTTACGGCTTGTTGCTGTATGATTAACTGTATCCATATGAACAGCGATGATTTTAGCTTCTGGTTTGCGTACTACCATGCGGCCAATATCTTTTGTCCCCATAATAATACTATCTTCAAAGCTCAAAATTTGAGCATATCCTGTATTCATAATAATAACATTAGGGTCGAAGCGAAGAAGGGCCTTCTCTACATCACTTGTCCAAACTGTATCGCCTACAAGGTACACAGTTGGTTCGCCTTCTGCTTCAAAAATAACGCCCATTGCATCGCCTGCTAATGGTGCGAGAACTGGATTTGCATACATTTCTACAGTGCCGTGTGAGCCACCTGTTTTTCTCAATGTGATACCATTAAACTCAAGACTTTCAAAAATGATGCGTACATCATTAAAGCCTTGGGAGATAATAAGTTCTTTGTCCGCTGTATTTTGCACAAAAATAGGAAGTGACTTTGGAATAGATTTAATTGCCGTGTCATCCCAATGATCGAGATGTGTGTGTGTAACTACTACCGCAGTTACATTGCTTAATAGATTGTCCATTGATACAGGTAAATCAACCATAGGCATTCTTTGTTGATAGTTAAATGTTCCTTCAAAGCCAGGATAAGTATCTTTGGGTGCTAAGAATGGATCAATAAGAAATGTTGTGTTTTTTATTGTTAATTTTCCTGTAGCATTTCTAATGTGAGTATATTTTGTCATAGGTATCTCCTTAATTGTATTTTGAAAATCTAATCAAATAGATTACTGTTTGTAATCCCTAGAATTAGTGTACCTTGTTTTGTTATACTAGTCTCAACAATAATTGACACTATGTTTGTTAATAGACACATTGTATAAATGTGTCTATGTAGGAGGTTATATGATAACTCGAAAAGAAATGACACGAATGTTGTTAAAAGAAGGGTTGCTTAGCTGTTTAGAAAACCATTCTTTTGAGTCTTTAACCGTAACATTGTTGTGTAAAGCATCAGGTATAACTCGTTCTACATTTTATTTACACTATAGCAATATAATGGAAATTGTTGATGATTTAGTAGATGATGCAATCGCTTATTCGCGACCAGGAATGGTAGATAATAATAATTTACAAACTATAGCTCAAACCTTATCAGCTGCTTCTAATTCTGTTTCGCTGAGAGAAGCATATGATTCTATTTTTGATAGATTGCCCTTATGTCAGCGTATTATACGACATAAAAAGTATTTACCTTTATTTTTAGATGAACAAATTTCAGAATATGTATTACAACGAATTATACGGAGTGAAAAAGATCGGCAAGGGCTTGTTATGGCAGAAGCACTTGGGACTTCATTTGACGTGGGTGTATCCGTTTTTGTATTTTTAGTGCACGGACTATATGCTGTTAATAAACAATATAAGTGGTCCCAAAGCGATGAATGGTTAGAAGCACAGAAAGTTATCTTTGAACTCGTTTACCGTGGGTTACATAGAAAATAAGCATATAAGGCTCACATACTTCCTTGGTGCATCTTAGGCAATACATGCTCACCTAGAAATTAGTACAGGCCTGTACTAATTTCTAGAAGAGGTATATGGATGAGGTCAAGTCCCTAGGCCGCGACCGTTCTGTCTATTTAGAACGCATAAATTCATGGATAACCGTAATTGCTGTGGCAGAAAATATAATTTACTATGTGATGTTCTAATACAGATCTAAATTCCAATAAAAGAACACACACAATTATCCGACTTTACTAGGTCAAGGTCCTAGGCCGCAGACCGTTCTGTCTATTTAGAACGCATAAATTCATGGACAACCGTAATTGCTGTGGCAGAAAATATAATTTACTATGTGATGCTCTAATACAGATCTAAATTTCAATAAAAGAACACCCACAATTATCCGACTTTACTAGGTCAAGGCCCTAGGCCGCAGACCGTTAAAGTAGCTGGAGGATAATTGTGGGTGTCTTTTATTACCAAGCTTAGATAGTAAATTATATTTTCTATTCCGTAGCTATAAGGTAGAACATGAATTTATACGTTCATGTTTGCCCCTTTTCTCACATAGAACCAGAAGCAAACCGCAACTGTTACGATGTTGAATGCTAGTAGTACTGCGAATGCAGGGTGAATGTTGCCGAATGTGGAGTATACGAAGCCGAAGATTTTAGGTGTAATGAATGCACCGTATGCAGCTACAGCAGCTACGAAACCTGTGATTAAAGAGGATAACAACGGATTGCCAAATACGTGAGGAATCATACGGAATGTAGCACCTGTTGCAAAGCCGCAGCATACGAATGTCAATACGGACATAGCAAAGAAGAATGGGAAGTTGTGCATATCTACACCAACTGCGATCAATGCAGTAGTAGCACATAAGCCGATGAGGCTAACAAAGGTAACTTTTGTACCGCTGTTGATTTTGTCGGATAACCAACCGCCTACAGGACGAAGGGCACCTGCAACAAGTGGACCAACGAATGCGATAGATGCGAATGGAATTTCAGGGAATTCTTTACCTACCAAGAGACCAAGTGCTGCTGCGTAACCGGAGAAAGCACCGAAGGAACATGTGTAAAGTAATGTAAAAGCCCAAGTGTGTTTGTTGCCGAAGATTTGTACAAGGTTTTTAGGATTTGGTTTTTCCAATGGTAAGTTATCCATGAAACGCGTCATAAGTGCAAGGATAATTACGAGTGGCACAATCCACATGAAAGCCGCATTGGCAAGGTATACTGCGTTGCCTTTGATAATAGCTGGTGTTACGCCAAAGACATTACCAAGTGCAGCGGAACCCATAGCAAATGGAGCTAAGAAATAGATTACAGAAACACCAAGGTTACCAACACCACCATTGATGCCAAGGGCTGTACCTTTTTCGGATTTAGGGAAGAAGTTGCCAATGTACGCCATGGAGGACGAGAAGTTACCACCCGCTAAACCGATGAGGGCTGTTAAAATCATAAATGTCGTATAAGAAGTTGTTGTATCTTGTACTGCAAAGCCGAGCCACACAACAGGAACTAATAAAATAAGTGTGGATATAAAGGTCCAGTTCTTACCGCCCATAAGTGCAGGCATATATGTGTAGACGAAACGCAATGTAGCACCTACAAGGCCTGGTAAGGCTGCGAGTGTAAATAATTGTTCAGTTGTAAAGTGGAAACCTGCGCCATTTAATTGTGCTGCGATGGTAGCCCATAGATACCATACGCAAAAGGCTAAGGTTAAGGCAATAGTGGATATTACCAAGTTTTGTTTGGCGATTTTTTTACCAAACTTTTCCCAAAATTCGGGATTTTCTGGTTGCCAGTTCGCAACAATCTCTTTGCGACTTGCACCTACTTGAGGCATTTTCAGTTCTGACATGAGAGCTCTCCTTTAACTAAAACACATGTGATAAAGGGTAGATCTTTTCACACGAATATGTGGCACATCTCGTTTAAAAGCCTTGTAAAATGTGGTACTATAATAATAGAGAGTGTGCCTAAAATCACACCATTATTATATAGGACAGAATATAATGTGAATGTGACGAAAAACACACTTATATGAGAATTAATCGGTTATAATAGGGATAATATACGTAAAGTATATAGTATATGTGCCTTTTGTGCATGGCTGATTGTGAAAGCTACTTTCACAATCAATATGGACAAATGACACTGAAAGATGCACGGTGATAGTATGGAACAGGAGTTAATTAACCAGTTACTTGCATTGCCAGGAGAAACAATTCACCTTGAAAAAGGCGAGTTTTTGTTTCACGAAGGTGATATAGCAGATCATTTTTTTATTGTCCGTGAAGGGCGACTTAGTATTAAGAAATTTGAGGCAAGTGGTCATATTTTTGCTCATCGGTTGGTGGGGCCAAATAATGTGCTTGGTGAAATTCCTTTGTACGAGACGAACACCCGGACTTACGTGTTCAATGCGATTGCACGTGAAAAATGCTCGGTATATTCCATCCGTTATGATGTTTTGGAACCAGCCATTGCAAAGGACCATTCACTGGCCATTGCAATGATGAAAATCTATACACTTCATATGCGGCGACAACAAGCCAAATACAGAGATTTGTTGTTGTATGGCAAAAAAGGTGCATTCTATTCAACACTATTGCGTTTAGCTAATAGCTATGGTATTCAACGTGATGACGGTATCTATATAGATATCGCGTTAACAAATCAAGAGTTAGCTGAATTTGCTGCCACATCTCGGGAAAGTTTAAACCGCATGCTCAGTGAGTTACGAAAATTAGGCTATGTAGCCTATGATAAACACCATCTGGTAATCTGTGACTTAGATGCATTAATCGGATTACTCGATTTAGATAGCGACACGATCGATCCTAATATCAGTAATATCGAATAATTGTGGATATTCGCCCTTGTTGTTGGCATTGCTAACGCAAGGGCTTTTTTGTAGTTTTAAGGAGGACACGAGATGAGTTTATTGTCTCAGAAATTCAAGTTTCTTCGCAAGAAGGACGTATCTCAAAGCGGTCACCAAATCACAGAAGAAGGCGGTCGCGAATGGGAAAATTTTTATCGTGACCGTTGGTCCTACGATAAAGTAGTCCGCACAACACATGGCGTAAACTGTACAGGTTCTTGTAGCTGGAACATTTACGTTAAAAATGGCGTCGTAGCCTGGGAAAACCAAGCTACAGATTATCCGGAAACACCGGATGATATGCCGGACTATGAACCACGTGGGTGCCCTCGTGGTGCGACATTCTCTTGGTATTTATACAGCCCATTGCGCGTAAAATATCCATATGTACGCGGCGAATTGGCTGAGCTTTGGAGAGAAGCTAAGAAAACAGCTAAAAATCCTATCGAAGCATGGAAATCTATCGTAGAAGATCCTGAAAAGGCGAAAAAATATAAATCTGCCCGTGGTATGGGTGGCTTTGTGCGCTCCACTTGGGACGAAGCGACAGAAATTACTGCAGCATCTTTACTATATACAGCAAAAACATACGGCCCTGACCGCAACGCAGGCTTCTCTGTAATTCCAGCGATGTCCATGTTGTCCTATGCAGCAGGTGCTCGTTTCCTTAACCTAATGGGTGGTTCACCATTGTCCTTCTATGACTGGTATGCCGATTTACCACCATCCAGTCCACAAGTTTGGGGTGAACAAACGGATACACCTGAATCTGGTGACTGGTACAATGCTGGTTACATCATGACTTGGGGTTCCAACGTACCGTTGACTCGTACGCCTGATGCTCACTTCTTGACAGAGGTTCGTTACAAAGGTACTAAGGTTGTATCCGTATCTCCTGACTATGCGGAATCTACAACTTCTTCCGATGCTTGGCTTAATGTGAAAGCCGGCACTGATGCGGCTCTTGCTATGGCAATGGGTCATGTTATCTTAAAAGAATATTACATCGATAAGGAAACTCCATACTTCAAAGAGTATGCTAAAGAGTTTACCGATATGCCATTCCTTGTACGCGTTGAAGACATCAACGGTGCAGTACAACCAGGTCGTTTCTTAAACGCTAAGGATTTAGGTAGCAAAGAAGACGGTGCTGATTTCCAAACTGTATTAATTGATGAAACAACAAATGAAATCGTTGTTCCAAATGGTACAATGGGCGACCGTCACACAAATCCACAAAAATGGAACTTACGCCTTGAAAACCGCAATACAGGGGCTAAAATTGACCCTCGCTTATCCGTATTTGACCAACGTCAAGATGTGACTGTTGTTAAGTTGCCATACTTTGGTGATGAAGAGCACGAAGGCGTTATTGAACGTGCTATTCCAACTATTACAGTACAAACTGTAGACGGTCCTGTAAAAGTAACTACCGTATATGACCTTATTCTTGCTAACTATGGTATTGACCGTGGTATCGGTGGTGAAGTAGCGAAAGCTTACACTGATGACACTCCTTACACACCTACATGGCAAGAAAAAATCACTGGCGTAAAAGCAGATATCGCTATTGCTACAGCTCGTGAATTTGCAGATAATGCAGAAAAAACTAAAGGTCGCTCCATGATTATCATGGGTGGTGGTATTAACCACTGGTACCATGCAGATATCATTTACCGCACAATCTTGAACCTTATTATGTTCTGTGGTACAGAAGGTGTTAACGGTGGTGGCTGGGCTCACTACGTAGGTCAAGAAAAACTTCGTCCTGTTGAAGGCTGGGG
>USAV01000106.1 GCA_900552715.1 uncultured Veillonella sp.
CTTTCCGTTTAAATTCATAACTATATCTCATGAAAATACCCCCTTTACTGGTTGTCCAGTAAAGGGGGTACATATCATAGAAGGGGTACTGCTTTTGTAATATCACAATAAGGCACTCAGTTTATATTGTATTTATCATACTTTCAATTTAATTATACAGCACATTAAATTTAAGTTTACGTGTATCGAATTGGTTTATGAAGTACGATGTAATCAATAGCTTGTATCCAGTGCCTTCTATAATGACAGGATCAATAGCTGTTTTATCGACTGTAAGGAACTTATCATAAATATGATGTACCTCTGTCACACCATTTGGTAGAGATACCTCTAAATCAAGGCCTTTGTTGAGGAACTTAAAGGAAATGGAGTCAAAGTTAGCCGATTCTACTTGGTATTCCTTAAGGTCTTGTTCGTATACAATTAACTCGATGTTTTCAATGTATTTATCGTAGCCTGCAATAGAGATAACCTTTGGTGCAGTTATAGAATCAAAATTGATATACTCGACGCGTCTGCCGTTCACTGGGGTTGTATCTGGTAGTTTTAAATCATCTACAGGTACATATGGTGTGCCATAGTCCGTGAAGTTAGGGTCAAAGGTAGCAGCTATTGGTAGTCTTGCATGCCATTCGCCATCAACTTTAGTATACGTAACAAATTCACGATACGCTGTATAGCCTATGAATGGCGTCAAGAGAACCGCACCTAAGGCAAGAGCCATAACTGTGGTGTGGACAGAAGGTTTTAATCCTTTCACAAGAGAATATACATTATGTACTAAGAAAATTAGATTGAATGCACTTACGTAAATCGTATTGAGCCAGAGAATTGGCTCATTAATCACACGCTTACCGATAAGTGCTAAGCACAATGTAGTTAATGTAATGAATAGGAAGCACAGGACTTGCTGTGTTCTGCTACTTTCACTAGATCTAAAACTAGCCAAATAGAATAAGTAGAAAATAGCCACATACGGATAGTACGTGTAGAAGAAACGGGTGTCATCGCGAAGTCCCAACAGGATCAAGACTAAATAAATATTAGCTAGAATGCCTGTAATAATGGACGCCTTTGGCAAGATGATGCCGAATACGACGGTAAAGAATGAGTTCGGTGCGGGAGGGCCTGCTGGATCCTCTTTGTAAGAACATACCATAGATAGACAAATGAATATATTAATGGATGCGAGCACTTTAAAAATGGTTTCTTCAAAGTTAAATGGTTGGTCCACGATGATGAAGAAGAACCATAAACTCATGACGATAACAATGTTGTATAGCGTGGACGTAACAAGGGTGATACCAATTCGCTTGATGCGGTTGATGATTTCGCCGATGTAGTGTTCACCGGGCGATGTGAAATATAAGGCAATCATGGAGTACAGCCATAGGTACGATATATTTTCCGTGGCTAGCTCAATGCCCCGCACATAGCCATAGGTTTCGTGAATCATATAAAGGCCAACGCTGATTCCGATACTTACTAAGGTATATAATATGGAAAACTTTCGTGCCCTTGTTATATAGCTTTGTAATATAACGATAAAGAAATACAGTGAGTATAGCTTAAGATCGATTTCGGAAAACCAATCTTGTTCAATATACAACGGTGTACATGAAAATACGGCAATCAATACCAGTAATATAGGTGACTGCATTGCTAGGTCCCGCAGCGAAGACCATAAATGTTTAATGGCAAATTTCATAGATGTCTCTCCCTCTATAAATATAAATACCCCCTCTTATTATTAGTATACCTGTTTTCTGGTGAAAGCCCTATGAGGTTTTACATGCCCTCAAATATACATTACAATAACTTTAAGAACTAGTTTTCAAAGAAAAGAGGTTATCACATGGAATTCTCTTATTTTTTACCTGTAAATATCCAATTTGGTTGGAATAAAGTAGATAATATTGATAATTTTGCTGCACCATATGGCAAGAAAGCCCTTATTGTAACCGGTCGTAGTAGTGCGAAAAAATCTGGCTTATATGATCGTGTTGTGGGAAAGCTTGATGCGGCTCATATTGATTATGCCCTTTTTGATCAAGTTGATGCTAATCCATTGACTACAACAGCTTTAGACGGTGCTGCTTTAGCTAAATCTGAAAGCTGTGATATGGTGATTGCTATCGGCGGTGGGTCCATTATGGACTGTGCAAAAGGCATCGCCTTCATGGCTGTGAATGACGGTGATATTAACGACTATATCTTCAATCGTAAAGTCAGTGATAACGCATTACCTCTTATTGTCATTCCTACAACCTGTGGTACCGGCTCTGAAGGCAACGGTTTTGGGGTCCTTACTAACCCTGAAACAGGAGATAAGAAATCCTTACGTTGTAACGCCATCGTACCTAAGGTTTCCATTGTAGACCCTGGTGTGATGGGCACTATGCCACCTCATGTATTGGCATCTGTTGGCTTTGATGCTCTATGCCACAATATCGAGGCCTATACTTCTAAAACGGCGCAACCTTTCACCGATGCATTAGCTCATTATGCGGTAACCTTATTAGCACAATACCTTGTACCTCTATATAAACATGTGAAAGCGACGGCTGAAGGCAAACCAGAGGTTCTTAACGAAACTCAATTAATAAAGGCTTGGGAGGCCGTTACATTGGCTAGCACAATTGGTGGTATGGTTATCAACACAGCCGGTGTAACACTAGCACATGGTATGGAACATCCTGCCAGTGGCCTTAGAGATATTACCCATGGCGTAGGTCTTGCCGTTATTGAACCTGTTGCTGTGGAATACACATGGAGTGCAAACCCTGATAAATTTGACGCCTTGGCTCGTATATTCAACCACGGAGATGCCTCCGAACTAGGCGAAGCATTACGCTTGATTGTACATGACTTAGACCTTACTACAAACCTTACAGAATTAGGTTTTACGAAAAAAGACATTCCATGGCTTGTAGATAATGTATACGTTGTAGCTACAGGAAATATTGCTAATACAGTAGCTGAAATCAGTCGTAAAGATATAGAAGCGTTGTATAAAAAGATGTTTTAAGTGTTGAAGTTATTTTAAGTGTTGTCATAATAGGAGAGAGTTTTGTTCCAAGGATTTTATGGCCTACTAACAGTTCTGCTATGCGTGTTGTTTGTAATTGTAGTAGTGCTATTTAACATAGCCCCAATTACTTACATTGTTTTTGGCATAGCCATAGTATCGAGTGTATTTCTACAATATCGGCGGTTTAAGAAAAAGTCCATATCTGAAAGTGCCCATAGCCGATTGGCTTGTGCTTTGTTTATTGTCATAACCCTTAGTATATCTTGGCTCGTAGCTGATTGGGTTAAGTATGATATTAATACAAGCGTCGATCGGTTTGAGGATTTTAAGTACAGTACAACTGATTGGAAACGGGGCTGGCCTAATAATAACGAATTACCAGAAGGTCTTACATCTCCTGAGCAGCTTCCGGAAGGAATTTATAAAGTATCTATGTTACGAACAGATGTTGCTTGGGCTACTGCGTATCCTTATCGCTATGTAGTTTTAGAGGGAGACCCTAAAGTAATTGCTCAATATGAGGAAATTGCAAAACAACATGCAGTCTATATGGCTCAAATTGATAAAGATAATAGGTTACTAGATTTTGAAAGTGGAGAATTGAAGCGTTTTATATCTCATCCTGACAGTTACCGCTTCATAGATAGTATTGAGGAGGAACCTCTAAACTTACCACAACGGAGTTTTATAGAGTGGTTACGCTTTGCACCTAGAAAAGAAACGAAAAGAGTTGTGAAGGAAACATATAATTCTACTAAAAATTATAGACTATATGTATTTGTAGACGATGGAAATACTAAAAGACCTCATTTCGTAGAACTTTTGATTAGTAATGATGGGACACGGGCTGTGTTTTATCAATCTAAGTAATTGGATTGGGTATTGTTGTGGAGAACATAAATGCGACAGTGTTTAATATATCTAAAGAAATTGTTTTTTGGCGCACCTTATAGAAAGAGTATATGGTTTTTTATAACTCTTTGGGTATTAACATTTCTGTTCTCGGATGAGATATCATATTCTGGGTTATACTATCTGATTTTGTTAGTAGCTACGATTGTATTGTTGTTTGAAAAATGTGGCGTAATCGATAGTGAGAAAGGTATACGAAAAAGATTTTTAACATATTTTTATGCAATCTTTTTTCTGTGTATACTTCCTACATTAGCTGTTACTTTAGCATTTTCTGCTGTAGGGATATCTCATTATGATACACAACGATGGCACTCTACATGGCCTTCATCTAAGGCGGGGTATATTCCCGCTCCATTACAAACACCTAAGTCTTTACCCGAGAGTTTGAAAGTGATTTCTTCTGCTGAAATAATTGGAATAGGTGGGAATCAAAGCTGTTTAGTATTAGATGGTGATAAAGCTACGATTTCAAGGTATGAGGAAACGGTTAAATCTAATGCTTGGTATTCGTTTATAAATGGCAGGGACAAAGATACTACAGTTGAAGTACTTAATTCGTTTACATATCCAAAAGATAAAAATGTATTGGTTAGTGATGTAAGCAATTATTATGAGATTATTACCATTCGACGACAAAATTGGAAATTATTCCCCTGGTTAATTGATGGTAGACAAAGTATCGGTGATGATCCTAACGAAGATTATTATTATAGTACTCGGATATCGGCCGATAAATATGTAGTATATGTTGTTTATCACAACTTTGATCAAGACCAGCTTAGGGTCATTTACTTTATGTTTAATCCGGAACGAACGCGAATGATTACTGTAGATATAGATATGTATCATTAGAGTTGGGCAGAGTTTGTATAAAAAAATTGTAACAATACTTGAATATATAACTCAAATAAAAGGTTATCCTGTAATGGGATAACCTTTTTTTGATGACTCTATAGATGACTCTATATGTATTAAAAGGTACAATACTAGTAGAGATTGAAGTTGATTGTAGTGGTTGTTATAAAGCTAAGGAGTTGTATTGTGAAAAGAATATATTCATACATTGCTGCACTGTTAATGCTAAGTCTTATGGCTTCACAAGTACATGCAAAAGAGCAGGTTACTCAAGGTGATATTTCTGGTAGTGCTAAAGAGAAGTGTGTTAGTAGTGAACAAACTAATGATAAGATTGAAGCTGATTTACAAAGACATTTAGAACGAATGAGGACCGAGGACATAGCTAAGGGGTATTTACGTGAAGAAGAAACGTATGCTCAAGAATTAAGTTTAATTCGGGGGAGATTGTATCATTCAACGGATAAGTTGATTCATAATGAGAAAAAGACTACTCTTTTATCGTATCCAGTGGGAAGCAAGGTTCCTTGTAAGAAGAATTTAAATGATATAGATTCATATACAGACATTATTACTCGTAAAGGCATGACATTCCGCATTCCCAAAGGTGCAGAGTTGAAGATGTTCTATATGTTAGATAACAATATTTTTATAGAGTATGAGATAGGAGATATTTGGTATTCTATTGAGATAATTCCTTTAGATGTAGATCATCCTGATAGTAAAGATATAGAAAATAAAGTGCTTGTAGATAAAGAGTATAATTTTTATCATTCTTTACAAACATATTGGCGCATTTGGGGACCGTACTATGAACCAAATGATACTACTTATTCAGCGGTATGGAATAATGGCTTACCTGGAATATTAGTAGATTCATACCATCCAGATAAAAAATCTAGGTTACAATTTGTTACATACGATGGACGTTATGCTGTGTTTAATCAGCTTGAATATAAACCAAGCACTAGTCCTTTTACTCATGAGCAGTTAAGAAATACGATTGAATATTTTGATTCTAATAACAATCCAGAGTTTAGGGCTAAAAAGCATAGATTATTTCCTGATGAGAGGATAATTCGTATATATGAGTACTAGTACAAACCTCACATTACTAATTATATAATTTGTGTTATACTTTTATATAGAAAAATATCGAATTAATAGAAGGCTAGTTGGCATATTCTGTGCAAACTAGAGATTAGAATGAAAGATAAGTCAGTATTACCAATTGAGGAACAATTAAATAGATTTCTTCAACCAAAATGCCTGATCCCTGGTGGTCTAGGCTTGTGGGAGGATTATTTCCGCAAGATTTGTACGGCTTGGGGAGAGATCAATGGTGAAATTCGACCACAGCATATCATATTTTCCGCCGATAATGGTTGTAATATGGAAGGCTATGTAGGTTATAACTATGAGGTAACGCAAAAGCAGTCGCGTAATATGCTCTTGGGTCGTTCGTCGGCTACACAGTTTTGTAACTTTAACAATATTCCTTATGAAGTTGTGGATGTAGGAATTGCCTC
>USAV01000107.1 GCA_900552715.1 uncultured Veillonella sp.
GAAGAGTCTAGCCGTTTTGGAGCGGCTACATTGGGCAGTAAAGCTATGCGTGGTGAATTGACATTACAAGATTTACAACGCTTAGTAGATAAACAAGGTGTGTCCCTGTATGATGCGTTGAAAGGTCGTAATTTAAATCCCGATGCTATTGAGCATATGGAATATAAACAACCTGTAAAGTCTTTCACAGAAATTCATATCGAACAAGGTAAGGTGCTCGAGCACGAAGCGAAACCCATCGGGGTTGTAACTGGTATTGCTGCACCAGAGCGGTTCTATGTAACCATTCGTGGTAATGCGGATCATAGTGGTGCTACGCCAATGAATTTGCGCCATGATGCGTTATGTGGGGCTTCAAAAATCATCCTCGGCATTGAAGAGATTGCATCCATGCAAGAGGAGCCACCAGTGGTGGGCACAGTTGGTGTTGTTGAGGTAACACCGGGCGCGATGAACGTTATCCCTGGGGCTGTGAAGCTGGGTGTTGATATTCGCAGTATTTCTAAGGTAGCCCGTGATTCTGTAGTTACCCTCATTAAGGAATTTATTGATGTTATTGCAGAGAAACGAGGCTTATCCTATACGATTGAGCCTATTGCACAGGATCATCCTGTAGCGATGCATCCGGCCATGATTCGAGAAATTGAAGAGGCTGTTAAGTCTGTAGGTGTAGACTATATGACCATGCCAAGCGGTGCTGGCCATGATGCTATGCATTGGGCTGATGATGTTCCAACGGGGATGATTTTTATCCCATGTCGCGAAGGTATTAGTCATAATCCGGCTGAATTTGCGGATATGGATGACATTATTACGGGCGCTAAGGTATTGGATACAGTACTTAGAAAACTTAGCTTAGAGAGTATAAAACTCAATTAGGTTGAGCACTGTGATATATTGTATGTAGATATAATGTAGCAGGATGTGTGTTACTAGGTAAGACATTATATTGTACGTAGTTAGAAGGGGTATTCCGTAATAGAATGGTAGAGAATGTTTTCCATTTGTTGGGAATACCCGGATTGGAGAGATTATGGTTATTGCTGGTATTGTTATTGTAGTGGCGACGTTTATCGCTATTATTAAGCAGTTTGAAACACGGCTCGTTTTATTGCTATCGGGCTTGTTAATGTGCTTTATTGGTGGGCAACTTGGTGCTGGTACGACAGCCTTTGTAAAAGAGCTTACAAATCCAGGTCTTGTACCAACCATTTGTACAGTGCTTGGTTTTAGTTATGTTATGGAGTATACAAAATGTACAGAGCACATGGTATATTTCATCTCTGCAGGCCTTAAAAAGATGACTAAAATTATCATTCCTGGTGCTGTTATTATTACGTTCTTGATCAACATTGCGTTACCTACAGCGGCAGGTTGTGCAGCTGCAGTAGGTGCTCTATTAATTCCTGCACTTATTCGCTCCGGTGTGCATCCAGCGATGGCAGGCTCTGCTATTTTCTTAGGGACTTGGGGTAGTGCATTGAGTCCTGGTCTTATGTTTAACCCTCAAGTGGCACAACTCGCTGGCGAAGATGTAATGACCGTTATTGCTAGCTTCTTTATGCAAGCCATTATTGGCATTGTCGTAGCAGCTATTTTGCTCAATATCGTAGCTATCGTTAAAAAGGAAAATACAGGATATGTATTGAAAGATGCTAACGCGGAAGAAGGCAAAGAATTTAAAGTAAATTATTTATATGCTATCATCCCAATTATTCCGCTTGTATTACTCGTACTCGGTAGTAAACAAGTAGCAGTGATTCCTGAAATTTCTGTTCCTGTATCTATGCTCATTGGTACAGCTATCGGTATTATTGCCGTACGTCCTAATGTAACGGAAGCAGTTAAAAAATTCTTCCGCGGTACTGGCGATGGTATGTGTGATGTTGTGGGTCTTATGGCTGCGGCGGCAGCCTTTACTGCGGGTATGCAGTACATTGGGCTTACAAATGCACTCATTGATGGTATGAAGAACTCTCAACAAATCGCTCAAATTGGTGCGGCCTTTGGTCCATTCTTATTAGCTGTTATCTCTGGTTCTGGTAATGCAGCAGCCCTTGCATTTAACGGAGCTGTAACACCTCATGCGGCAGACTTTGGCTATGGCATCATGCAACTCGGCTCTATGGCCCAATTAGGTGCTGGCATCGGTCGTAGTATGAGTCCAGTAGCAGGTGCAGGTATCATCATTGCTGGCCTTGCAGGCATTAACCCTATGGAAATGGCAAAACGCAATGCTGTACCATGTATTATTGCTACAGTAGTGATTATGCTATTGTTACTATGATTAGATTAAAATGTAGCTGTAAAACTATAAATTCATAAATTACAGATATATTAAAGACGTTAAACTTTAGAATACACAATAAAAGAACCCTATTTTGACATAAAAAACTGCACCTCCAAAAATTGTGCCCAATTTTTGGAGGTGCAGTTCAATCATGATAGGGTTCTTTTTATATATCTTTATATTATTTAAGTTTGAAGCCAATCCAGAGAGCGGAAATAATAAATAAGCCACCGCTAACCCAGAATAGGGTAGTAAAGCCTAGCCATGCCATAAGGCTAGCACCACCGACGGATCCTAAGAAGTAGCCAAAGAATAGACAAGATTGATTGTAGGAGAATACTTGTCCTGTACATTCTCGAGGCGTTTTTGAGGATAGATAGGTGTTTAAAGCAGGCAACATGCCACCTAAACCAAAACCTTGTAGGAACCTGATGATTGCAAGTTGATATACATCAGAAACATAGGCTTGAGGGATATTTAGAATCCCTACATAAATAAGAGATACTACTAATACTTTCCGTGGCCCGATCTTGTCGACTAATTTACCTAGTGGAGAACTACTCATAAGTTGAGCAATACCCATAGCGGAGAATACAGCGCCTGCAATAAATGCTAGATTTTCTGTATCACTAGGAACGATTCCCTTAATATATACAGAGATAACAGGTTGTAAGGACATGATGCATATTGCATAGATAAAGGATGCTACACATAATGCGACAATACTATTAAATTCCGGTATTTGCTCTTTCAACTTACGGATGGAAAGTTTTTCAGGATTCGGTTGTGGTACATAATTTTCATGGATGAATATAGTAGCCAGCACACCAGCTAAACCCATGAGCGTACCGACGATGATGAAGTCATTGCGAATGCCTACTGTATCTGCAATATATCCACCCAATAAAGGCCCTATTAGTGAACCAGCAAGATTAGCAGATGCTAATAATCCTAAGGCCCAACCGGTCCGCTCAATAGGTGATTCTGAAGCTATTAATGTAATTGATGCCGAGTAAAAGCCACTTACTAGACCTTGGACGAGCCGGATTAACACAACCCCTTCGGGTGTAGTTTGAAAAGCAATTAATATATTACATAATGCCATGCCAAAGCTAGATCGTATTAATGTAATTTTACGACCTTTTTTGTCCGCCACACGCCCCCAAAATGGTGCTGCTAAGCAAACGATTATATAGGTTGCACCTGTGGCTAACCCAGACCATAAGGACATAGCTTCTGGAGTTTGTACGCCTAAATCATGAAAGTATAAAGGCAGAATTGGAGCTAACTGGCTTACACCAAAGGCTGTACAGAATACACAGACTAAACTGATGTACACCGTTCGTTTCCACGTTTCCAACGTATCCCTCCTTTCTTAGTTTTAGTATGTTCTTAATAAAATAATATCCTTATTTCTTTTTAATTTCATCCCAATCACTTAAGTCAGGAAGCTTATTGCTTGTTATAGATTCCTGAATCCAGTAGTTGATGGAGGTTAAGTTGCAAGACTCTCGTTCAAAGCCATATACGTTGTCCTCATCTACAGTGGCATAGAGTCGAATGCGTAAGTTTTTACCTTTTGCGCGCTTGATGTAATAGCTAATACATTGCTCATCAAGGCTAGAAGGGCGAACCTCAATAATATTATACTTGCCATTCGCTACGCCTTCTAAGGCATCCTTAATCATTTGGTTTGGATATTCATATTGATTGAGGTAGAAGATATCGTTGTCACAAGTTAATACATATTCTCGAGGAGGCGTAGTGTTTTTGTACTCTTTCTCCCAGCTTTCATCAATCACAGGCAAGGTAGCATGATTATAGAATTCCTTAATTAAAGCAAGACCTTTAGGAATGGACATCTCCTTGAAGTATCGTATTTCATATACCGTAGACTCTAAGGTTTCGTCGCGTTCCTTTGGATTGTCAATATAGCCATATAGATAGATGGTACAAGCATTTTTATCTTCATTGTGGAACATAACGATGCTGTACACATCGTGAATAACGTTTCTTATGGATTGGCGATTATCATAGATGATAAAGCTGAGATATTTTTGTGTATCCCATTCCCGTTGAATGAAATTCCAGTCGTATTTATTCGTGCGCCAACCAGTTGTAGAGTCCTCAAAGATTTCTAAGACGTCAACAGAGTTTTGCGGCCAAGCAGGTGGCATAGGATTACATGTTGTAGAAGATTGTGTGACGCCTTCTTTGTACTGATAGTGGCCATCAACGAGTTTAAAGGCTTCTAATCGCTCAGATGCTTCGTCTGGAATTACCAACGGCTCACCAGTACCAAAACAATTATCAGTTCTTGTATTGAGACGATTGATACTTTCACGAGCATGCTTGTAGAAGGTAACGGCTTGGTCGAGATCCGGCTTTTTGGTAATGGCACCTGTTTCGTAGCAATAGCCCGCTGCTAGTTGCCATAGATGGTCCGCATAGTCATAACTGCCGTATCTATCGTAACATTTGCTAGACTGATCAACGCACTCTACGGCGGTTTCTATGGCAGGGGTATTACCTTTTTTGAACGTAAATACATAAGCGAGATATGGCCAAAGGCTATCGAGACTGTAAATAGCGGGATGTTGCAATAAGTGAGCGATGCGAGACCAGTCTTGAGACTGACCATCGATATTCAATGTGCGAAGAATGATGGCTTGCATTGTAACATAAGCGTGGTCGTTAAAGTCTAAATAATCTGGGCTTATAGCAGCACGCTCGTAGTATCTGAGGGCCTTTTGAATATTCTGAGGGATTCTTTTGTTAGACTCACAAGGTTTTGCATAGTACTCGGCAGCTTCACGCAAACACATGCCATTATTCATGGCGGCACCGCGCTCAAAATATTCGAGCGCTCGTTCATGCTCCCCGCGAGACTTACAAATATCGCCAGCTAAATACATCATGAGTGGCAAACCTGCTGCAGCCCCTTCAAAAATGACTTGTTCTTCCATTGCCTTATTATTTTGCTCGGCATAGGTAAGGCGCAAGTTGCGGTACGCAATGACAAGACCTGCCGCTGCAGATTTATGTAACCATTGCTGCGCAATGGCCGTTACTTTATTTGCCAATCTACGTTGATCTACTTGTACAAATAAAGATTTTAAAAAATGGACAACACCAGATGGTTCACCTTCATTAACTATCTTTCGTGCAGATGGCAAGAGGTGGTAATCTCCCCATTGATAGACATTGGCAATGGCGTAGGCACAATAGGAACAACCCTTTTGGGCGCCTTCATAGACGCGTTGAAATGCTTGATCCTTCGTCATAGGCAGCTCTTTTTCAATGGTTGGTGTAAGGGCGCCAGAGGTACGCATAGCCTGTAAAATAGCGATAGCACTGCCTTTGCGAATGGCTGTATGTAAATAACTATACGCCTTTGTGTCATCCTCAGGAAAACCTGCTTCAATCCATGTGAACTGAGGGCCAGAATAGACACGCGCTAAGATGGCATACGCATCGCCGATACCTGGAATCTTTTGACCTTCCTCGTCCAATTTCACAAGGGCATCAAGCTCAGCCTTGCCCGCCCAAGCGATATCTTTGTTGCATTGATGGAATATTTTATTGAAAGATTGTTGTATTTGATCAGTAAAATAAAAACTCATGCTCTCTCCTTGGCATCATAATCAGTAGAAGCTGATAACATATGTAATTTCAGTATACTATTAGTATTTAGAGGAACACAATATAAATGTTTTAAGTTGGTTACGGTTTTAAGAGAGATGAATTATTAAATTATTCAAATGGATGTTAGGCGATGAAGGAATGTAAGGATAAGGTGAAAGTTGATATTTTCCTTGACTTTCATTCTATAGAAACATTATAATCAGATTATAATTTTATACTCGCCTGAAAGAAACCGATGAGGTGGAGATAAAAATAGGATATGCACTCACAGAGAGCGGGATTAGCTGAGAACCCGTAGTACGCAGCTTATTAAATGGACCACCGAGGGCGCATGGA
>USAV01000108.1 GCA_900552715.1 uncultured Veillonella sp.
GATTAAGGTAACATGATTTTCGTTAAAATGTAATAGGCTTTTGTAAAAATCATGGCCTAATGATAAGGCATCACCATAATGACCAAAACAATGACACATAAAGCGTGTATCCCCTTTAATCAGATCATACGTTTCATGACTGACCAAACAACCGATAGGACCTTCTATACCTTCTGAAAGCTCCTTAAACGTAGATGCTATGACCTCTGGATTACCTACAACAACTGTCATAGGTGCATCAGGCGCATAATGCGTATACTTCATACCAGGAGCCTTAGGCTTAGTGGTAGCATTAACTAGAGCAGTATCATACTCAACAGTAGCCACAACATTTTCAAGTTGAGCTTTTGTAATTCCGCCCGGTCTCAATATAATGACCTTATCATCATGTACTTCCACTACAGTTGACTCTACACCAATCGTACATGGACCAGCATCTAAAATGTAGGAAATACGGCCATTCATATCATGGTAAACATCTTGTGCCGTTGTAGGACTTGGACGACCAGATATATTTGCACTAGGAGCCGCTACAGGTACACCAGCGCGTTCTAATAATGCACGGCATACCTTATGATCAGGGCAACGCAATGCCACGCGAGGTAATCCACCAGTAGCACGATCTGGCACTAAATCAGATTTAGGCAATGTAATCGTTAATGGCCCTGGCCAAAACGTATCCATTAATAGTTGTGCCGTCTTTGAAACCGCTGTTACCAAAGGTTTTATACTTTCACTATTAGGAACATGCAAAATAAGGGGATTATCTGAAGGACGACCTTTCGCAGCATAGATTTTATCCATTGCCTCTGGGTCAAGGCCATTAGCACCGAGTCCATATACAGTTTCTGTAGGAATGGACACCAATTCGCCATTACGTAAAGCGCGAGCGAGCATATCTAGTTCTTGTTCTGATGGATTTGTAATAATTTGAGTATCCATATTATCCCTCATATACTGCGGTTACAACACGGTTATTACCACCAAGATCAGCGATACACTGAATGTTGGAGTAATGACCAGCTTCTTTTAATAAAGCCTTTACCTCTTCTGCTTGATCGTAACCTATTTCAAAGGCTATACGGCCTTGTGGTTTTAAATATGTTCCACATTCTTTAGCTAAAATACGATAGAATTCTAATCCATCTTCACCACCAAACAAAGCAATATGAGGCTCATTTAATACATCCTGAGACAATAATTTAGCATCCCCTGTACGGATATATGGTGGATTCGATACGATGAGGTCAAACTTTTCAGCTTTACCATCTAAGGCAGAAAACATATCAGACTCTAACAATTGAACACGATCATTTAAGCTAAATCTTTCACTATTTTCCTCAGCCACTGTCAAGGCATCCGTAGATATTTCAAGACCTACACCACACGCATTCGGCAAATAGTGTAATAGACTGAGTAATATCGTACCAGGGCCCGTACATACATCAAGAATACGTACCTCACTATCTTTTGCGTACGTACCTAGTACATGCTCAATTAAGGTTTCCGTATCAGGTCGTGGAATCAACACCTTATCATTAACCTTAAAGGTCAATCCCATAAAGTCCTTTTCCCCAATTATGGCCGCTACACAATGACCCTTGGCCCGTTCTTGAACGAGAGGTCTAAAAGCATCGAGTTCCTCTTGAATAAGCGGTTGGTCATAATGAGTATATAGATAAATACGATCCTTGCCTAAAACGTGAGAAAGCAGTACTTCCCCATCAAGTCGAGGTGTATCCATCTCCTTGCTTTGAAAGTACTGCTCTGTCCACTGGAGAATACGACCGATTGTCCAAATCTCCTTATACATTTGTATTAGCCTCCTGCATTTTTGCCGCTTGGTCAGCAGCATTTAAGGCTTGAATGA
The DNA here is from genome assembly GCA_900552715.1 of uncultured Veillonella sp. Lineage (GTDB taxonomy): Bacteria > Bacillota > Negativicutes > Veillonellales > Veillonellaceae > Veillonella. Next base: position 1,871 of record USAV01000108.1, read on the forward strand.
TTTCATCTAAATCGCCATTTAAAATAGCATCTAATTTATACAATGTTAAATTAATACGATGGTCTGTTACGCGGCCTTGAGGGTAGTTATAAGTACGAATACGTTCACTACGGTCACCAGTACCAACTTGGCTCTTACGGTCTGCTGCCATGCTAGAAATAGCCTCTTGTTCAGCTTGGTCTTGCAATTTAGCACGCAATACACGCATAGCTTTTTCACGGTTTTGTAATTGAGAACGTTGGTCTTGGCATGCCACAACAATACCAGAAGGTAAGTGTGTAATACGAACAGCAGACTCAGTCTTATTGATATGCTGACCGCCCGCACCACTAGCACGATATGTGTCGATTTTTAAGTCTTTTTCATTAACTTCAATATCAACATCTTCCATCTCTGGTAATACGGCTACTGTAACGGTAGATGTATGCACACGGCCCTGTGTTTCTGTAGCAGGTACACGTTGTACGCGATGTACACCAGATTCAAATTTCATCTTAGAATATACATTTTCACCATCTACAGAGAAAATAACCTCTTTAAAGCCACCTAATTCAGGCTCATTGGCATCGATAATCTCACAACGCCAGCCTTGGCTTTCCGCATATTTTGTGTACATACGGAACAAATCGCCTGCGAATAATGCCGCTTCATCGCCGCCAGCACCACCGCGAATTTCGATAATGATGTTCTTATCATCATTAGGGTCTTTAGGCAATAAAAGAATTTGCAACTTCTCTTCTAATTCCTCTTTTTGAGGTTTTAGATCTTTCAATTCCTCTTGTGCCATTTCGCGGAATTCTTCATCCATGGATTTATCTTCAATAACTTCCATAGCTTCATCAATACCAGCTAATACTTTTTTATAAGTACGGAATGTTTCAACTGTTTCAGATAATTGAGCATGTTGACGTGTTAATTTACGCCACTCATCTTGGCGCGCAATCACTTCAGGGTCACTGATGCGCTGCTCCAGGTCCATAAATTTATCTTCAATAACTTGTAATTTATCTACTAGCATGTTTATTCCTCTTCATAAGCATCACTCTCAGGAGGGCGAACCTCTTCAAGAGCACGTATAGCTACTTCAATTTGATCATCTTCTGGTTCACGTGTGGTCATGTATTGTAATGCAAGACCAGGTTTAATAAGAGCTTGCACCAAGGAATGCTCACTACGACCAGCAAGACGAATAACCTCGTACGCAATACCTGCCACTACGGGCATAAGAAGTACGCGGCTTACGATACGTTCTAACAAATTAGGCCAACCTAAAAAAGCAAATACAAAAATACTTACAACCATAACGATAAGTAAGAAATTTGTGCCACATCGCGGATGTAAGCGACTTTGTTTGCGAACGTTTTCTACAGTGAGAGGCAAGTCTAATTCATAAGTATGAATCGTTTTATGCTCTGCCCCATGATATTGGAAAACTCGTTGAATATCCTTTGTAAGTCCAATCCCCCAAATATAAAGTAGGAAAAGAACTAAACGAATGACACCTTCAATGAGATTTAATACAACATGATTATCCTGTACACCAGGAATAAATTTCACGATAAATGTAGGCAATGCCAAAAATACAGCTATCGCAAAGATGGTGGAAATAACCATAGTAATGGCAATTTCACTATTAGACATTTCTTCCTCTTCATCACCAGCGGCCTTAGCAGAGAAGGACAACGCCTTCATGCCAATTACGAGGGATTCATAAAGAGCTACACAGCCCCGAAGAAATGGTTTTTTCAAAATTGGATATGTGTCAGCAATAGATTTTGTAGGCTCTTTTTGAACTACAATGGTTCCCGCTGGCTCTCGTACAGCTGTTGCTGTAACGCCAGGGCCCCTCATCATGACACCTTCGATCACAGCTTGTCCACCGACAAACTTTTTAATACGTTCTGTGTTCACAAGAGCTCCTCTCATAAACAAATAGAGGCAGAGCTCATAGCCCTGCCCATAGATGCTACATTACATGACAAATTATTTGCCGTAACGTTTGTTAAATTGTTCAATACGACCACGAGCTTGAGCTGCGCGTTGTTGACCAGTGAAGAACGGATGGCATTTGGAGCAAACGTCTACACGAAGGTCTTCTTTTACAGAGCCAGTTTTGAATGTGTTGCCACAACCGCAAGTTACTGTAGCTTCTTTATAGTCTGGATGAATACCTTGTTTCATTCTATACACCTCTTTCCGACAATCAATATTATTCTTATAGATTATAGCATGACACTAGTACAAATGCAAGTTGCCAATACTATTCCTTAGATGCTTGTTTTTCTTCAATAGACTCAGCTAAGATAGTCTCTAAGTCACTTTCATTAAGGATATCACGCAATGCGATGAGCTCCTCTAAAGAAAGGGTAATACCTTTCTTCATGCTTGTATATTCACTATCCCAAGCGCGAAGGTCAAACTTAGGATTATATTTGCCCCAGCTAGTACATGTTAATTGTTTTTTCCAACCGTCTTTATCTTCAGATAAAGTACCGATAACTTTGAAGATTTCAAAATTAATAACTGCCATGAGTCAGTCCTCCTTTCTTACACATCTGTGTAGTATGGTTCATACCTACTATATTTAGTAGTTCATATTTTTTAGGATACGATATATTTTAAACTAAATATCAGACTTTTACAATTAGTTTTTATAATCGCTATAGTCTTCAATATCAATAGATGTAGTAGGAGGCATTACTTGAGCACCTAATTCATCTACCGTAGATTTCCAATTTGTAGCTGCTTCTGTAACAGCCTTGATATAGGCTTCATCAGCAGCCTGTACAGATGAAATTAATTGAGCTTCATTATTAATATCTAATACGCGGCGACGCACGCTGCTAAGCATATAGCCGAAGGATTCATCTGTTTGAACGAGCATGGAAATCTCTTGAATCAATGTTTGACCCGTAGTACTACAGAAGTATGCATACCACATATATGCCAATTCAGCATCTGGGAACATCCAGTAAATATCCTCTGCTGGTGCCTCTGTAGTAATATCTACATCTACATGATCCGCGTAACGTTTGAATGTTAGGAAATAAGCGCCACTTTCCACAAGAGCATTACGTCCTAATGCAGAAACTCGGCTGTCGATACAGTAAATACCATCTTGACCTAAGGCTACATCAGTTTGACCGCCTGGCAACAAAATAGAGCGTAAAGACAAGCCATAATTTAATACTGTGAATACCGGTAATTGAGCAAATACGCCATGAGGCAATGGAATATAGTTAATTGTTTTCCACTCATCCCCTACGCGTTCACGAAGGCCAACGCGCATCTTTTTAACATCGTACTTACCATATACAATTTCGTAAGCCCCTAATGGAGTCCATTCACGAATAGCTTCTACACGCTTTTGATTCAAGAAGAATTGTAATGCCATATTATTTAAGCCCAATTGGTTTTGTGCCATTGTAGCAGGTAAGAATAATTGTGCAGTCCCTTCTGGAACAAGATTATGTAGTCCATTTGCCACTTCTTCCACAATATCTTCAGAGGATTGGAACATACCAACCGTACCTGTAAAGATATGGTCAAAATAGCTACGATGAGGCCATTGATTAATAATTTGTGCCATTGGGTATAAACGTGTCAAGATGCTATAGCACACAGGAGACGCCGTATAAAGCACAACTTTTTTATCTTCATAGGATTGAAGAATCTCTTCAACCATACCTGCATATTCTTCTACATAAGCGTAGAGAACGAGCTCGCCCGTTTTACTATGAGCTTCAATACTTTCACGAACAGGAGTTTCCCAAATAGTGCCTACATCTAGACCATCCAAGATACCTGTATCACTAATGAAATCAAATAATTCAACTCTAAAGGATGGACCATATAGAGCTTGGAATATATTCAAATCATATGGAACAGGACCAAAAGACTCGACTGTGGATTTTTCTGC
>USAV01000109.1 GCA_900552715.1 uncultured Veillonella sp.
CACTCTGGTCCAGCAAAGGTATTCAACAGCGAAGAAGAAGCTGTTGAAGCTATTACAGGCGGTAAAATCGTAAAAGGCGACGTGGTAGTTATCCGCTACGAAGGCCCTAAAGGTGGTCCTGGCATGCGTGAAATGTTAACACCAACATCCATGATCGCAGGTATGGGTCTTGATAAAGACGTAGCATTGTTGACTGATGGTCGTTTCTCTGGTGCTACACGTGGTGCATCCATTGGTCACGTATCTCCAGAAGCTGCGGCTGGTGGCACAATCGCTGTTGTTGAAGATGGTGACATTATCAACATCGATATTCCAAACGGCAAATTGGAATTAGCTGTATCTGACGACGAAATCGCTCGTCGTAAAGCAGCATTGAAACCATTCAAATCCAATGTAACTGGATATCTTAAAAAATACGCTCTTCATGTATCCTCTGCAGCACAAGGTGCTATCGAAGTATTTGAAGACTAATAGTAGATTTTCATTAATACTAACTAGAGGAGATAGAGTACATGCATAAGTTGTATGATTTTATGGAGGCTCGTGAGCGATTAAGCACAATCACGGTGAAAACAAAATTGCTTCACAGTGATGTGTTCTCCGATGAAAGTGGCAATGATGTATATATCAAGCCAGAAAACTTGCAAATAACAGGTTCCTTTAAGGTTCGTGGTGCCTATAATAAAATTGCAAAATTAACAGAAGAAGAAAAGGCGCGCGGCGTTATTGCTGCGTCTGCCGGTAACCATGCGCAAGGCGTGGCCCTTGCTGCAAAACGTCTAGGCATTAAAGCGACAATCGTCATGCCAAAACATACACCTCTCATCAAGGTGAATGCTACAAAACAATATGGTGCCGAAGTCGTTCTACATGGTGAGATTTATGATGAAGCTTACCAAAAAGCGATGGAATTACAACAAGAGCACGGATATGTGTTCGTACATCCTTTTGATGACGAAGATGTTATCGAAGGGCAAGGTACAATTGCATTAGAAGTTCTTGAGGAATTGCCTGATGCGGATGTATTGCTAGTTCCTGTTGGTGGTGGCGGTATTGTTTCTGGTATCGCAGCTGCGGCAAAATTAAAAAATCCTAGCATTAGAATTATTGGTGTAGAACCAGAAGGCGCGGCTAGTGCAATAGCAGCGTTAAAAGCAGATCATCCTGTACCACTTAGTGAGGTGGCAACTATCGCAGATGGTACTGCAGTGCGTCAAATCGGCGAAACTACATTAAAATATATTAAGAAATATGTAGATGAAATTGTTACTGTCTCTGATTATGAATTGATGGAAGCATTTTTGTTGCTTGTAGAAAAACATAAGTTAGTAGCAGAAAACTCCGGTATTTTACCATTAGCAGGTCTAAAAAAATTAGACTGTAAAGGCAAAAAGGCAGTAGCCATTGTTAGTGGTGGTAATATCGACGTACTTACTATTTCTTCTATGATCAATAAAGGTCTCGTATTGCGTGGTCGTATCTTCACTTTCTCTGTAAACCTTCCAGATAAACCAGGTCAATTGGTTGCTGTATCTGAAATGCTTGCAGATGCGGATGCAAACGTTATTAAACTTGATCATAATCAGTTTAAAAACCTTGACCGCTTCCATGAAGTGGAATTGCAAGTGACTGTAGAAACAAATGGTGAAGAACACATCAAACACATTATTGATACTTTCAAAAATAATGGTTACATTATTAAACGATTAAATTCCAGCGAGATTTTATCTGAATAGCTGGTCGAAAGGGTTCCTATGAGCGCAGAAACAATCAATGGGGCACGCATTGTCCTTGAAACATTGCATCGCCTTGGTGTAACCGACATGTTCGGTTATCCAGGCGGCGCGGTAATTCCAATTTATGATGAAATTTATAGCTTCCCTGAAATTAAACATTATTTTGTTCGTCATGAACAAGGTGCAGCCCATGCAGCAGATGGCTATGCACGCGTATCTGGAAAAGTAGGCGTATGCCTCGCTACGTCCGGTCCTGGTGCAACTAATCTTGTTACAGGTATTATGACTGCTTACATGGATTCTGTACCTATGGTGGCCATTACTGGTCAGGTTGGTCGTCCGTTTATTGGTAAGGATTCCTTCCAAGAAGCAGATATCCAAGGTATTACCATGCCGATTACAAAACATAACTACCTTGTTCAAGATATTCGCGATTTACCTCGCATCATTAAAGAAGCGTATTTTATTGCTAGTACAGGTCGTCCAGGACCAGTTCTTATTGATATTCCAAAGGATATTCAAACAGAAAAAATATCCATGACAGAATACAATAAATTATATGAAGTACCTATCCATCTTGAAGGTTATGATCCAACCTATAAAGGTCATCAAGGGCAAATTAAAAAAGCGGCTACACTCATTAAAAATGCGAAACGTCCGCTCATCATTGCCGGTGCTGGTGTATTGAAATCTGGCGCTATGGATGAGTTAAAGGAATTGGCAGAAAAAGCTCAAATTCCTGTAACAAATACATTAGTTGGCCTTGGTGGTTTCCCAGGTAACCATGAGCTTGCTCTTGGTATGGTGGGTATGCATGGCTCTGTAGCGGCTAATAATAGTACAGAAGAAGCAGACCTTGTTATTGCAGCTGGTATTCGTTTCCACGACCGCATTACAGGTCATCCAGATTTCTTCTGTAAAAAAGCTAAAATCATTCATATCGATATCGATCCAGCGGAAATTGATAAAAACGTTACTATTAACGTACCAATTGTAGGTGACTTGAAGCGAGTTTTATCAGAACTTAATACGCTTGTAGAACCTACAACTCATGAAGCGTGGATCGGACAAATTCGTGAATGGCAAGCGGAATATCCTATGGTAATTCCTGAATCTAAAGATGGTGTATTACATCCACAATACGTATTGTCTGAACTTAACAAGATTGCCAAAGAGGATGCAGTTATTGTAACTGACGTAGGCCAACATCAAATGTGGGCGGCTCAATTCTTAACTCATAAAAAACCTCATACCATTGTTACATCTGGTGGTGCAGGTACTATGGGCTATGGTTTACCAGCTGCCATTGGGGCTCAAGTGGGGGCACCTCATAAACAAGTTATCCTTGTTGTTGGTGATGGTGGATTCCAAATGACCTTCGAAGAGCTCATGATGGTTCGCCAATATAATTTACCAATTAAGATTGTTATCATTAATAATGGTTACCTTGGCATGGTTCGTCAATGGCAACAAATCTTTAATGACCGCCGTTATTCCTATGTAGATTTGGAAACGAGTCCAGACTTCTTGAAATTGGCAGATGCCTTTGATTTGAAAGCCGCTCGTATCGATAATGTAGAGGATTTCAATAAAGAATTTAAATCTTTCATTACATCTGATGAAAGTATCATCTTGGATTGTCGTGTAGCGAGAGAAGATAATGTATTGCCGATGATTCCAGCTGGCGGTACCGTAAGTGGTATGATGGGCAAGAAAGGGGTGCTATAATGGCGAAAGAACATCAAGTCTTAGTAATTGCAAAAAATACAGCAGGCATTGGTGCACGTATATTGGCACTCTTTAACCGTCGTGGTTTTAATGTTACAAAGATGACATCTGGTATTACAAATACACCAGGCTACGCTCGTATTACCCTCACCGTTGAGGCAGATGATCGCATCTTAGACCAAATTCAAAAACAAATTTACAAGCTCATTGATGTGGTAAAGGTTAAAGTTTTTGAAGATCATGATGTGGTATGCCGTGAGTTAATGCTTATCAAGGTAAAAGCAACTGCTGCAACACGATCTCAAATTGTACAAATTGCCGATGTATATCGTGGCAATGTGCTCGATATTTCTCCTACTTCTATGATTATTGAAGTAATTGGTAGCGTAGAAAAATTACGCGGTTTCATTCAAATTATGGAAACTTATGGTGTCCTTGAAATTGCCAAAACTGGCATTACCGCAATGAGCCGTGGAGAAAAGATTTAGGAGATGGTTGTGTGAGTAGTGAATTACTCCATTATGAAGACGTCAAGTTTCGTCGTGAAGGCCGCGAAATTTTAAAAGGCATCAATTGGCATGTTGAAGAAGGGGAGAATTGGGCCTTATTAGGTCTCAATGGGGCTGGTAAATCGACGATGCTCAGCATGATTCCAGCTTACCAAATTCCTACAACAGGACTATTACGCGTATTTGGTCATGAATTTGGTAAATATGCATGGCCTAAGATCAAGGCCCGATTAGGCTTTGTTAGTTCGGCGCTTGGACAATTCCAGTCCACCTTGGATAAACAAGTCGTAGAAGATGTTGTTATTTCTGGTGCTTTTAATAGTATTGGTATTTATCAACAGGTAGAGCCTGAAGTACGTGAACGAGGACTGCAATTATTGTCTGAGTTTGGTTTGTCCTATTTGGAAGGCCATAGATTTCATACACTATCTGCTGGTGAACAGCGCCGCGTATTATTAGCACGGGCTATTATGGCTAATCCAGATTTGCTCATTCTAGATGAGCCTTGCTCTGGACTTGATTTGCCTGCTCGCGAGCAATTCTTAAGAACTGTTGAGAATATGGCACGAGAGGAGCATAAGCCTTTTATTTATGTATCTCATCAAATTGAAGAGATTATGCCCAGTATTACACATGTAGCTATTATTAAAGATGGCCTCATTGTGTATAAAGGCAAGAAGCGAGACATCTTGACAGATGAAATTCTAAGCGACGTATTTGGTATTGATGTATCTGTAGTATGGGAGAAAAATCGCCCATGGATTATAGTTAAATAAGAGCTAAAATTGGGATAATTCATTTTTTCTTAATACAAAAAGGGTACAAATTTAAGTTGTAGATTAGTCTATTTGACTATTCGATAAATTACGATATACACTACAAATCTTGCATTTATTTGTGAGATTGTGTACAGTATATATATTAAATATTCTATTGAATATATATTGGAGGTTGTCTAGTATGGCAGGTAAAATTTTAGGTACTACAGTTTATTATGATGCAGATTGTAATTTGAGCAAATTGGAAGGCAAAAAAATTACAGTTTTAGGTTACGGTTCTCAAGGTCATGCGCATGCATTGAACTTGAAAGAAAATGGTATGGACGTAACAATTGGTCTTCGTGGTGGTTCTTCTAGCTGGAAAGCTGCAGAAGAAGCAGGCCTTACAGTTAAAGAAACTGCAGAAGCAGTTAAAGGCGCTGACATCGTTATGGTATTGATTCCTGACGAATTACAAGCAGACGTATATGCACAAGATATCGCTCCTAACTTGAAACAAGGCGCATATTTGGCATTTGCTCACGGCTTCAACATTCACTTTGGTAAAATCGTACCTCGTGAAGACATCAACGTATTCATGGTAGCTCCTAAAGGCCCTGGTCATTTAGTACGTCGTACATACCAAGAAGGCTCCGGTGTTCCTTGCTTGTACGCTGTAGAAAAAGATCCATCTGGTGATACTGAAGAAGTTGCATTAGCATGGGCTTCTGGTATCGGTGGTGGCCGTTCCGGTATCTTGGAAACTAACTTCAAATCTGAAACTGAAACTGACCTCTTCGGTGAACAAGCTGTATTGTGCGGCGGTGTTACTGAATTGATCAAAACTGGTTTCGAAGTATTAACAGAAGCTGGTTATGAACCTGTAAACGCTTACTTCGAATGCTTGCATGAAATGAAA
>USAV01000110.1 GCA_900552715.1 uncultured Veillonella sp.
TCATCTACATCAGTAAAGTTTTGTACATATGTTACTTTATAGCCTACATGTTTCATGTAGCGACGAATTACGTCCCATGTTACGAATGGACGTGCATTGCCAATATGAGGATGGTTATATGGTGTAACACCACATACGTACATCTTTGCCTCACCTGGTGTTACAGGATTGAACACCTCTTTTTGGCGCGTCATAGTATTATAAACTGTAATTTCTCTCATCGTTACCGATGCCTCCATGTTCGTAAAATAAAAAAGACCTCTCATCTCATACAGAGACGATGGTCCGCGGTTCCACTCTGTTAGGTACCAATCCAGTACCCACTCATCGCATAACGGCGCGTCACCGGACAAACCTACCTATAATCGGAGTGTCAGCTCGTGAATGCATTTCGTCTACCTATTCTTGAACCCTCCCACCATCGGTTCTCGCTAAAAAGTTAGTTGTAGAGTACTTCTTTCAGTCTTAGCTATTAGTAATCATCTATATTCAGATATGTAAATATTGTATCAATTATCCTATAGAAAGTCAATGAAAACAAGAAAATCCTCATCTCTCAACATATCCAATTAGCCTATTAAACATGCATATTCTGGATATAAAATTTGAAAGATGAGGATGAGGAATTAACTATTAAGCATTTTCCAATTTTTCTTGATCATCATGTTTACGGCAAATACCTGCGAAGATAGAGCCTGTAAAGTTATGAATGATAGAGAACACTGCACCTGCTACTGCTGCTTGAGGTGTAAAGTGTTTAAGTGCTAAAGACACGGATAATGCAGAGTTTTGCATTGCCACTTCAATTTGCATAGCACGACGAGAGGAAATATCGATGCTAAGGGCCTTACAAATGAAGTAAGTTACTACGTAACCACTCACATTTTGTACCAAGCACGCTACGAAGATAATGAAACCAGTTTCAGCAATTTGTTTTTGGTTTACTGCAGTTACAGCTGCTAAAATAAGCAATACTGCAATAGCCGCAATTGTAGGACAAACATCTTTAATAGGTTCAATCTTAGAACCGATGAAGTAATTCAATACGATACCTAAGATAATTGGTACCAATACGATTTTTACGATAGAAATAAACATCGGCATAAATTGAATTTCAATGGAAGATGTAGCACCTGCATAGAGTACAACGAATAAAGGTGTTAATACTGGAGCCAATAATGTGGAAACAGTCGTTGCAGATACAGATAAAGGAACATTACCATTCGCAAGGAATGTCATAACATTAGAAGCTGTACCGCCAGGGCATGCACCTAACAAGATGAAGCCGATACCAATTTCCGGAGGGAAATTGAAAATAATGGCTACCAAGAAACCTGCCAATGGCATCCATAAGAATTGAATAACAGATACAAGAATAACCTTCATTGGTTGCTTAAATACATCAAGGAAAACTTGAGCCGTTAATGTTAACCCCATGGCAAACATAACAAATTGAAGCATGTACGCAATGTACGGCGTCATCCAAGAAAATACAGTTGGTAATAAATACGCTAACACTGCCATCAATAGCACGATCCATGAAAGATAGCTATTGAATAAGTGGTTAAGAGAACGAATAATACTCATAAAAGCACTCACTTTCATAATAAATAAAAATAAAAGACGCCGACTATTATAGCATTTCCATAGAATAATCTCAATATACATAAAAAAGCTCTCATAACAACTGCTATGAGAGCCTTTAATTAACATATATGACTATTTTGTTAAAGCGCTTACATTATCTAGGCGATGTAAGCATTTTTCTTTACCAAGTAATGTAACGATATTATTCAAATCTGGTCCATGCATTTGACCTGTTAAAGCCACGCGGATTGGCATGAATACGAATTTACCTTTCAAAGCAGTTTCTTTCATAACAGCTTTAATCGTTGCTTTTACAACGTCAGGTGTAATTTCATCAAGTTCTGCCAATGCTTTACGGAATGCACCAAGAACTGTTGGTGCTGTTTCTTCATTCAATACAGCACGTAATTCCTCTTCATGACCTTCTTCAAGGAATACTGTTTCGCCCATGAACATGCCTACATGATCCTTAATTTGCGCACCATAGCTAATATGATCGCGGAATGTAGAGCATAACAATGTCAACCAATCAATATCCGCTTGATTCAAGCTATCTAGAGCCAAACCAACCTCTTTCAAATGAGGTAAGCAAAGATGGAACAACTCTTCATCGCTCAAGTTTTTCATGTAGTGGAAGTTGATATGGTTCAATTTATCAATATCGAATACAGCAGGGTTTTTAGCTACGCGATCCATGGAGAAGGCTTGAATCAATTCATCTTGTGTGAAAAATTCTTCTTCCCCTTCTGGAGCCCAACCAAGAAGCGCCAAGAAGTTTACAAGTGCTTCTGGCAAATAGCCCAATTGTTTGTATTGTTCAACAGATGTAGCACCATGGCGTTTGGACATTTTTTTGTAATCTTTACCAAGAATCAAGGAAATGTGACCAAACGTAGGTATTTCCCAGCCTAGTGCTTCATAAATGGCCATTTGACGTGGAGTATTAGATAAATGTTCTTCTGCACGAATAACGTGAGTAATACCCATCATATGGTCATCCATTACTACGGCAAAGTTATATACAGGAATTCCATCAGATTTTACAATTACAAAGTCACCTACACCATTGGATTCAAAGGATACATGACCACGTACCATATCATCGAAAGCATATGTTTTATTCAAAGGAACGCGTAAGCGAATGGTTGGTTTACGACCTTCTGCAATAAATTTAGCCTTTGTTTCCTCATCTAAGTGTTGGCAATGGCCATTATATTTAGGTGTTTCACCACGATCCATTTGTTCTTGGCGAACAGCATCTAATTCTTCAGGTGTGCAATAGCATTCATATGCTTTACCTTCGTCCAACAAACGTTGTGTTACTTCTTTATATAAGTCAAGACGTTCTGTTTGACGGTAAGGGCCATTATCGCCACCTACATCAATGCCTTCATCCCAGTTCATGCCAAGCCATTGCAAGGAAGCTTTGATATTTTCTTCACTTTCACGGGTAGAACGAGCCAAATCTGTATCTTCAATACGCAATACAAATGTGCCTTTTTCTTTACGTGCTAACAACCAGTTAAACAAAGCAGAACGAGCGCCACCAATGTGGAATGGACCCGTAGGGCTTGGAGCAAAACGAACTTTCATGGAACTCATGATTATACCTCTCCTTCATATACAGAAACGACAGCTTGTGCAGCAATGCCTTCACGGCGCCCAATGGCACCTAACATTTCATTTGTTGTCGCTTTAATACTAATACGTTCTAATGGTATTTCTAAAATAGATTGTAAATTCGCCTTCATCATATCGATGTGCGGCTTTAATTTAGGTGTCTCTGAAATAACCATAATATCTATATTATAGGCTTGTAACCCACGTTCTTTCAATAAGGAATTAACCTTTTCTAGTAAAAGCATACTAGAAATCCCTTTATACTGGTCATCTTCAGGCGGGAAATAATATCCAATATCTCGTAAACCTGCAGCACCTAGCATGGCATCCATCAATGCATGAATGAGAACATCCGCATCGGAATGACCATCAGGACCTAGTTCAGACTCGATATGTACACCGCCAAGAATGCAAGGGCGACCTGCTTTTAATTGATGAATATCATAACCAAATCCAACGCGCATACGTGTATCCTCAATTCCTAAATATCGTTTAGCTACTGCAATATCATTCGGTGTTGTTACCTTTATATTACAATAGTCACCTTCAACTATATATACAGGCTTTCCTACATACTCTACTAAAGATACATCATCTGTGCCAAGATACTTTGTTTCATAAGCCGCTTGATGAGCCTCTACAAATAAGTCTTTTTGAAAGCCTTGTGGCGTTTGAATTTGATATAACTCACTACGCTGTAATGTTTCCAAAACATTATGATTCGTATCAACCCGTTTAATAGTATCCGTAGCCGGAACACCTACAGTAGCTGCACCATAGAGATTAGCCGCCTCAGCTACATCACTAAACATGTTAGTAGAAGCCAACGGTCGCGCCCCATCATGAACAAGAACTATATTGGTATCTTCTGATACAGCCTTGAGACCACATGCCACAGAATCTTGCCGTTCTTTTCCACCAAGTACGATGTGAACTGGAACAGTTAAATCCAACTCTTGAATATGTTTTGTCATATATTCTTGTTCACCATCGGCTACAACAAGAATAATCTCATTCAAACCTTCAACCTTTGCTACATTTTGTAGTGTACGCTGAATAATAGAGAATCTCCCTAAAGGAATAAATATCTTATTTTCTTTATATCCCATGCGGCGCCCAGCACCAGCGGCGAGAACAATACAACTAATTACCTTGTCCATTTTGTCCTCCATCTACACGAGCAAAGATCATGCGACCTGCACTCGTTTGTAATATGGATGTAACCATAACCTCTACGGTTTGGCCCACATAAGGTTTACCATCTTCCACAACAATCATGGTACCATCGTCAAGATACGCAACACCTTGATGTACTTCCTTACCTTCTTTCATAATTTGCACGCGAATCCATTCACCGGCAATGAGGGCTGGTTTAAGTACATTAGCGAGCTCATTAAGATTGAGTACTTCAATACCTTGTACACGAGCAACCTTATTTAAGTTGAAATCATTAGTCATCAACTTCCATTGCTTGTCTAAAGCGAGGCGCATCAATTTAGAATCAACTTCTGTAAGATCATCGTAATCATCTTCCACTACTTCAATAGCTACCTTATTGGCATCTTGCATCTCTTTCAAAATATCGAGACCACGACGACCACGATTACGTTTGGTAGCATCTGCAGAGTCAGAAATAATTTGTAACTCATTCAATACAAAGAGTGGAACCATGAGAGGACCTTCAATAAAACCTGTATTACATAGTTCCTTAATACGACCATCAATGATAACAGAAGTATCTAATAGTTTTGGAGTACTCGTAGTTTTATCAGATTTATGAGTAGAGAACATTTTAAAACGACTAGTCTTTTTATTCCCATCTCCGCCCCATTGTTGTACATAATTATTGTACATTTCAGGGCCCTTGCGAGCCATGATTTTAAGGCCACTATATCCAAAGATAGCACTTAAAATAATAGGAATGTAAGGTCCTATAATAGGTACTTGATTGAATGCAACACCAATTAAATTTGCAATAATAAGACCGAATAATAAACCGATGGTGCCTGCAATCAATTCTTGATTTGGAATATGAGTGAGAATACGTTCTAATCGTTTAGCAATGACTAAGCCTTGCTTTAAAATAAATGAAGAAATTAAATACCCAATAATAACGCCTAATAAAGTACCAAAAATTAATACTGAAATACGTGCAATAGTCAATGACATATCCCCAAAGGACTCAAATTGAGAGACCAAATATGGGTCGATAATAGGTGCTAAGCTATCCATTCCAACATAGGCCGCTGTGCCCACGAGAATGGCTATTACATAGCGCAATATCCGATAAATCATCAAATCACCTCCTAATTAAGAAAACACCAATTGCATTGCCTCTTGAATGGATTTAACGCCTCTAATCTTGATAGAACTATCATTATCCTTGATTTGTTTATAATTGCCTTCAGGGATAATAAACTTTTTAAAGCCTAATTTCTT
>USAV01000111.1 GCA_900552715.1 uncultured Veillonella sp.
TTTTTTTTCAAGCAGAAGACGGCATACGAGATCCTCTCTGGTCTCGTGGGCTCGGAGATGTGTATAAGAGACAGCTCCAGCACTGACAAGTGATTTTGTATATGGGTGTACCGCTTCTTTAAGTCGTTTTGATTCGATAGTTTCTACGATTAGCCCATCTTTCATAACGATGATTCGGTCTGTTACGGCTTGTAAAAGTCCAATGTCATGGCTGACGAACACATAGCCGAAGGGTTGTTCCGAATGTAGTTTTTGTAATAAGTCTAGCGCCAACTTTTGGTTCACCGCATCAAGGGCTGATGTAGGTTCATCAAAGAGTACTAGTTTTGGATGCATCAACATAATCCTTGCCAGTACTAACCGTTGCAGCTGACCACCACTTACTTCATGAGGATATTTCTGAACAATAGTTTCAGGTAGATCTACATGTTTAATCCATTGGCGGATATCTTCCTTTGCAGCGGCTATATCCATAAGCCCATAGTTGATATACGGCTCTAAGAGAAATGCTTCTAATTTCATCCTCGATGGAATCACCGCCAAGGGATTTTGGAACATCATCTGCATAGAGCGATATATTTCTGTATGATTTTGAATGGAATGGATTTCCTCACCAAAGAGTCGCAAGATGCCAGATGTAGGTTTTTCTAGCATGGCAATCATCCTAAGCAATGTACTTTTACCAGAACCACTACCACCAGCAATACCTACGCGTTCATTGGGATCCACGGAAAAGGATACGTTATCAACGGCATGGACCGTATGATTGTGGTTCGTATATTGTTTACATATATTCTCGAGTTGAATCATACTACACCACTTTCATTACGGAATCTAACAAAATACGAGTATACTCATCTTTTGGATGAGTCATGACCTCTTCAGTAGAGCCTACTTCAACGAGTTGCCCCTTATTCATAACCCCAATCCTATTGGCAATGCGCGCCGCCGCCTTGATATTATGGGTTACAATTATCACCGTTGCCCCAAGAGCCTGTGTTACCTCTTTCATAAGATCCAATACAGAGGCTTGCACGAGCATATCTAAGGCACTAGTCGGTTCGTCAGCAAATACGATGCTCGGCTTCAAGATGAGGCTTAAAGCTATTGCCAATCGCTGCTGCATGCCACCGCTCAATTGGAACGGATAGGACTGCAAGATACGCTCTCCGTCAGTTAAGTGAACAAGATTAAGCATATCTATAACGCGGCTTACATCATAGCTTTCACCATGAGCACGGAACAAATCATTAAAGTGATTTTCTACGGTGCGATTTGGATTTAGATAGGCGCTGGGATTTTGAAAGATCATAGAAATCTTCGTGCCCCGCAATTGTCGCCAATCACCATCACTCAATGTAGAAACATCGGTTCCGTTTAGCAAAATTTGGCCGCTAATGGTAGCTTGTTTCAACATGCCAAAAGCGGCACGAACTAATGTAGATTTACCAGAGCCACTTTCACCAACGATGGCAAAGACCTCACCAGTGGGCACGGAGAAGGATACATTACGCACCGCCTCTTCCGCACCATATGAAATTGTAACCTTATCAAATACGATACAATCAGATTTATTCAATAGTAGAATCCTTTGTTAATAAGTAGTAATCGATTGGATGTACCGGTACATTTTTAACCTTATTAGTGGATACAACTGTTGCACTTGGATACAACAAATAGATATCTGCTACGTCATCAACTAAGATTTGTTGCGCTTGTTTTGTAATATTAGAGCGTTCGTTTTGATCAAATGTTACGGACAATTGGTCGATTAACGCATCTACTTGAGGGTTAGAGTAGCCACCAACGTTTGATTTCGCACCAGTTTTGTAGAATAAGCTGAGGAACCAATAAGGATCATTTGTAGACATGGTAATAACATTACGTTCTACCAAGTCAAAACCATCTGTACCTAGTGTATCCACTTCATCAGGGCTTTGTAATTTCTTAAGCGTTACATTGATACCCGCTTGTTTCAATTCTTGTTGAATTTCTTCGTACATACTAGTGTCTTTACCCCAAACAGCTAATGTTAGAGATAATTCTTTACCATCTTTAGCATACACACCATTTGCATTTTTAGCATAGCCAGCTTGTGTTAAGATTTGGTCCGCTTTAGCTACATCAGTTGTCGCTTTGTTAGCGATTGTATCGTAACCTAGGTTTGCAGAAGGTGGGAATGGTGCTGCACCTGGTGTGGAACCATTACCGATGATTTTCGCCATGGAATCATAGTTAATGATATGAGCTACTGCATTACGTACATCTTTATCATGTAATGGAGATGCTGCAGTTTGGTTCATTTTTAACATGAACACACGAACGCCAGAGATATCTTGGATATTGAAACCATCTTTAAACAAGCTACGGTTAGCAGAGTCCACCTTTTGGATGACGTCAACGTCTTTAGATTGCAATGCCATCGCACGTTTATTGTTGTCTTCGATGTCTTTTACTGTTACAGAATCAAGACCTGGTTTGCCGCCCCAGTAATCTGCAAAGGCTTCTAGTTCAATGGTTTCACCCTTTGTGAAAGATTTAATTTTATAAGGGCCTGTAAGAACTGGTTTTGTTGCCACGTCCTTAAGATCCGCTGTATCCATGATGACAAACGCAGGTTCTGTTAAGCTAGACAACAAGGAGCCATTAGGCTCTGTTGTTTTGATAATCAAGTTTTGACCATCTACGGTAATGGACTCGATTTTTACAGCTTTTGCGGAACGAGCACTTTGTTTCATAGTGTACTCGATGGACTCTTTTACCTTTTGTGGCGTCATAGGTGTACCGTTTTGGAATTTTACATTTTCACGGATATGAAATTTCCATGTAGTAGGGTCCACATTTTCCCAAGAATCCGCTAATTGTGGGGCAAATTTCATGTCGGGAGTAACAACAGCTAATGTTTCGCCAGCACCGATACGAGTCAATGTCCACGCATCCCATTCGTGTGTTGGGTCTAATGTTTCACCAAACCAATACAGACCAACATTCATGTGTTTTCCTTGCTTAGCCGTATCACTGCCACACCCCGTCAAGAGGGCCACCATGGACAACACGGCTAAACATACTAATAACCAACGTTTCATACTTTCTCCTTTAAAAATACATCGCCCACTAGGGCTTTCACCATAAAAAATCTATACAAAGCGCAGTTAACGAGATACATCGAGGGCATCGCGCAACGCATCGCCAATATAGTTGAATAAAACAACAGTAATAAAAATGGCAAGCCCTGGATAGATCAATAGCCACGGTGCCGTTTGTAGGAAATCTCGGGAACTTAATAAGATTGTGCCCCACTCTGGATCTGGCGGTTGTACACCAATACCGATAAGCGAGAAACTTGCCACCAAGATGATAGCGTCACCGAGATGTTGAATGATTACAATCAATAGGGATGGCAGTACATTTGGCAAAATGTATCGCCACAGGATGCGCAGATTTGATGCGCCCGACATGCGAGCGAAGGTAATGTACTCCGCGTGACGTTCAATCTGTACAAGACCACGTGTAATGCGCGCATATTCCGCCCATTTTGTAATACACAAGGAAATAATGACATTCGGAATGCTAGGTCCCATGATACCGATGAACGCGATGGCAATCACCATATTCGGAAACCCTAACACCAAATCAATCAAGCGAGATAGCCAGCGGTCAATACGAGGCGTAGAAAATCCTGCCAAGCCACCGATGACAATACCGATGGCCCCACTAATGCCAATGATGGTGAAAGCAATCCCTAAAGAGGCTTTACCGCCATAAAGGATGCGAGACCACACATCACGGCCCAGCTGATCAGTGCCTAATAAGTGCGTGCTACTAATATCTTGCAACCGGTCTGCCACATTCGTAGCCTCTGGATTAAATGGAGCTATGTATGGAGCACAGAGGAATACTAAAATCCATAAAGTTGCTAAGACTAACATAATGTATAAGGTGTACGGCTTTTGTCTATTCATAAGAGCCTCCTTGTATAGCGGCCCTTCGTTTAGGGTTTAGCCAATAACTCAATGCATCAATGATGATATTGATAATAATGAACACCAATGTAATCCAAATGATATAGCCCTGCATCAATACAAAGTCTCGCGCCATAATGCCTTGTACCATCATGTACCCAATACCCTTGATGGCGAATACTGTTTCAATAACAGCAGAGCCACCAAGCATAGCGCCCATCGTTACGCCCATCATAGGCAATAACATCAGTCCTACATGAGGGAATATATATCGAGTAAATACCATCCACTCTGGTAAGCCTAATGCACGCGCCCCTTGTACGAAGGGACGCCTGGATATCTCTAAAATAGCATTACGCAAGCGACGGATATATAGTCCACATAGCCATAGAGCTAATGTAACAGCTGGCAATATATAAGCAGAGAAACCATTTGTGTTCGTTACTGATACAATCTGTAATTTAACGCCAAATAAGTAGAGCAACAATAACCCCACCCAGAAGCTAGGAATCGCTAAGGCTAGAAACGTCAATAATCGTACACCATGATCCACCCATGAATCCTTGTACTTGGCGGACAGCATCCCTAGTGGAATGGTCACTACAATTCCCATGACAAGTGCTAGTGATACGAGGCCCAATGTATTAGGCAAGGCCCCCGATAACAATGTGATTACCGGCATTGAATACAGGATCGATTCCCCAAAATCACCCCGTACAATTTGTCCAAGCCAACGCACATACTGTTGCCACCACGGATCATTGAGACCTAATTGTTCTCTTAATTGAGCCACCAACACCGGATCAGGCGTGGCACCCACGAGATTAAATTTCATTGCCACCGGGTCGATAGGAGATAATTTTATCAATACAAATGTACCAATAGTAACTACCAATAAAATACCTACAATACTCGCCAAACGCTGTAGTATTAATCGATACAATCCATCACCTACCTCCTTTATCACTAAGAAACTATATACCTTTATTGTAGCAATAATATGCA
This sequence comes from uncultured Veillonella sp., assembly GCA_900552715.1. Lineage (GTDB taxonomy): Bacteria > Bacillota > Negativicutes > Veillonellales > Veillonellaceae > Veillonella. The sequence goes on from USAV01000111.1 coordinate 4,968, forward strand.
CATCCATGTATACCCATCCAGGTATATTATAACTATTCTCATTATGAAAGTTTCACATAACGAAAAAACAGCCCCTCATACGAGGAGCTGTTTATATAAAACCCTTACATTTCATGCGAGTACTGCACTGTAGATCGCATGCCATTCCATCAAGAATAGTTTGTATCAGGCTGTATTATTTCATATGTGATTTTGGTGCAACTGTATTAGCAATGATCGCTTTTGCCATATCGCGATTGACAGGACGTTCAAAGTACATCGCGTGGTTTTGACCATCTTTTGTCCAACCAGCGAAGTATACCATTTTTTCGCCACCTTTGAAAGTAACCTTTGTACCGTTTACCTTTTCTGTAGCTGTAACGCGATAATCCTTATGATTACCACTGATATCACCTTTTGT
>USAV01000112.1 GCA_900552715.1 uncultured Veillonella sp.
AAAGATAAAATGCCGATAGAGCTATTATTTAACTAGTTCCATCGGCATTAACAGCAACACTTTTTGTCCTATAACCCAAAAATACAGAGTAAGTTGACAAATATTAAAATAAAAAGTCGAGCCATTATGACTCGATCTTTTTATTTTAATATTTTTGTTGTTCTTTAAGTCTCTTAGCAATATCTCGCTTAGCATCGCGTTCTGCCATATCTTGACGCTTATCATACAGCTTTTTACCAGTTACAAGACCAACGGTTACCTTTACATAACCATGACTGAAATGGAAATTAAGGGGCACTAAAGAGAATCCTTTCTCCTTAACCTGAGCATGCAGTTTATTGATTTCAGATTTATGCATCAACAATTTGCGAGTTCGTTCAGGTTCATGATTAAAGCGGTTCCCCTGTTCGTATGGACTAATGTGAACGCCATACAATAAGAGTTCACCTTTATCAATGCGACAAAAGCTATCCTTTAGGTTTAATTTGCCTTGGCGTATGGATTTAATTTCTGTACCTGTCAAAGCAATACCAGCTTCATAGGTTTCATGAATATTAAAATCATGACGCGCCTTACGATTATCCGCAATAAGAGATGGACTAGATTGTTTCGCCATATATACCTCTATCGTTTACGTTTACTTTTAGATTTCTTAGATTGATTGCGCTTCGATGTTTTATTAGATTTCTTTCGACTTGATTTGACTTTACCAGATTTTTTACTGAAAGTATCGTATCTAGAATGGCCGGATTTACTGCTATCACGTCGGGAAGATTTTTTACTAGATTTGCCCGAAGATTTACGACCTTTACGACCACCAAAACGATCGCGACTAGTTGCATAGTCAGAACCATTGCGCAATTGTTCTTGAATAGCCATTAGATTATTAACTTCACCTAGTACAAAGTCAATTTGTTTCTTTTCTACATCAGCTTTCACTAATGTAACCGTTACCTTTTCACCTAAGTGATAGGTTTTACCGGTTCTCTTACCTACGAGCACAAAATGTTCTTCATCGAAGAAATAGTAATCATCGTTCATCATGCTCATATGCACGAGACCATCGATACCATTTTCTAACTCTACAAACATCCCAAAGGACGTAATGCTAGAAATAGTTCCTTCAAAGACTTCTCCCACAAATGGAACCATATATTGCGTCTTTTTAAGATCTACTGTATCTCGTTCAGCCTCTGTGGCAACTTGTTCTTGTAAAGAAGAATGTTCTACAGCCCCCACTAAGAATGCTTCGTCTACATCACGTTTAGAATAGCCATTTTTCCAATGCATATCCGCTTTTAAAAGGCGGTGAACCATTAAGTCAGGATATCGTCTAATTGGAGATGTGAAATGCGTATAACATGTGGATGCCAAGCCAAAATGGCCCACATTGTTGGTACTATATTTAGCTTGCTGCATGGAACGCAAGGTCATAATTTGAGCTACTTGCTCAATATCTTGCCCTTTTACTACATCTAAGATTTTTTGGAAATCTCGTGGTGTCACACCATCAGTACTGAGAACTAGGTTTTGACCTAAATAATTAAGCACCTTTTGGAATAAATCTAGTTTTTCCTCACTAGGGTTCTCATGTATACGATATACTGATGTACGATGTGTATGTTCTAAATGTGTAGCCACTGTTTCATTGGCAATGAGCATACATTCTTCGATAAGTCGTTCCGCCATGGTACGATCTCGTTTTACGATGCGCAACGGTGTACCATCATGATCAAGTAATACCTTGTACTCAGGAAAATCAAAGTCCAATGCACCTCTACGACGACGCATTGCATTAAGAATTTTAGAGATTTCTGCTAAATCACGAAGCATAGGCATAAAGTCTTGTAAATCGTCAGGAATAATATTTTCTTCCAGCGCCTTATACACTTCTTTATAACTACAACGACGGCCTACATGGATAATCGACGGTCGAATGCGATAATGTACAACCTTACCATCTTTATTAATTTCCATCATACACGTCATAGCATAACGGTCTTCATGAGCATTTAAACTACAAATACCATTGGATAAAACCTCTGGTAACATCGGTACTACTCTATCAACTAAATATACAGATGTCCCCCGTTTATAGGCCTCGTTGTCAATGGCTTTCCCAGATGTTACATAATGACTTACATCTGCAATATGTACCCCTAATTCATAATTACCATTTGGTAATTTACGACCACTAACAGCATCGTCTAAATCTTTTGCATCTTCCCCATCAATGGTAACCATTTGTACATCACGAAGGTCCCAACGATCAGGATCCTCATGAATCACAGTATCAATTTTTTTGCTAGCTTTAATGACATCGTCTGGGAAATTAAATGGAATCTTATGATTCGCCATGATGCAGTTAATATCGAGGTCTACATCACCTTTATAGCCAAGAATTTCCGTAATAATACCTTCTGGCTTTTTATCACCTTCCGGCCATTTTGTAATTTTGACTAGTACCTTTGCGCCACTACGTGCATCTAATGTATTTTTTAAATCTACAAAGATATCGGTCCCTATACGCTCATCATCAGGGATAACAAAGCCAAAATGTTGTTGTCGGTCATAGGTACCTACAATCGTTTCATTAGCTCGTTCAATAACATCAACGATGACGCCTTCTCGTTTATGCTTTGTATAGTTAGAATGTACGACGCGAACTCGAACCTTATCATTGTGCATAGCAGTCCCTTTATTTTGTTCTGCTACATATATATCTTCATCATCAGGCATGATCACAAAGCCATACGACTTACGATAGCCCTTATAAATACCTTCATATTCTTCATGTTGTTGTTCTGCATATTGATATACATCAGGTCGAGAAGATGTTAGCACCCCTTCTCGAGCAAGCATTTTTGCTGAACGAATAAACATCTCAAGATCCTTACCACCTCGAATGTGATTATCCATAGCAGCATCTTCAATATGATATGCATGTGGTTGTATAGATTTATAAAAGTCTAATACTTTCTTCTTCAAATCTTCACCTCCTTATTCTGAAAAAAGAAAAAGCCTGCAAAGCAGGCTTTCATCATTAGAATTGATTAATCATTGCCCCTAACACTAAGCTCAACACAGCAAAGATAATCCCCAATATAATCGTACATTTAGATAAGAAAGCGTCTAAACCGCGTTGCTTACCACCAAAAGAAGAGTCTGCCGCACCAGAAACAGCACCACCCATGCCTGCGTTTTTACTATTCTGTGCAACAACTACTACGATTAATAAGATAGATACGATAACTTCTACAATCATTAAGAAATTTGTCACGACTGTCATCCTTCCTGTGTGGCTCTTGGAGAATCCAAAACCCGATGTTCTAAATACTTCTCTAATTTACGTTTAACCCTTTGTAACGCATTGTCTATAGATTTGACACTGCGATCTGTGACCTCAGCCATTTCTTGGTAAGAACGTCCATCTAGGTATCCTTCCAAGACCTCCCACTCGAGTTCACTTAAAATATGACCAATATTGCGCTCAATATCATCCAATTCCTCTTGGCTGATAATAAGATCCTCAGGATTTGTAACCTTTGCTGAGGATAGCATCTCGATCAACGTACGCTCTGATTCCTCTGTATATACCGGTTTATTTAACGATACATAGGAATTTAAAGGCGCATGTTTTTGTCTAGTAGCCGACTTAATAGCCGTAATAATTTGTCTAGTTATACAAAGCTCTGCAAAAGCTCTAAAGGACGCCAATTTATCATGTTTAAAGTCTCGCGTAGCCTTATATAGGCCAATCATCCCTTCTTGAATGATATCCTCACGATCAGCGCCTACCAAAAAGTAAGAGCGCGCCTTTGCACGAACAAAGTTTTTATATTTATTAACAATATAATCGATTGCAAACTCATTTTGCTCTTCTTGAGCTATGACCACAACTTGCTCATCAGTCATTTCTTTGAAATTGTAATCGGACTTGCGTGTATGAATGCTGTTCATATGCTCCTCCTTACAATTGAGCAGAAAAACCAATATATTCATTATACTGGAAGTATATGTGATTTTCAACTATCAATGGCCACGGCGTAACTTCTCTAGCTTTTCAGCTACTTCAGGAGATAATAAACCTCCTACTTCATTACGTCGCAAACTAAATTGATCTCGTCTATGTTCATGAGCGTATTGTAGTCGTTCCTCTTCCTTAGCTATGCGAATCATATTTTGCAATTCTCGAGCTGGAATCCGTAAACCACCAGATCCGAGAATTTGATTTTGTTCAGCTCCATCAGAGGTTACAACATATACATTGGTATATTTGCCCTTCCGCAAAAATACCTCGCGTTCAATAAAGGAATCCGCCGTCTCTCCATCCTCAGTATACACTTCAAGAAATCCGCTCGTAATCGCCTCTACAGAACCGCCAGACTTTGTATATTTACCGTCAAACACAAGGATAACTTCGTATCCTTTGAATTTTCCGTAATTCAACAATCTATCTCTAAGCTCCATACGGGCATGTTCTAATGACTCATGAGCCAATTTCTTTAGATGAGTCCAGGCGAATATCACATTATATCCATCTACAATTAAGATATCTTTTAACATAATTATTTAGCTTGTCGTTGACGAACCGCTTCATACATAAGAACGGCGGCTGCAACAGATGCATTCAAAGAATTTAAATTCCCATACATAGGGATGGTAACGAGGAAATCACAAGCCTCTTTCACAACGCGGCTAATGCCCTTACCTTCATTACCGATAACGATAACTGTAGGAATTGTCATATCCGCCTCGTATAAGGTACGATCTCCTTCCATATGAGCGCCCATAACCCAAAAACCTTGTTTCTGAAGTTGTTTAATGGTTTGGGCTACATTCCCAACTTGTACAAGTGGAATTTGCTCAATAGCACCTGCCGATGTTTTAGCCACAGTAGCATTAATAGGTGCATTGTGACGCTTAGGAATGAGAACGGCCGTAGCCCCTACACATTCCGCAGTACGGATGATAGCGCCCATGTTATGTGGATCCTCAACGCCATCTGTTAGGATAAGCAAAGGTACCTTATGATTTGTCTCTTGCAACACTTCACCTAGTTCTTTAAATTGAACAGCAGAAACAAGAGCAATAACACCTTGATGTGGCACCTCTAAATCATATTTATTCATTTGTTTGATAGGTGTTGGACGCACTTCAATGCCTTGAGATTTAGCAAGGCCAACAATATCAGCTAGACCTGTTTTAACCTTATCTTCACTGACCATAATGCGCTGGATGGAACGACCACTTTTAAGGGCCTCTTTAACCGCATTGCGACCTACAATATAATTATCCATACTACATACCTCGTAGAG
>USAV01000113.1 GCA_900552715.1 uncultured Veillonella sp.
GACGCCTTCAAACAAGGAGGCGGCGCTGGCGCCGGTGGTTTCCAAGGTGGCTTTGGCGGTTTCGGTGGTCAAGCTGGCGGCTTTGGTGATATCTTTGGCGACATTTTTGGTGGCATGTTTGGCGGTGGACGCCAACAACAAGGCCCTCAAAAAGGCAATGACTTGCGCGAAGATATTGATATTTCCTTTGAAGATGCAGCCTTTGGTAAATCTATGGAAATAGAAGTGCATCGTCATGAAGAATGTGATCACTGTCATGGTACTGGTGGTGAGCCAGGATCTCGTGTCGATACTTGTCCAAACTGTCATGGTTCTGGTCAAGAAGCGGTTATTCAAAATACTCCGTTTGGACGTATGCAATCCGTTCGCACTTGTTCCCGCTGTCATGGTACTGGTAAAAGCATTGAAAAACCTTGTTCCAAATGTCGTGGAACAGGTGAAATGTTGGCAAAACGTAAAATCTCTATCAAAATTCCAGCAGGTGTAGATAGTGGTTCCCGCTTACGCGTTGCTAATGAAGGTGAACCTGGTATCTTAGGCGGTCCAAAAGGCGATCTTTACGTATATATCTTCGTTCGTCCTCATAAGGAATTTGAACGAAATGGCAACGACGTTATTAGCCGTGTAAACATTAGCTTTGCTCAAGCTGCATTAGGTGCGACTATACAAGTTAACACCTTAGATGGTAAAGTAGAGTTAAAGATTCCGGAAGGTACTCAAACGGGAACGGCATTCCGCGTAAAGGGCAAAGGTATTCCATATTTGCGTAACCCTAAACAACGGGGTGACCAACATATTGTAGTAACTGTCCAAACGCCTAAGAAGTTGACAGACACTCAACGTGAGTTATTATTACGCTTTGCAAATGAAAGCAACGAAGATGTAAATAACTTACAAGTGAGCAAGAGTCTCTTTGAAAAAATTAAGGACTGTTTGACTAAATGAACAGCTCATGTGAAGGAATGGTTTGTTCCATCACATTCCCTATAAAGGAGCATATATGCAATGGATAGAAGTATCCATTGTCTGTGAAAGAGTAGCCACCGATGAGGTGACTACTCTTTTTGACGATTATGCAGACAATGGAATTATAGAAGAAGATGTAGAAAATCAGCCCAATTTAATTAAATTAACAATGTATGCGGATCCATCTTTGGATGTAGATACAATTAAGTCAGATATAGAAAATCGTCTTACAGAGGCAAATATTAGTGTTACATCAATTAATGCTAATATATTAGATGAATCTACATGGCTTAATTCTTGGCAACAATATATTGAACCCACAGAAATCCTACCAAATTTGATTATTAAACCAGCTTGGCAGGAATACGATAATGTGGATCACAAAACTATTATTGAAATCGATTCAGATATTTCCTTTGGTACTGGATCCCATGAGACTACACGAACTTGTGCAGAGTTATTGAAATCTTATAGTGAATCTATGGATCTTGATACAGTTACTTGTTTAGATATTGGTACTGGTACGGGTATTCTTTTATTGATCGCAGCCCAGTTAGGCATCAAACATTTAGTTGGTATTGATATAGAAGAGTATGCTGCAAATCAAGCGCGCATTAACTGTGAGAATAATCATGTATCAGCAGAAATAATTTGTGGTAATTTGGATAGTGATTTCAATGGTACTGCTCAAATAATATTAGCGAACCTAACAGTAGATCCTCTTAAAATACTATTACCTCAAATTGGTAAGAAACTGGATGATCAAGGCATTTTAATCATTAGTGGTATTATAGATGATCGGTATGATGAAATCATGCCATACATTGAGGCTAATTGGCATATTATTGAGGAGCGCATTGCAGGGCCTTGGCATACATTTGCGCTAGAAAAGCGATGAAAAAGATTTTTATTCCTACACCATTAGGTGAAACCATAGAATTACCAACAGATGTGACACATCATGTGTTACATGTATTTCGTCATAATATGGAGAAACCCATAACTGTTACCGGTAGCGACAATCGGTGTGGTACATATGAAATTACAGAAGAAATAGATGGTAAAGCTCAAGCAAAACTTATTGAATACGTAGAGTCAAATGTATCTTCTTATCGTACTATCCTTGTTCAATCTTTATTAAAAGGTGAAAAGCTGGAATGGGTTCTACAAAAGGCGACAGAGTTAAATGTTGATACAGTCTATCTTGTATCTACCGCTAATTGTGTTGCTAAATATGATGACAAGAAATTACAAACAAAGGCTACTCGTTGGGAGAAAATAATGCTAGAAGCAGCTCAACAATGTGGGCGTAATCAACTGCCAACACTTGTAGTGGGGGAAAAACTTTCACAAGTATTAGAAATAGAATCCAACGCATTAAAATTGGTAGCCTATGAAAATGAAGATGGACATACTATTAAAGATGTTCTTTCACAGGTCAACTCTGATGAGTCAATTACAGACATACTAATTTGTATTGGTCCAGAAGGGGGCTATCAAGAGAACGAAATCAATGCTATTATAGAGAGTGGTGGAAATTCAGTTTCTCTTGGTAATACTATTTTGCGTGCTGAAACGGCTGCTATTGGATCATTAGCGATGATTCAATATGAATTAGAACTATAAATTAAACAAGAATAGAGAGGTGCAATGAAAACCGTTGCGTTTACAACCTTAGGGTGTCGTGTCAATCAATATGATACAGATGCCATGAAAGGTTTATTTTTACAAAATAATTACGAAGCTGTAGACTTCGATGAAAAAGCTGATATATATGTAATCAATACATGTTCTGTAACGAATATGGGGGAAAAGAAATCCCGTCAATTGATTCGCAAAGCGAAGCGTCAAAACGAAGATGCCTATGTGATTGTAACTGGTTGTTATGCTCAGCTTGATCCAGATGCAATTGCTGCTATCGATGGTGTTAATCTCGTTATCGGTACCAATAACCGGTCAAAAATCGTTGAGCTCGTAGAACAATTGGAATCTACAGAGCGTCAAATCAATGCTGTACGGGATATCATGAACGAATCCAACTTTGAAGAAATGCCATTATATGGTAATGAATCTGATAAAGCTCGTGCATTCATGAAAATTCAAGAAGGTTGTAATAACTACTGTGCCTTTTGTATCATTCCTTATACTCGAGGAAAATTAAAATCTCGTAAAGTTGATGATATTGTACAAGAAGCAAAACGATTAGTAGAACATGGATTCCATGAAATCGTATTAACGGGCATTCATTTGGGAAATTACGGCGTTGAATTGCCAGGTCGTCCTACATTAGCCGATGTAGTCAAAGCCTTATTAGAGATTCCTGATTTATACCGCATTCGTTTCGGTTCCATTGAATCTGTAGAAGTTTCTGATGAGTTAGTAGAATTAATGGCTACTAATAAACGTGTTTGTCCACATTTGCATTTACCTCTACAAGCCGGTTCTGATCATGTATTAAAGTTGATGAAACGCCATTATACATTGCAAGAATATAAAGATTTGATTGCAAGTTTACGTTCTCGTATTAAGGATTTATCAATTACCACTGATATCATTGCAGGATTCCCGCAAGAAACAGATGAAGACTTTGAAGAAACCTTAAATACAGTTCGTGAAATTGGATTTACCCATATTCATGCCTTCCCATACTCTATTCGTGAAGGCACACCTGCAGCTACTATGCCAGATCAAGTACCAGAAGCTGTAAAGAAAACTCGTGTAGCACTTTTGAATGGGCTTAGCCAATCTGGCTATGAAGCATACGCAAAATCTCGCATTGGTAAGCCTGGTGAGATTCTCATCGAAAAGGAAGAGAATGGATACTACATGGGCTTAACAAATGAGTATGTAAATGGTAAAGTTAAATCTGATGGGACACATAAAATTGGTGATCTCATTGGTGGTACTGTTGTAGGTTTAGAAGATAATTATTTGATTATTGAATAAGGAGTTATAGTATGAGTGACTGCATTTTCTGTAAAATTATCAATGGCGAAATTCCATCTAAAAAAGTGTTAGAAAACGATAAATTCTATGCATTTCATGATATTGAACCAGTGAAAAAAGTACATGTTTTAATTGTACCTAAAAACCATGTTTCCAATATTGCTCATCTTAACGAAAATAATGAGGACTATGTAGAAGGTTTATTGCCATTCGTTCGTGATGTAGCTAAAGAACTTGGTATTTCTAAAGATGGTTATCGTTTGATTTTTAATACTGGTAAAAAAGCTGGTCAAACTGTATTTCATATGCATGCTCATCTCTTAGGTGGCGAAGAAATGGGATGGCCAGAAGCTTAAAATTAGGTATAATGTATTCTTTTTATAATACTTATTAAAATTCCTATAAAATATACCGGAAAATATTGACAACATCTATACCTATACATATAATATTATATGTGCGTATGTAAATTATCAGCACTTCCCGAGATTATTTTTGGAGGGAGGGATATAGATGTCTGAAATCAAAGTCGGTAAAAACGAAACGCTTGAAAGTGCTCTTCGTCGATTCAAACGCTCCTGCCAAAAAGCGGGTGTTTTGTCTGAAGTAAGAAAACGCGAACACTACGAAAAACCAAGCGTAAAAAGAAAGAAAAAATCTGAAGCAGCAAGAAAACGCAAATTCAGAGCATAAGATGATTACCCTAATTCTGCCTTTTCATGGCTTTATGAAATCCAGGATTAGGGTTTCTTTATATTATTTTATCTATAATATAATAATGTTGTATGACTAAATGTGTTATATCTTTGCAAGCTGTAAAGATTAACCTTTATAATAGTATGATGTAGATTGTTATTAATTAAAATAGATCAGGAGGATACAATGAGCTTAAAAGATCAATTAAAAGAAGATATGAAAGCTGCTATGAAAGCACGCGAAGAAGGTAAAACTGCGCTTTCTGTAATTCGAATGGTTAATAGTGCGATTAAGAATACAGAAATTAATGATAAAGTTGAGCTTGATGATAATGGTATTCTTGGTATTTTGGCAAAAGAAATGAAAACTCGCCAAGACTCCTTAACTGAATTTGAAAAAGCGGGCCGTGAAGATTTAATCGCTCATGTAAAAGAAGAAATTGCTGTACTACAAAAATATTTGCCAGCTCAAATGAGTGAAGATGAAATTCGTACAGTTGTTAAAGAGGCTATTGCTGCCTGTGGCGATGCTGTAAATATGGGTAATGTTATGAAACATGTAATGCCTAAAACAAAAGGCCGTGCGGATGGCAAGGTAGTTAATAATATCGTTAAAGAGTTACTTGGTTAATATATTGTAAAATAGTCAAGTAAATGCTTTATAT
>USAV01000114.1 GCA_900552715.1 uncultured Veillonella sp.
CAAAAGAAGTTGTTGGCGGTGGCAAAGATATGCCAATCTTGCACATGTCCCAATTAGTGGGTCTTGCTCTTGGCATCTCCCCTGAAGAAATGGGCATGCCTAAACGTCACTTAACTGATACTGCAGCAGTGACTAAATTCGTTGGTTAATTCGTTTGATTTAGACATGACCTCAGTTGGTCCTCGTACTGTCTTAAATCTAAACCTATTATCATAATTACCAGAAGAACCCCCTAGCTTAGGCTAGGGGGTTTTTCTTTTGATATCAGGTCATAATTGTAGTATAATAAAAACATTAATTGTATACACTTATATGAGTAACAACTAATGTGTTGTTACTTTTAATTAATTATAGAGATATATAATCTATTTGAATAAGAATGGATATGAACAAATATGAGGCTATGTGTAATGAGTGCACTTACTTAGCCTAGATGGAGAGTTTTGTATTCAATAATTTAGATTCTGTATAAATGGGAGTATTAGTGTTGTAGAGTGTTATACAAGGGGAGGCCATAATGAATGATATGTTATTAGAATATATCGATCGCATGATTGATCAAGAGAAAGACCATCGTGTTTTTCCTGTAGAGTTTAACGATAAAACCTATTATGTAAAGCAAGATATCAGTAATCGCCGCTCTAGTTGGATTAAACCATCTCCTAGAGCTGCCTTTGATTATGAGTTCTATAAAATATCCTTTATAAATACACAGCTACCTGTAGCGCCTGTAATTGCTGGATTTAGAGAGCATTATTTCGTTACAGAAGGATCTGGTAAAACATTAACCTATTATAGCGAATTGCCGGCTCAACATCCTGATGATGATAGCTTACAAGATATGGTGACTCATATCTTCTATAGTTTTGGTAAAACATTGGGACAACTCCATGACTATGGTTTATCTCATGGGCGCCCTGCCATGAGAGATATTACCTATGATCCTGATACAGATAAGATTACTTTGTTAGATTGGGAAAATGGCCGTCGTTGGCCTGAATTAACAGCGCAAGGTTGGGATTTACTTATCTTCGTTCACAGCTACTTGCGTGAAGATAATTTGCCGATTTCTTACCTATATGCCATGATGAATGGTTATAGCTCTGCTCGTACGGCTCGAGATACTGTATTACATGTGAAAGATGTTTTACGTAAACACGAATGTCTCTTTAAATTCTGTCGTATGTTAAATCCATTACACTTTGTGGATACAGAAGCAGCCGTTAAAGCCTATGACTTTATGTTGGCATTGAAAACTGAATAGTGTTGAACTTAAGCGGTTTAACATACCAGTACTATTTTTAATGGCGCTTTATAGTACTCATAGATCTTATAGACCTTTACGGTTCCTATATATAACTAGGAATTGGTAAAGGTCTTTTTGTATTTATAAGAACCTTATTGTTTTAATACTGCTAGAAGTTTAATGAAATCTATATAGTTACTTTTGAAGTTATATAGTTGGTATAAGAAGTATATAGTTACTGCCATAAGTACAGAGTTAGAGCCGTAGTTCCCAGACTTTCACAATGATTACCGTAATTATTCTAGAGGGGGTTGTCGAGAGGGAACCTCAGGAATATAAGAGGGTGAAAGGAGGTGATACGATGGCTAACATTAAACGCACAAAATTGGTATTGCGCTTTAACATCGGCACCGAAGATGCGCCGAAGTACAAAGACGTAACCTATACTCGTGTTGCAGAAGAAGCGTCCGACGATAATGTGAAAACCGTTGGTAATGCGCTGGCAGCCTTGTATGACCACAGCTTGTCCGACGTGGTCCGCGTCAATGAAGTATCCTTAGGACATTAATCAAGATGATTAAATTACTTTTGTAGGTGATCCAAACACATCCTTATTGCTGATTTTATATACCTATAAATAGTCGTAACAAGGTATAGAAATCGCAAGTCCACACATTCCCATCCTTATTGATATGAATCGTAGATAGACATATTTAATCTTAGAGGAACTATATAATTCCAACGATTGCCTCGTTCTATCTAGATTTGAGAACTTGTTTATGAAACGTGAAAGGAGGCGCCCACATGGCGGAAAAACGCGTTGTATATCTTACATTTTCTACGGTCGGTGGTAAAAGCACATCAGTCACAATTAGTGCTCCTCGTGCTGGAATTACTTTACAAGATGCTAAAACAGCGGCTAACGCGCTAGTAGCTAACAAAGTAATTCTTGGTTCTGGTGATGCAGAACTAGCTGCATTTACTACGGCTCGTGAAGTAACAACTCAAACTACTGAATTGCAATAATCGCATACAGTTAAATAGTAAAAAGGCTTTCACCTGTGGTGAGGGCCTTTTTATTATGGTAAAATATAAGGTATACCGAATAGGTATGATAACAATGAAAATGCTATGTGCAAAATTTTGTACATATGGAACCCATATGGGAATTTAAAAGGGGTAAAACAGTGGAATATATTATTTCGTTCATGGAAACGTATGGCTATGCAGCCATGTTTATTGCAATGGTTCTGGAAAATGCTAACATTCCTATTCCTAGTGAAATTGTCCTTGGTTTTGCAGGGTATCTGATCGCTCAAGGTATATTTGATTTGCATACGACTATGGTTGTAGGTATTTTAGCAGGGATTGTGGGCTCTATTTTATCCTACTGGATGGGTGAGTACGGCGGACGTCCGCTCCTTTTGAAATACGGTAAATACATATTCTTTAATGAACATAAATTTGAGCTAGCTGAAAAGATGTTTAATAAATATGGTGGCGCTGCGGTATTCTTTGGTCGTTTGTTGCCAGGTGTTCGTACATTCATTTCCTTCCCAGCTGGCATGGCTCGTTATCCTATGTGGCATTTTGTCATTTGGACTGTACTAGGTACGATTCCTTGGACAATCCTTCTTGTTTATTTAGGCAAAGTGCTCGGTGAAAATTGGAAGGATCTAATCCAATACAATCATGAGTTCTTGATTATTATGGTTGTTGTATTCGTTATTATAGCGGCTGTGTTGGGCTTTAAATACTATCGTAATCGCCGATAAGGAGGCCCTTTATGAAACTTTCACGATTAACACCAGTCGTATTCATTGTATGGCTCGTTTTTTATTTGTTTGGCAATAATATGTTGCCTGTTACCGATCCTGTTGAATCCAACTATGCGTTAACTGCTAAAGAAATGGTTCTCTCTGGGGATTGGTTGTCGCCGCAAATTTATGGTACCTATTGGTACGATAAACCAATTATGATTTATTGGCTCATCGCTCTTGGATTTAAAATCTTTGGTATCGCCGATTGGGTAGTTCGTTTACCAAGTGCTATCTTTGGTGCCTTGTCAGTGGCAACAATGTATCAATCGATGCGTACTATGAGCGGTAAGTGGGCCCTTGGCTTAATAGGGGCCTCTGTACTCGGCACCTCTCTCATGTTCTGGACCGTAGCTCATGGCGTTATTACGGACATGGTACTGTTGTATACGACGATCATGGTTATGATCTATTCCTATAAGGGGATGGTGGAACAGAAACCACATGCTATGATTGTGGCCTATATCTTTGCGGCCCTTGGGGTGCTCACAAAGGGGCCCGTTGCACTTGTTTTGCCGGGCATGATTTTGCTCGTCTTTGCCGGTATCAATCGCTCTTGGTCGATGGTGAAAGCTATCTTTGACTGGCGAGGCATCCTTGCCTTTTGTGTAGTCTGCTTGCCGTGGTATGTGTATATGTACAGCGTTCACGGTCAAGACTTCATCAATGGCTTCTTAGGGCTACACAATGTAACACGGGCCACACAATCTGAACACCCTGAAGATAATGTGTGGTGGTATTATATCGCCATCTTCCTAGGTGCTTCTCTGCCGTGGACCGGTGCCGTTATTTATGGTATTATCGATGGCTTTAAACAACGACATACCGGTTTTATCTATAATATGACTTGGGGCGTAGGCATTCTTTTATTCTATACCTTAATGGCTACAAAATATCCTTTATATACATTCGTCAGCTTAGTTCCATTTAGTGCTATTGGTGCTATGGGCGTTATGAAGATTATACGTAAAGGTAAATCGAGAGCTATAAAATGGGTTATTATGGGGCCTACATTACTCTTATGGATCGCTTACGTTGCGGGCTCATTCTTCGCACCGTGGGGCTTCTATTTCTTGCTCTATGTTGTGGTGGCTGTAGCCGTACTCCTTTTATTCCACGCATGGTATACGAAAAAAGGGTATCGCCTTGTTAGTATTATTGTCCTAGGTACTATGGTTATTTCCTCCATCGTTGTTGTGGAAGGTTTAGAACCATTTGTAAAACAGCGTAGTAATATTGATGTAGTGCCTGTTGTAGACTCTTATGATGGTGATATCTATTACTACAACGGGTATAGTACAGCTGCTGTATACTATACAGGTCATAAGATTATTAAGATTAACGGTGATGAAAGTCGCTGGGACGATCGGGATAAATTGAAAAAGCGCAGTGCTGAATGGTCCAAGAAATATCTTATGGAACAAGTTAACGAAGAGGAGTTTAACAAGATTATCGCATCTGGTAAACCTGTGATGTTAATCGTTCCAAAAGGAGAGATTAAGCACTTCCGTCAATCTTCTATTTATCCAAATGTATCTGAATCTAGCGAAGCAGGTACATCCGAGGTATATGTATTAAATAAAAAGACTTTGTTCAAGTAAATATATACATATGCGATATCAGTAAATATATAGAGTATAACTAAATATATATGAAATAACTTAATACAATGTGTGAATAGACGCATATAGAAACAGGTAGTATCTGATGGATACTACCTGTTTTGTATTTCGTGAGTATCTTTTGTTTGTTTTGCCACTAGCTAGTAGCTACTATGCTTATTGTTATATGTGTAGTGGAGTGCCTATATTGATACTTTTCGCGCCTAAATAATAATACCTACAATATTACTGTGTTTTATTGACAGAATTAATACATATTGTTATAGTAGGGTATAAATAAAGTTTGAAAACGAGGTGTTCTAAAACCATATTTCATCTAGGTTTTAGAAATGTGCGAAAAATGACATGTGTCAAAAACGCCCCTTGTTATGAGGTAGAAAGAGGGGAAGTTATGAAGAAGACTTGGTATCTAATCATCGGAGTGGTTCTCTTGGTTATTGGCTGCATAGCCTATGGTTATTATGAACACCATAAACCAAAGACGGCACAAGAATTAAAGACTGTACGCGTAGCCTATTTACCAATTACTCATGCATTG
>USAV01000115.1 GCA_900552715.1 uncultured Veillonella sp.
TCTTTAGAGGGCCACCACTAGAGAAAGACCCTTATAGGGTCAGAGCAAACCACCCGTTCTACGGGTGGTTATGATTTCCTATTTATTAAGGGCCCCATCATATGATAATGTCCTTTTATATAGGGGAAATATGGACTTTATGGTATAATAAGATGATAAATACTGTTATGTTACAGAAAGGAACTCAACGTCGTGAGAAAAGCCTTAAGATACATTTTAATCCTTATTATTGTAGGCGTATTAATCATCGCAGGTGGTTTGGGAGCGATTTATTTAGTGCCAAACACCTTTGCTCAAGATGATGGTACACAAGTACTTGTCATCGAAAAAGGGCAGACTGGCACTGAAATTGCAGACATGCTCTATGAACGAGGTCTTATTCGTTCCACACAAGGCTTTAAGCTTTGGTTATATTTGAGCGGCACCAATGATAAACTTCAAACTGGTCACTACCAAATTCCTAACAAGGTAACTGTGCGCGAACTCATTTCTTTATTACAAGAAGGTCATGTAGAATCTATTCGTGTTACAATTCCTGAAGGATACACAGTTGGTGATATAGCTATCGTTCTTGAAAAAAATCAAATTATGAAGGCAAAGGATTTCTTAGCAGAAGCAAAGACCTTTGTACCATATCCATATATGAAAGGTACAAGACCTGCTACATATCCGGTAGAAGGCTTCTTATTCCCAAGTACTTATGAAATTCCAGTAGGTGCAACGCCACGTGAAGTGATTCAAATGATGGCTGACGAAATGAATCGTTACCTCACACCGGCTGTGAAGAAACAAATTCAAGCTCAACACATGAGTATTCATGATTTTGTAACATTGGCATCCATTGTTGAACGTGAATCTTTATTTGATGCAGATCGTCCAACAATTGCAGGGGTATTTAAAAAACGGTTAGCCCATGGTATTCCATTGCAATCTGATGCGACAATTTCCTATGTACTTGGTTATGCAAAAGAAGATGTAACTATTGGTGATACGCAATTACAAAGCCCGTATAATACATACGTATCTAAAGGCTTGCCACCTGGTCCAATTGCGAACCCTGGTAAAAAAGCATTAGATGCAGTCTTGCATTCTGAAGATACAGATTATTTATACTTTGTAGCAGATAAAGATGGACATAACCACTTCTCTAAAACATATGAAGAACATTTAGCGGAAGTTCATAAAATCTATGGTAATGATACGGCTACATCCTCTAATACAGAGGCCGCAGTACAAGCTGGTCCTAACTATGACGTGGCTGTGGCAACGACAGAGCCTAACTACAATTACAGCTCTGAAGAAGCGGTGGAAGCAGATTCTCAATATGTTAATGTGGAACCTACGTACAAATATACACCAACAACGGTTCCAGCTGCTGAAATTCCAGCACCAACACCAGCTCCACAAGCACCAGCACAATCTGCACCAGCAACTCAATCATCTAGTTCTAACTCTTATGTGCCAACTACAACACCTGCTCCAGAATCTATGCAAAATGTTGTACCAAGTACACAACAAGTTCCTCATATTGAAGTGAAGCCAGCTGAATCTGTGGATCGTTCTACGTTGGTAGTTCCTAGTGGTAATAGTACTAAATAATGTAGGAGATTTAATCTACTTTCATGACATTAAATGATATTTTAAATGAACAGCGTATTTACGCAATGATTAATGATGTACCGATTCTACGAGAATCTGAGGTTCATCTATTTGAAGAATTAATAGGTTTATACCGGCCCACCTCTGTGTTAGAGGTGGGCACCGCCATTGGTTACTCTGCTTTGTTGATGGCTCCTCTACTCGATAAAGAGGAGGGGCATATTACATCTATTGAGCTAGATGATGTGCGTCACGAAATGGCAAAATATTATATTAACCAATCCGATTATGCTGACAAAATTACATTGCTGAAAGGTGATGCGTCTCAAGTCTTAACGGAACTCACTGGTGAATATGATCTAGTCTTTTTAGATGGTCCTAAAGGCCAATATCTAAAACAGTTAGAACTTATTTTGCCGCATGTGAAAGAAGGGGGCGTTATCCTAGCGGACAATGTACTCTTTAGAGGCTATGTACGGGGCGATAAGGAGCCGCCAAAACGGTTTAAAACTATCGTAAAACGGTTAAAAGAATACTTAACATATGTTGAAAATAAAGAATTGTTTAACACTACCATTTACCCTATGGGGGATGGCATGAGTGTGAGTGTGTGGAAAGGGCACAACAAATAATGGCAGAACATTTTATGGAATTGCTTTGTCCAGCCGGTAATATGGACAAGCTTAAAATGGCGATTCGCTACGGTGCGGATGCTGTATATTGTGCAGGCAAACGTTTTGGCTTGCGCGCAGGTAACTCTAATTTCTCCGACGAGGAATTAAAGGAAGCCGTAGAATTCGTACATGCTCATGGTAAAAAAATCCATGTAACATGTAATATCATTCCTCACAATGAGGACTTTGAAGGTTTAGAGGATTATTTGAAATTCCTTGAAAGTATCGGTGTTGATGCGATTATCGTTGCCGACATGGGTATCTTCAGCCTTGCTAAACGCGTAGCTCCAGGCCTTGAACTTCATGTAAGTACACAAGCATCTACTACAAACTGGCACACAGTTCAAATGTGGAAAGAACTTGGTGCTACACGTGTAGTAGCAGCTCGTGAAGTGTCTTTAGCTGACCTTAAAGAAATGAAGGACAATGTAGATATCGAAATTGAATCCTTCGTACATGGTTCTATGTGTATTTCTTACTCCGGCCGTTGCCTATTATCTAACTACATGACAGGTAACCGCGATGCGAACCGTGGTCAATGCTCCCAATCCTGCCGTTGGAAATACTCCCTTGTTGAATCGAATCGACCTGGTGAATACTATCCAATCGAAGAAGATGAGCATGGTACATATATCTTCAACTCCAAAGATTTGTGCTTGATTCATCGTATTCCAGACTTATATGAAGCTGGTATCGACAGCCTTAAAATCGAAGGCCGTATGAAATCTGTTCACTACTGCGCAACAGTGGCGAAAGTATATCGTACAGCTATCGATACATACCTTAAAGAAGGTAAAGATTGGTATGTTCGTCCAGAGTGGATTGCAGAATTAGAAAAGATTTCTCACCGTCCATATACTGATGGCTTTGCAGAAGGTCGTCCTGATGAAACAGCTCAAAACTATGGTAAATCTACAAATACACAAAGCCATGATTTCATTGGTTTAGTTATGGGCTATAACGAAGAAGAAAAATACGTTGATCTTGAACAACGTAACAACTTCAAGGTAGGCGATAAAGTAGAATTCTGCCAACCTAAGGGTGAGCTTGTTGAGACTGTAATTGAAAAAATGACAGATGAAGATGGTAACCCAATCGATGTAGCACCACATGCTCAAATGAAAGTGCGCATTTACATGGATACACCACTTGAACCATACTCCATGATGCGTCGTGAGTGCAAACCTAAAGCGGAGTAATTATGCGTGGTACACCATTAGAACCGAGTAAATCTATCGGTGCATTTCCCGATGTACCAGATTTAGAGACCTCTGGGGAAGAGGCGTATGTGTTCTTTCGTCTTGAGCCGAAGCATACAAACTATATCAATCGCATCATTGAAGGCTATGAATATTTAGGGGTTATGACCTCTATAGATGTAAATGGACGATGTATGCTAAGGTGCACACCTTCAACACGGCCATTGGCTATCGAAGTATTAAATAGCTTATCTGATTATGTCACTATAGAGAAATGAGAGTATATCTATGAAACAATCTATTTTGAAACGTGCATTATTAACAGCTTGCCTTAGTGTATCTATGGCGGGTGTAGCTATGGCGGGCCCTGTAGGTCCTGTTATCATCCCTCAAGCAGGGGATGTAGTAGTCATCAATCATGGTCCTGATATGACCTTCACTGGCAATATCAACTTTGATGTGGAAACCCAAACTAATAACAACTTACAAATTGGCTCCACTGTGATCCCTAATGTAGTATATGGTGCTGCTTTCAATAAAACTGGTGCACCAGATACAATTATCCCAGCTCAAACTTACGTGTATGTAGGTACAAAAGATGGGGCGAATGCTTTCACAGAAGCTAGCGACGCCGACAAAAAAGGGGCTAACTGGAATGTAGAAACGTTGAAGAAAACTAAGTCCGGTGATGTACAATTGGCAAGCCGTGGTGTTCCAGAAAAACCATTGGCAAACCAAGTAGCAACTATTAAAGACTCCATTATGCTTAGCGCTGTAGACCTCAGTACAACAGAGGTAGGCCGCAATAGCAAGGGCGTTCTATATATGACAGTTCCTAAGGAATTGAAATTAACTGCGGATACAGGTATTCCTGAAGACGTACGGGAAACAATGCCAGCCATGTTCCGTGGTAAAATGGGTGACTCTCTCATGGTAAACCTTATGCCTCTAAATGATGACGAAAAACAACAATTAGCGGCAAATCCTCATAATGCTAATGCAATCGTATTCAACCGTGGCATGAGCATGGCGAAAATGATTGGTTCCTCTGCACGTACAAGCAAAGTGTATACATACATGAAGGACCATTATTTGAACCTCGTTATCGTAGCAAAAGATTACGACGATAATGGTGCTCGTGGTAGCGGTGTTATGATGGTATCTAAACAAGATAACTCTAATGATGTACTCTTAACACTTTACAAAGGCCCAGATCTTTCCAATAGCAAATTGGAAAAAGTAATTGGCGCTATGTTATCTACAAACTTTAAACGCTAATAGATCTAATAAAATCTTCAAAGTTTAATAGGTCTTACAAAACGGCTCGATATACGGGCCGTTTTCTTTTTGTTTTAGGAAGTAAGAGTGTTATGTTGAATTTATAGAATTTATGAAATTTACTATTGAACCGTATTGAATTTTTTAATTCCCTGTGATACTATAATCTAGTAAAAGTTATGCAAAGGACATGATTCTCATATCCCTGTGTACCAGAGAGAGGCTGATGCTGGAAATGCCTTACACATATATCAGAGTTACCCCCTTTAAACTGATTTGTCGAACCTAAGTAGGCAAATACG
>USAV01000116.1 GCA_900552715.1 uncultured Veillonella sp.
CTCTGTATCTACTAAGTTTTTAGCACAACCTAGGCTAACATATCCTAATTTCTTACCCATTCTATATCCTTTCTTAACAAGATTATTTTCAATTTACTACCTTAATAGGATCTATATAACTGAGTTATTCCTTACGGAAACGCACTTGGCTAACCCAGTGATTTAGTAATAATTTTTTACCATCAATGGTGTAACCGCCATTTACAGGCCATAAAATTAGCTCA
Source organism: uncultured Veillonella sp. (assembly GCA_900552715.1). Classification (GTDB taxonomy): domain Bacteria; phylum Bacillota; class Negativicutes; order Veillonellales; family Veillonellaceae; genus Veillonella. The sequence goes on from USAV01000116.1 coordinate 225, forward strand.
TGTCCCAATGAGTCTTTTGGCTCATCCATTTCTGGATTTGTAAATATATAGGTGAAGTTATTTTCAACCATATATTTTGCGGTCTTTGTAGATAACAACCAATTAATAAATTCGACGCTATCTGCTTTATGTTTTGAATTTTTTAATACGGCCGCCCCAGTTACATAATAAGAGGTCCCATCCGTTGGATAAATGACCTTAATTGGATATCCATGACGCGTATATTGGGCCGCATCAGATAAATTACCAATGCCGATATTAGACTCTCCAAGCGCTGTTAAACGAACTGGGGTAGACAAGAACTTAGCATGTTGTATTACATGAGGTTTTAAGCTATATAGATAGTTTAATGCTTCAGGCTCCCCTCTATATTCCACCATGTTATATAACAAGTTTGCCGCATTCTGAGAGGCTACAAAATCGGTCATTACAATGGTCCAATCACCTTGTTTTGCCAAGGTATCCCATGTAGTAATATATTTACCAACCCCATTGTAGAAGGTATCATTTTGAACAAATACGATAGGATCATACCAAAGGCCTACCCAATATCCATTTGTATCCTTTAGATTGTCACGAACCTCGTCAATTTTCTCATTAACAATAGGTGCATATTTCCCAGTATTGGCGCCTACAACGAGGTTATCCTCAGAGGTAAGTACAATATCACCAGATGTATCAGCTACATTTGAGGCCGAACGTTGCGCCATTTGCTCTTCTGTAAGAGGCATAACTGTAACTTTTACATTCTTCTCATCTTCATAACGATCGGCAAGCAATGTAGTTATATTATTCGGTAAGTCTGTATAAACTATAATCTCACCACGAACAGGCTCTTTTTCATGTTCCAATTGTTCTTGATGGTAAAAGTTTACACCATAGGTCAACATCCCTACCACAAAAAGGGCTAAAATGCCCGGAGCAATCCATCGTTTCATATATGCCTCCTATAAGACATAAAGTATCCCCAAATGAGATTAGATAAAACTAATCTCTATAATTAACGACCACCACGGCTTTTGTTAGAGGGACGACCTTTAGTCATACCACTGCGAGATGATCTCCCCTTACTAAGAGCAGCCTGTTGGTTAGAGCACGTGTTTCCCTTACTACGCTGCTCACCTGATTGACGTCCGCTGCGACGATTATTAGCTTGTACTCTATTACGGTTGCCAGTGCCCGCACCAGTACGATTACTATTGCGACCAATTGGGCGTGGTGGAATCAAACATTCTGGTCCAAATCCAATTAAATCACGCCGATTAGCTTCAATAAGTGCTTCTTTTACAAGATCATAATTTTCAATATTTTTATATTGCATTAAAGCACGTTGCTTAGCTTTATCTCTACCTTTTTTGGCTACGTATACAGGCTTTCCATCTAGAGGATTAATACCCGTATAGTACATACAAGTCGATAGGCTGCCCGGTGTTGGAATAAAATCCTGTACTTGTTCTGGATACATATGTTGATCACGCAAGAACTCTGCTAATTCAATAGCATCCTCCAAGGCACAACCAGGATGAGAACTCATAAAGTATGGCACTAAATATTGCTTCTTACCAAGCTTTTTATTAGCCTCTTCAAACCAAGATTTGAAGGTGAGGAATTCTTCCTTACCCGCTTTCCCCATCATATTTGTAACCCGTTTAGATACGTGTTCTGGTGCTACCTTCAATTGGCCACTAACGTGAAACTCACACAGCTCTCGTACGAAGTCTTTATTGTTATCTGCCAGCACATAGTCATAGCGCAAACCAGAGCGAACAAATACCTTTTTTACTCCTTTTAGCTTACGTAATTTACGGAGTAATGCAATATAATCATCGTGATTTGTATTAAGATTTTCACAAGGCTCTGGAGCCGCACAGGTACGACCTTTACAAGCGCCATATACAGCTTGTTTATCACATGCTAAATGACGGAAGTTTGCAGTAGGGCCCCCAACATCGTGAATATAACCCTTAAAATTGTCCATCTCAATCATAGTTTGGGCTTCGTCGATTAAAGACTCATGGCTACGATTTTGGATGATGCGACCTTGATGATTGGTAATAGCACAGAATGAACAGCTACCAAAACATCCGCGTTGACTAACAAGGCTAAATTGTACTTCACTTAACGCTGGTACGCCACCTTTATCATCGTATTTAGGATGCCACTTACGTGTATATGGCAAGTTATATACACCATCCATTTCCTCCTGTGTCAAAGGCAAAGCAGGCGTATTTTGAATAAGATATCTGTCCCCATGCTTTTGGACTACAATACGTCCATAAAATGGGTCTTGTTCATCATATTGAATACGGAAAGCATCAGCAAAGGCCATCTTATCAGCTTTAATTTCCTCAAAAGACGGGCATTCAACATAGTCTATAGTAGGAATTTCCTTTGCCATGTAACAAATACCGCGAATAGATGGCAAGGACTCTTTAAAGCGACCTTGATCTAGAGCATCTGCTAATTCCACAATTTGAAGTTCACCCATACCATAAACAAGTACATCTGCCTTAGAATCAACTAAGATAGAGCGACGTACGGTATCTGACCAATAATCATAATGACCAAAGCGGCGTAAAGATGCCTCTATACCACCGATAATAAGCGGCACATCACTATATGCCTCTTTCATACGGTTCGCATATACCAAGGTAGCCCTATCTGGACGATGTCCAGCTTCACCACCGGGAGAATAATCATCTTGACGGCGAATCTTCTTTGCGGCCGTAAATTTATTGAGCATTGAGTCTAGATTCCCTGCTGTAACAAGGGACGCTAGACGCGGTTTACCTAGTTTTTTGAAAGCCTCTACATCATTCCAATCTGGTTGATCTATAATGCCTACACGATAACCTTTGGACTCTAGGTACCGGCCGATAACGGCAGGAGCAAAGGACGGATGGTCTACATAAGCGTCCCCACTGATGAGGACAAAGTCTAATTCAGCCCAGCCACGTTCCTTCATATCCGAAGGTTCTGTTACTAAAAATCTATCCATCGATTGAGTAAATGCCTTTCTTTCCTTTTATTAGAAAAGGAATAACCATAGTAAAAATAATGCCATACAGAACAAAATTATGCCTAAAATAATGCGTTCCTGTACAATAGAACGTTGACGTTTACGTTGACGCGTTTCCAAAGACATGCGCTTTTTAGATGTTTGATATTCAACGAATTCACTTTGCACCAAATTTGGTGTCGCTTGCGCTTTCTGACGTGTAACAGAACGCAAAGAAAAGGTATCTATATCACCTACCTGACTTTGATAAGCTTTCACCAAGCGATCACCATCAAGATCTAAATAATTACCGTAATTACGAATGAAGCCTTTTACGTAGACCTGACCAGGAATGATGTCATATTTACCATCTTCGATAGCTTCCAAATAGGTTGTCTTAATGTGCAGCACTTGCTCCACATCTTTAAAGGTTAGATTACGTCTTACCCGTTCACGTCGTAATTCTTCGCCTAATTCAGCCATTTTCGTTCCTTTCTAACTCTACATACTACTCATATCGTAATCATTCAATTATTGTTCATCATTGGAGTCCGAGAAATATCGAGCCTTTGCTTGTTCAGGACTCATTAAAATTTCTCGAGCCTTACTGCCCATGCTAGGGCCAACGATTTTAAGATCTTCCATCGTATCTACCAGACGAGCCGCACGAGTATAACCTATGCGGAATCGACGTTGCAACATGGATACAGAAGCTTGACCAGATTCCATTACAAGGTTAACAGCACGCTCTAATAATTCATCGCGGTAAATATCATTTTCTTCAGATGATTCTTTCTCTGTTTCCTTTTCAGCCTCTTGCGTAACAGTATCATCATATTCTGGTTCTCGTTGGGCTTTTACAAATTCTACAAGATGTTCCACCTCATCATCGGAGATGAATGCACCTTGTACACGAATTGGTTTATTTGCCCCAATTGGAGCAAACAACATATCCCCTTTACCAAGTAATTTTTCAGCCCCCGCCATATCGAGGATGGTACGAGAGTCAATTTGAGAACCTACGGCAAAGGAAATACGACTTGGTACATTAGCCTTAATAGAACCAGTAATAACGTTAACAGATGGACGTTGTGTAGCAAGTACCATATGAATACCCGCAGCACGCGCCATTTGTGCTAAGCGGCTAATAGATTCTTCAATATCATCAGGAGCTGTCATCATAAGGTCAGCTAACTCATCGATGATTAATACAATCAACGGCATAGCCGCTTTAGGGTGCGCTTCGTTATAGCTCTTTATATCGCGTTTACCAGACGCTGCAAATGCTTTATAACGGGCCTCCATTTCACGAACGGCCCAGCGCAATACAGCAGCGGCCTTTTTCATATCGGTTACTACTGGCGCCATCAAGTGAGGAATGCCGTTATAAATAGACAATTCAACCATCTTAGGATCGATTAATAGTAACTTAACCTCTTCTGGTTTACGACTAAATAGAATACTGGAAATCAACGTATTAACACATACAGACTTCCCAGAACCCGTAGTACCTGCTACGAGCAAGTGAGGCATCTTTGCAAGGTCTGTAATAACAGGTTTCCCTGCAATATCTTTACCAAGACCAACAGGAATGCCACCACGCGCATCCTTGAAGTCACTGCAATCAAGAACATCGCGCAAATGTACGGCCTCTGTTGTTTTATTAGGAACCTCAATACCGATAGCGGATTTACCAGGAATTGGAGCCTCCATACGAATATGTTGAGCCGCTAAATTAAGGGCAATATCATCTGTTAAATTAACGATCCGGCTAACCTTTACACCCGGTGCAGGTTCAATTTCGTAACGCGTAACGG
>USAV01000117.1 GCA_900552715.1 uncultured Veillonella sp.
GTAGCCAGTGCAAAATACGGCATCTTCAGCGACTTCTACGTTGGTACCATCATCGACGATGCACTACTAGAAGAAATTTTTGGATAATAAAAGGGACTGCCTAGCAGTCCCTTTATTCGAATTTGACGATATATGTCTTAAACTCTATAATATAAATAGATAGTCAGACGAGTAGGAACGTCAGGCGCATCTCAAAAACTAATTATCTAGGAAATGGCCTTTCTGTTTATCTAATTACGCATGGTAACGGAGGGCTATTTGCTTTTTGTGAGGCAAATAAGCGCTATAAGTGCACCAAAGGAAATGACTAACGTCATTATTCCAATGATAACTGTAATAAGTTCAAAGTCACTCATAAGCTCACCCCCTTCTATAACGAAGAGAGGCCCAACCTCGCTGACTACCTTAAGAATATTATAAGCTGAACAAATATACGATACAATAAGTAACTATTTATTGATATATATGAATTAAATGATAAAAAAGGGACTGCCTAGCAGTCCCTTTTCTTCCCTCGAAATGAAGGCTATAATTTTGAACAGAAAATTTGTTAACGTCTTGTACTGCGTAAAATATAATTCACTATGTTTGAGTAGCTTATCCATAACTATATTTTCATAAAAGAAAACCCCGCATCAATCCGACTTACGAGGTCAAGGCCCTAGGCCGCAGACCTGATAAGTATGGAGGAGAGATACGGGGTTTCTTTTATCACTTAGTTAAGAAAAGTGAATTATATTTTGTTGTACGGTCCAGTGAACGTAAATTTTCTGTTCCAGAAAATTATACGTTCATATTTGCTGCCTTACGTACGTAGAACCAGTAGCATACTGCTACAGTTACGATGTTGAAGGCTAACAATACTGCGAAGGCTGGATAGATATTACCGAATGTGGAATATGTGAAGCCGAAGATTTTAGGTGTAATGAAAGCACCGTATGCAGCTACGGCAGCTACGAAGCCTGTAATTAAAGAGGAAAGTAATGGATTGCCGAATACGTGTGGAATCATACGGAATGTTGCACCAGTTGCGAAGCCACAGCATACAAATGTCAATACGGACATAGCGAAGAAGAATGGGAAGTTGTGCATATCTACGCCAAATGCAATCAATGCAGTTGTTGCACATAAACCGAGAAGACTCACAAAGGTAACTTTTGTACCGCTATTGATCTTATCTGCTAACCAACCGCCTACAGGACGAAGGGCACCTGATACAAGAGGACCAACAAATGCGATAGACGCAAATGGAACTTCAGGGAATTCTTTACCTACTAATAAGCCAAGTGCTGCCGCATAACCAGAGAAAGCACCGAAGGAACAAGTGTATAGCAATGTAAGTGCCCAAGTGTGTTTGTTCCCAAAGATTTGTACAAGATTTTTAGGATTTGGTTTTTCTAGTGGTAAGTTATCCATGAAACGTGTCATAAGTGCAAGGATAACAACAAGTGGTACAATCCACATGAAAGCCGCATTGGCAAGGTATACTGCGTTACCTTTGATGATAGCTGGTGTTACACCAAATACGCTACCTAATGCAGCAGAACCCATAGCGAATGGAGCCAAGAAGTAGATTACAGAAATACCAAGGTTACCAACACCGCCGTTGATACCAAGAGCAGTACCTTTTTCGGATTTAGGGAAGAAGTTGCCAATGTACGCCATGGAGGACGAGAAGTTGCCACCCGCTAAACCGATGAGGGCAGTTAAGATCATGAATGTCGTATAAGAAGTTGTTGTATCTTGAACGGCAAAGCCGAGCCATACAACAGGAACTAATAGAATAAGTGTGGAAATAAATGTCCAGTTTTTACCACCGATTAAGGCTGGCATGTAGGTATATACAAAACGTAATGTAGCACCTACAAGACCTGGTAATGCGGCTAATGTAAATAATTGATCTGTTGTGAAATTAAAGCCTGCGCCGTTAAGTTGTGCTGCAATGGTTGCCCACAAGTACCATACGCAGAATGAAAGTGTTAGTGCGATTGTAGAGATAACCAAGTTTTGTTTAGCAATTTTTTTACCAAACTTTTCCCAAAATTCTGGATTTTCTGGTTGCCAATTAGCTACAATTTCGCTACGGCTTGCCCCTACTTGAGGCATTTTTAGTTCGCTCATTTTGAACTTCTCCTTACTGAAAAACTATACATGCAATGAAGACAAGGAAGATACAACTAGGGTTCTTTGTATATAAATATTGCAATCTATAATAAAAACTATAGAAAATATTCGATTAAGTGAAAGAACTGAGTTATAATTATTGTATCAACAAAATTTGCAATGTCTTATATCACAAATATATTATATATTGTAAAAATTTTTGTGAATGTGACATAAAACACACATATTCTGAAATTAATAAGTTATAATAATCTTGTATATACATGAAAGTATATAATACATGTACTTTTACTATAAATAGATTAGTATAACTAATGGATTTTATATTAAAAGTACAATGGAGTGGTGATGGTATGGATAAAAATTTAATTAACCAATTGCTTGCTTTGCCGGGCGAGGAACTCCATCTTAAAAAAGGTGATTTTCTCTTCCATGAGGGGGACAAGGCAGAACACTTTTACGTAGTAGTAAAAGGTAGAATGAGCATTAAAAAGTTCGAAGCTAGTGGGCACATTTTTGCATTGCGTCTAGTAGGGCCGAATAATGTAATTGGTGAGGTTCCGTTGTATGAGGAGAACACAAAAACATATGTGTTCAACGCCATTGCTCGGGAGGATTGCTCTGTTTATTCTATTCGCTATGATTTGTTAGAGGCTGCTATTGCAAAAGACCATTCGTTGGCCATTGCAATGATGAAGATCTATACATTACATATGCGACGTCAACAGGCAAAATACCGAGACTTGCTACTATATGGCAAGAAGGGAGCATTTTATTCTACCTTGTTGCGCTTAGCCAATAGTTATGGTGTAGAGCGCGAGGATGGTATCTTTATCGATATCGCCCTAACAAATCAAGAGTTGGCTGAATTTGCTGCCACATCAAGAGAAAGTTTAAATCGCATGCTAAGTGAGTTGCGTAAGTTGGGCTATGTAGCCTATGACAAACACCATCTAGTAATCTGTGATTTTGACGCTTTAATCGGATTGCTTGATTTAGAGGTTGATAATATAGACCCTAATATTAGTAATATCGAATAACAGGATTTTCTCCCTTGTGTTAGCTCAGCTAACGCAAGGGATTTTTTGTAGTTTTGAAGGAGGACACGAGATGAGCTTGTTGTCTCAAAAGTTTAAGTTTCTTCGCAAGAAGAACGTATCTCCAAGCGGCCATCAAATAACTGAAGATGGCGGTCGCGAGTGGGAAAATTTTTATCGTGACCGTTGGTCTTACGATAAAGTTGTCCGCACAACGCATGGCGTAAACTGTACTGGTTCTTGTAGCTGGAATATTTACGTTAAAAATGGTGTTGTTGCATGGGAAAATCAGGCTACTGACTACCCTGAAACACCAGATGATATGCCGGATTACGAACCACGTGGGTGCCCTCGTGGTGCGACATTCTCTTGGTATCTCTATAGCCCATTGCGCGTAAAATATCCTTATGTACGCGGCGAATTGGCTGAGCTTTGGAGAGAAGCGAAAAAGCATGCTAAGAACCCAATCGAAGCTTGGAAATCTATCGTAGAAGATCCTGAAAAAGCGAAAAAATACAAATCTGCCCGTGGTATGGGTGGCTTTGTGCGCTCCACATGGGATGAAGCAACAGAAATTACTGCTGCATCCTTATTATATACAGCGAAAACATACGGCCCTGACCGCAACGCAGGCTTCTCTGTAATTCCAGCGATGTCCATGTTGTCTTATGCAGCAGGTGCTCGTTTCCTTAACTTAATGGGTGGTACACCATTGTCCTTCTATGACTGGTATGCCGATTTACCACCTTCTAGCCCTCAAGTTTGGGGTGAACAAACAGATACTCCTGAATCTGGTGACTGGTACAATGCTGGTTACATCATGACTTGGGGTTCCAATGTACCATTGACTCGTACGCCAGATGCTCACTTCTTGACAGAGGTTCGTTACAAAGGTACTAAAGTTGTATCCGTATCCCCTGACTATGCGGAATCTACAACTTCTTCCGATGCTTGGCTCAATGTAAAAGCCGGTACTGATGCGGCTCTTGCTATGGCAATGGGCCACGTAATCTTAAAAGAATACTACATCGATAAAGAGACTCCATACTTCAAAGAGTATGCTAAAGAGTTCACAGATATGCCATTCCTTGTACGCGTTGAAGACATCAACGGCACTGTACAACCAGGCCGCTTCTTGAATGCTAAGGATTTGGGTCGCCAAGAGGAAGGCGCTAACTTCCAAATGGTATTGATCGATGAAACAACAAATGAAATCGTTGTTCCTAATGGTACAATGGGCGAACGTCATACAAATCCACAAAAATGGAATTTGCGCCTAGAAAACCGCGATACAGGGGCTAAAATCGATCCTCGCTTATCCGTGTTTGATCAACGTGAAGACGTGACTGTTGTTAAGTTGCCATACTTTGGCGATGAAGAGCACGAAGGTGTAATTGAACGTGCTATTCCTACAATTACAGTACAAACTGTAGATGGTCCTGTAAAAGTAACTACTGTATATGACCTTATTCTTGCTAACTATGGTATCGATCGTGGTATCGGTGGTGAAGTGGCAACATCTTACACAGATGACACTCCTTACACACCTACATGGCAAGAAAAAATTACTGGTGTAAAAGCAGATATCGCTATTACTACAGCTCGTGAGTTTGCAGATAATGCAGAAAAAACTAAAGGTCGTTCCATGATTATCATGGGTGGTGGTATCAACCACTGGTACCATGCTGACGTGATTTACCGTACCATCTTGAACCTTATCATGTTCTGCGGTACAGAAGGTGTTAACGGTGGTGGCTGGGCTCACTACGTAGGTCAAGAAAAACTTCGTCCTGTTGAAGGCTGGGG
>USAV01000118.1 GCA_900552715.1 uncultured Veillonella sp.
CGTATGAAAGAACGTAAAAAATACGGTCTTAAAAAAGCCCGCAAAGCAAGCCAATTCTCCAAACGTTAATATTTGGAAAACAGGTTATTACACCTGCAGACAATGTCTGCAGGTGTTTTTTTATACTATGATTACTATAATATTGTCGTTAGAGTGGAAATTTATTTTTACGTTTACATCTATATTTAATTCCCCTATAATAGAGATATATCATCGAATTTTTTCGAATATAGATTTTCATATAGGAGAACTCATATGATTTATAATACAATTCAGTATGTAGTGGACAACGGCATTGGTACGTTGACATTTAATCGTCCCGCAGTGGCGAACGGTTTTAACATCGAAATGTGCAAGGAGATCCTTGAGGTCTTAGATAAGGCTCACAACGATGAAAGTGTTCGTGCGTTGCTCATCAATGCAGAAGGTAAAGTATTCTCTGCAGGTGGTGACTTAACAGAAATGGAACGCGCTGTAAATGATGGCGATACAGAATCCTTGTTTGAAATTGTTGAGCTGGTAGCTCAAATTTCTATGGCTATGAAACGCTTGCCTAAACCTGTTATCATGAGCCTTCAAGGTGCTGCAGCAGGTGCGGCATTTAATATGGCATTAGCAGCGGACTTTGTGGTAGCAGCTAACAACGTACGCTTTATTCAAGCTTTTGTGAACGTAGGTCTTGCTCCTGATGCAGGCGGTTTATTCTTGTTGACTCGTTCCATTGGTATGAACCGTGCTATGCATATCGTTATGACTGGCGAAGCTGTATCTGCAGAAAAAGGTAAAGAATGGGGCTTTGTATATAAAGTTTGCGAACCTGAGGACTTAGAAACTGCTACAAGACGTCTTGTTGAAAAATTAGCTAAAGGTCCTGCACAATCTTACCGCGTTATGAAAGAAATGATGTGGAATAGCTTCTTATCTGGTTGGGAAGAGTACAAGAAGTTTGAAGTAGAAAATCAATGCTCTTTAGGCCTTTCTGAAGACTTTAAAGAAGGCGTACGCGCATTTACTGAACGTCGTCGTCCTAAATTTGGTCAAAAATAATAATTATTCTCTTGTAATTCTATGAAATATCATGTATTTTATAAGCAGTTACTAATATAATTCGAACCGATGTGGCTCTATATATTGAGTTACATCGGTTTTTGCTTTCATAAAAAAGCAAAAGTGTATATAATAGTACTATTATAATAGTTTTAGGAGGTCATTATTACATGGCTCAAGATACAATTAAATGTTATGACAGTCCTAGTGATGTAGTCCAAGCTTTAGCAGAGGATTTTATTGCTTTCACCAATGATGAAATAAGCCGTACAGAAACGTGCGTTGTTGGTATTACTGGGGGCACTGTCGTAAATGGTTTGTTAGAATTACTTAACTCACCTGAATATATTGAGCGCCTCAATTGGGAACGCATATTCTTCTTGTGGACGGATGAACGTTTCCTACCGCAATCGAATGAGGATAATTACTTTAATCGCGTAAAACCTCATTTGCTATGTAAGGCAAAGGGGGCTGCTCACTTCTTGCCAATTAATACGGATTCTAAAACCGTATTAGAAGCGGCTGAAGAATATGAAAAAGAGGTTCGCAATGTCCTCAAGGCGTGTAAAAAATCTGGTCTCGATTTAGCTTTACTTGATCTAGGCGAAGATGGTCATACAGCAGGATTATTTGCAGGCTCTCACGCGCTTCGCGTGGCAGATCAAGAGGTGGTTGCCGTTGAGGATGGTAAGGTATGGGAACGGATTTCTATGACATTCTCGTTCTTGGCTAAATCCGATGCCGTTTGGTTTACTGTAACTGGTGAAAGCAAGCGAACTGCATTGACAAAGGTATTGTACCAACGCGAGGATTACGAAGATTTAACGTGGGAAAAACGCATTGGTCGTACATTGCCTGGTGCTGTACTTTCACAAGAAGCTATGACCTGGTATGTGGACAAGGCAGCCTATAATGATGTACACTAAAGGATGTAAGTTTTAGTAAATATAAAGGAGATACATATGGGATCTATAGGAACACCTGAATTAATAGTTATATTAGTGATCGCTTTAGTTATCTTCGGACCTGGTAAGTTGCCTGAAGTAGGTAAAGCTATAGGTAAGGGCATCAATGAATTCAAAGATGCTATTTCCGGCCCTAAAAAAGCTGTTGAGGAAACGAAAGAAGCCGTTAAACAAGCGACGACTATCGACGTGACAGCAGGGGCTAAAAACGACGATAAACATAAAGAAGCTAACGATTAATAGGAGGTATCACTATGTGCAAAGATTGTGGTTGTGGCGAAGATAATGGCGTTGTAACAAAGGTATTTACTGTACCTGGTATGATGTGCAATAACTGTAAAGAAACTGTAGAGGGCGCATCCCTTGGCTTGCCTGGCGTATTAAGCGCAGAAGTGGATTTACCAGAAAAAACTGCTACTGTTTCTTTTGACCCAAACAAAGTATCTGTAGATGTTATCACAAAAGCTATCGAAAAAACTGGTTTTGAAGTAGAGAGCATTGCAGATGGTGTACAAAAACATAGTCATGGTTTACTAGGAACATTGAAACGTTTCTTTAAATAATTGAACCGATTGGGCTGTATTGAAACACTGTTTCGATGCAGCCTTTTTTTATGAGAGGTAATAGAATGATACGCAAGTTTGATGCTAAAAATTTCAAGTGGGATGGCGTCGATACCTTGGTGTATAAGCAAGACGGTAGTCCGTTTAAAGACGTAACACGTCAAGTTTTATACGATGGGGCCTTTGATATTCCATGCCAATTCCGCTATTTTGAATGCTTGCCAGGTGGGTATTCTACGCTTGAATATCATGAACATACACATATGGTTATGATATTCCGTGGGAAGGGGCAAGTCTTATTAGGCGATGAAATCCATGATGTAGAAGCTGGTGATTTTATTGAAATTCCAGGTAAAATGATACATCAATTTCGGGCTAATAAAGGCGATTATATCGGATTCCTTTGCTTAGTTAACCAAGATCGGGACAAGGTAAAATTATTAACCCCTGAAGAGATGGATACATTGCGCTCTAATCCAAAGATTAAAGAATTTTTGGAAAGTTGCTAATTTATATGGCGGTTATGTGTGATGACCGCCATATAGTTTTTTATAATCAACAGTAACTATTGATATGTGTAGTTTGATAGGGAGGTTCTATGAATACCTTTACACGCGCCGCACTGACGGTACTGGTAGGACTTGTAATTTGGTTCTTGCCTCACACGGAGGCGATTAAGCCTGAAGGATGGCATTTATTAGCTATCTTCACGGCTACAATTGTAGGTTTTATTTTACGACCTTGGCCAACAGGTATTATGGCACTCTTTGGTATTGTTGCGGCAGTAGCAACAAATTCTATTACCATGGTGCAAGCATTAGGTGGTTACGCTGAAGCCAATGTATGGCTTATCGTAGCAGCTGTATTCTTTTCTAGAGGCATTATTAATTCTGGCCTTGGTAAGCGTATCGCGTATACTTTGATTCGCTCCTTTGGTACTAGTTCCTTAAAGTTAGCTTATGCATTAGCTTGTACGGATCTTATTATTTCTCCTGCCACGCCATCTAATACGGCTCGTGGGGGCGGTATTATTTTCCCCATTGTTCAAAACATTTCGTTAGCCTTTGATTCTGAGCCAAATGGTAGTACGGCACGTCGTATTGGGGCGTACTTGATGACCACGGCTCATACGATAAACACCATTACTGTAACAATCTTCTTAACTGCTTGTAGTGGTAACTTATTGATTACATCCTTAGGTGCAAAATTATTTGGCTATGATATTTCATGGTGGGAATGGTTCCAAGCAGGTGTAATCCCTGGTGTAATTTGTATGATCTTGATGCCTTGGTTTATTTATAAAATCTATCCACCTGAAATCAAGGAGACACCTCAAGCAGCGATAATGGCTCAAAAAGAGCTAGATATACTAGGTCCTATTACAAAGGCTGAAATTTCAGTGGCTATTATTTTTGTACTTTGTATTTTGCTGTGGTCCACAGCGATTTGGACGAAGTTACATCCTACTGTAGTTGCTATGATGGGCGTACTTGCTTGTGTAGTTACAGGATCCCTTACTTGGGAAGATATTCTAGGTGAACGCACAGGTTGGGATATTCTAATCTGGATGGGTACCCTCGTTGGTATGGCTGGTTTACTTGGCAAGCTCGGTGTTGTTGCAGTATTTGCTGATTTTGTAAGTCAACATCTTGTAGGTATTGATTGGTTCTGGGCATCCTTCATTATCTCTGCAACCTTTGTATACTCTCAATATTTCTTTGCCAGTGGTACAGCTCGTATTACAGCGTTATTCTCCGCCTTTGCAGCTATCTTGGTAGCAATGGGCGCACCAATTCCGTTTACCATTTTGCTCTTTGGTTTGATGAACAGCCCTGGCTGTACATTAACACATTATAGTTCTGGTGTAACACCAGTCTTCTTTGGTGCTGGTTATGTACCACAAGGAACATGGTGGCGTGTAGGCCTTGCTATTTCTGTGGTTAGCTTCTTAATTCACTTCTGGGGCGGTACCCTTGGCATGTGGCTATTCGGTATTCTATAATATTCAAAAATCCCTCACAGTAGTGGGGGATTTTTTGTTTGCGCTATCTGTTTAGTAGTTTGTTATCGTTTTATTTTCTATGTGTATTAGATAGGTAGTATATTATTGTTATTGCTATAGTTTTTATATATGGTAAACTTTAAAAATTTATATGATAAATCTATAGAATATTTATTGCACGACATTATATAAAGTGTTATTATTATTTTATGATTACAGATTACTTTAGGAGGAAACATGTTGGGTTTAGTCATTAGCTTGTTGATTATCGCGCTCGTCGTGATTATTAAAGACATTCGAATTATGAACAACAACTTAAC
>USAV01000119.1 GCA_900552715.1 uncultured Veillonella sp.
GTGTCGCTCGAGCGTGCAGGCGACTGTACGCCTAGAAAGATAATCGTCACCGCGCAAGCGGAACAGAACTCGGCTTATTGATTGCTTGCTTCCATATTTAAGATATAATTTATAGTATATAAGATTGTAGATCTTTGTTAGGAGAACTTCATGGCAATTACAGCGATTACTAGTGTACAAGAATTTGATGAAAAAGTACTTGGCTCTAAAGGTTTAGCTATTGTTGATTTCTGGGCTGCCTGGTGCGAACCTTGCACTGTTATGCGTCCAGAAGTAGAAGCGGTAGCTGAACGTTTAAAAGGTCAAGTAGAGTTCTTTAGTGTTGATGCAGAAGATAAAAATCTTCGTGGTATTTTGTTGAAAGAAGATATTGATGGTATTCCATCTATGGTATTCTTCCGTGATGGCAAAATGCTTGATTCCCTTGTGGGTTACAAGAAAGCTGATGTGCTTGAGTCCCTAATCAAGGAAGTTATCTAATTTATTGATAACTAATGAATTTTACAAAAAATATATAATACAAGGCTGTATGCAAGTTAAATAAATTTTCTTGTATACAGCTTTTTTATTTGAATTATATAGTTTTCATAAATATTAAGTGATATAATAAAGTTGTAAGAATATGATTGTTATCATAATAGCTGTGACGAATTAGATAGTACATTATTTAATTTTCATAGTATGATTATTATCATAATAGTTGTAGTTCATTAAGTAATATTGATATATTGCGCAAAGTTGTTGTAAGGAGGCTATATTCCGTGAAGAATCGTATAAACAGTTTATGGACACTCTTCCAAGAGCGACGTTTGAGTCGACGCACATTTATGAAATCCTGTGTAGCACTCACCGCTATTCTAGGCTTGCCACCAACGATGTTAGACACTGTTGTTAAGGCAGCTGAAACAACTGAATTGCCTACGGTAATTTGGCTACATGGTCATGAATGTACTGGTTGTAGTGAGTCCTTTATTCGCTCATCTTCTCCATTTACATCTGATGTAATTTTGAATATGATTTCTCTTGAATATGATGATACTTTGGCGGCTGCATCTGGTGCACCATTAGAGGAACATTTAGAGAAAATCATCAAAGAAAAAGCAGGCAAATACATCTTGGCTGTTGAAGGTGGTGTGCCACTTGATGAAAATGGTGTTTACTGTACAGTAGGTGGTCGCACATTTAAAGAATCCTTATTAGAAGCGGCTAAAGGCGCAGCAGCAATCATTGAATATGGTTCCTGCGCAGCTTGGGGTGGTATTCAAGCGGCTAAACCAAATCCAACAAATACAGTATCTGTATCTTCTGTTGTATCTGGTAAACCTATTATCAAAGTTCCGGGTTGTCCTCCAATTCCAGAGGTTATGACTGGTGTAATCATGCACTATGCATTATTTGGTCAAATTCCACCTCTTGATTCTCAAGGTCGTCCTAAACAATTTTATGGCAATCGTATTCACGACACATGCTACCGCCGTGCCTTCTTTGACTCTGGTCTCTTCGTTGAAAAATTCGACGACGATGCATCCAAATCTGGTTGGTGCTTGTACAAAGTAGGTTGTCGTGGACCTCAAACATATAATTCTTGTGGTAACTTACGTTGGTGGAATGGTTTATCCTATCCAATTCAATCCGGTCACGGTTGTATTGGTTGCTCTGAAAAGGGCTTCTGGGATAATGACGTATTCTACAAACGTTTACCAGATATTCCATTGGCTAATACCATCACAACTGCTGATACAATCGGTACAGTAGCTGCTGTTGGTGCTACTGCAGCAGTTATCGTTCATGGCGCTGCAACTCTTACGCGTAATAAAATTCTTGATATGAAAGAAGAAAAACGCTTAAAAGAACAAGGCTTATGGGATGAAAAGAAACATAATAATGGAGGAGGTCACTAATGAAACGCGTAGTAGTAGATCCGATTTCCCGTATTGAAGGTCATTTACGGGTAGAAATAAAAGTTGATGAAGCGAGTGGTAAAGTAGAGGACGCATTGTCTTCTGGTACTGCTTGGCGCGGTATCGAACTTGTTGCTAAAGATCGCGATCCTCGTGACCTTTGGGCGTTCGTACAACGTATTTGTGGTGTATGTACTACAACACATGCCTTGGCAGCATTACGTGCTGTAGAGGATGCTCTTGGAATTACTATTCCTAAAAATGCAATTTACATTCGTAATATCATGCATAGCTCTTTAGATGTACATGACCATATTGTTCACTTCTATCATTTACACGCTCTTGACTGGGTTAGCCCTGTAGCAGCTCTTAGTGCAGATCCAGCTAAAACAGCACAATTACAAAATGATGTATTAAATACTTATAATGTAAGTGGTTTAGCGCCTGCTGAAACTGCGTCTAAAGACTCTGCATATCCTAAAGAGTTCCCTAAAGCTACAACTGCTTATTTCACAGCTATACAACAAAAGATTAAGAAAATTGTAGAATCTGGTCAATTGGGTATTTTCTCCGCTCAATGGTGGGATCATCCTGATTATAATTTGTTGCCACCAGAGGTTCATTTGATGGCCGTATCCCATTACTTGAATATTCTTGATCGTCAACGTGATATCGTAATTCCTCACGTTGTATTTGGTGGTAAAAACCCTCATCCGCACTATGTTGTAGGTGGCATGCCATGTTCTATTTCTATGAATGATATGAATGCGCCTATTAATACACAACGTCTTGCTGCGGTAGAAGAATCTATTGCATTGGCTAAAGATTTGGTAAATAATTTCTACGTGCCAGATCTATTAGCTATCGGCAAAATGTATGTAGAAAAAGGCATGATTGATGGCGGTGGCCTTGCGAAAAAACGCGTTATGTCCTACGGTGACTATCCAGATGATACATATTCTGGCATTTCTAATGGTGACTACCATAAAAAATGTGTGGTTCGTTCTAATGGCGTAGTTGAAAACTTCGCTTTAGGCGTAGATAAAGCTACATTTATTCCATTAGAAGGTAAAGACTTCATGGATCCTCAATACCTCAGTGAAGAGGTTGATCACTCCTGGTTCACATATCCAGATGGTAAAAGCTCTCTTCATCCTATCGAAGGTGTTACAGATCCTAAGTTTACAGGCCCTAAATCTGGTACAAAAGAAAAATGGGAATTCCTTGATGAAGATAAAAAATATTCTTGGATTAAATCCCCAACTTTCAAAGGCAAAACTGCAGAAGTTGGCCCATTAGCAAAATATATCGTTGTATATACAAAAGTAAAACAAGGTATCATTAAAGATCCAACTTGGGCAGAATCCATGATTGTTCGTCAAATCGATACAGTATCTCAAGTACTTGGCGTTCCTGCTCACGTATGGATGACTACAATGGTTGGTCGTACAGCATGTCGTGGCCTTGATGCACAAGTAGCAGCAAATATGAGTCAATACTTCTTTGATAAACTCGTTGCTAACATAAAAAATGGTGACACTACTGTAGCTGATATGACTAAATTTGAGCCAAATACATGGGATAAAGATGCTAAAGGTGTTGGCCTTGTAGATGCTCCTCGTGGTGGTTTGGGTCACTGGATTCATATTAAAGATGGTCGCTCTGCAAACTATCAATGTATCGTACCATCTACATGGAATGCATGTCCTAAGACTGCAGCTAACGAACATGGTGCCTACGAAGACTCCATGATTGATACACATGTAAAAATTGCAGATAAACCACTTGAAATCTTGAAGGTAATTCACTCCTTCGACCCATGTCTCGCATGTGCAACCCATTTATACAATAAAAAAGGCGAAAAAATTGTTTCCGTCAATACAGATGCATTGTGTAAATAAAGGGTGGTGGGCTTATGTTAATACATACTGACAAAAAGGCGTATGTCGTATTTAGTTTATGGCTGCGCATATTCCACTGGACTATGGTGCTTAGTGTAACGGCTTTATTCTGGACTGGCCTATATATTGGTGATCCAGGATTTGCAGCTATTACAGGTAATCCAGAACCAACCTTTGCAATTGACGGCTGGTTCTCTATGGAAACTATGCGTCGTATCCATTTCATTGCGGGTGTTATCTTAACATTCTCCTTTATCTTCCGATTTGCTGGTGCTCTTTGGAATCGAGGAGACAGATTATTACCTAAATTCCGTCAAAAACGGTATTGGTACGGTCTTAAAGAAACTACATTGCACTATTTGATGATTCCTCAAAAGCATGAACATCATTGGCTTCGTAACTCCTTAGCGAGAACTGCGTACATGATGGTGTACATTATGTTCTTCTTTGAAATCTTAACGGGTTTTGCCATGTTTTCAATGGTTAATCCTAATGGTATTTTAGGAACTTTATTTGCTCCAGTTGTTACATTATTTGGTGGTGAATACAAGGTTCATATTATCCATCACTATATTGCTTGGGGCTTCTTGTTCTTTACTATCGTTCATGTGTACATGGCATTCCGAGAAGACGTTATGGAAGAATCTGGCGAAGTATCTGCTATGGTTTCTGGTATGAAGTATTATGCGCATGACCCAATCGATATTGAAGACCTCAATGGCAAACGCCGTCGTGGTGAACGTATCGATAAACCATCTGGTACAACATATCGTCCAAGTGATCCTAACGATCCTAGAGAAAGAGAATTACAAGAAAATGACTAATACAAGTACTGAAATCATCAGTGGCTTGGAACAATACGCGGACTCAGAGGGTCCGCGTATTGATTTAAATAGCCTTTATGATGATGG
>USAV01000120.1 GCA_900552715.1 uncultured Veillonella sp.
AAACGCGCTCAAACTGACTCTGATAACGCTGTGCGTTACGATAAAGAAAACAAACCTGGCATTTCTAACTTGATGGGTATTTACCGTGCTATCACAAAAGACAGCTATGAAGCTATCGAAGAAATGTATGCCGGTAAAGGTTATGGCGTCTTCAAGTCCGATATCGCAGACCTATTGGTGGCAACTCTTGAGCCAATTCAACAACGTTACAATGAGTTGATTACAAGCCCTGAACTCGATGTTATTCTCGATGAAGGTGCTGCTAAGGCTCATGCTAAAGCAAGTCAAATGTATCGTAAAGTAGAGCAAGCTATGGGCTTGTGCCGTAAATAAAATCATATAGTAGACTTTCAATTTGTGAGGTAAGCCATGACGAAACAAGAGGCGATGGAACGCTTTTCATCAGGTACCGTACAACAGAGCTTAGAAATACATCGTGGAATTCAGTGGGCCGGTCGTATCATCGGTCTATTGGTTTGCGCCTTAATTGTAAAATATATGCCCTCTGATTGGGCTGAGCGTATATGGTATTACCTGTTGTTACTCGTAATATTGTGGACCCTTCATAGATTAGGTGAAAGTCAAGCTTTTATCTGTGAAAAGGGCCTCGTGTTAAAGCGAAGGCCTTTTTCTGTAAAAGAATACTTTCACAGCCTTTTTCATGGCGACGAATATTTTGTCTTTGTAGATTACGAGCATATTATTGGGTTTACCGAAGGTTGGCGTGAATTGCAGGCTATGAATGGTCATGGTGGTATTTATGTCATACCCTTAGACCTCGCGCAGGTAGGGTATAAAGATAAAATGGCCATGATTGAAGCTATTCATAAGCATTCAGATACATAATGTATGCGTATATACAAAGGATTTAGTACTATAATCCTGTATGATCCATGAGTGAACTAAAAAATCCTAAAATTCATCAAATTAGCTATTTACAACTTTAATGAACTAAAGTATAATACAATCATCGGGTACAGACATGAGTTCTGTACAGCATATATTAGCAAGTAGTTAAAGGTGTAATACACCGTGGAGGATAGTTATGAATTGGAAAAAAATGATGGCCGTTGGCCTTGCAGCAGTATCTATGATGGTATTTGTAACGGGTTGTGGTAGTGATACTAAAACGGCTAATAAAGAATTACCTAAAAAAATCGTTATCGGCTTAGATGATAGCTTCCCTCCAATGGGCTTTAAAGATGATAAAGGCGAAATCGTAGGTCTTGATATCGATATGGCTAAAGAAGCAGCTAAACGCGCTGGCATGGATGTGGAATTCAAAGCTATCGACTGGTCTAGTAAAGAAGCTGAGTTGAAATCTAAAAAAATTGACGCTTTATGGAATGGCTTAACAGTTTCTCCTGAACGTGAGAAAAATATTTTGTTCTCCAACACATACATGAAGGATAAACAATACATCGTTGTTCGTAATGATGATGAATCCATTAAATCTAAAGCCGATCTTGCAGGTAAAGTAGTAGGCGTTCAACAAGCAAGTACTGGTGAATCTGCATTGCAAAACGATCCAAGCGGTAAAACTGTAAAAGAAACAAAATCCTATGCTGATTTTGTAAGTGCTTTCATGGATCTTGGTATTGGACGTGTTGATGCAGTTATCGCAGATGGTGTTATCGCTCGTTACCTCATGACAAAAGAACCTGGTAAATACAAAATCGTAGAAGGTACTGATTACGGTGTTGATAACTTCGCTGTTGGCTTCCGTAAAGATGACACTGCATTGCGTGATAAAATCAATGGTATCTTAGCTGAAATGAAAAAAGATGGTACTGCTGATAAAATCGTTGAAAAATGGTTGGGCTCTAGCGCAGACCTAGATAAGAGCGATGCTAAATAGTACAATTCGTGATATACTAATAGTACTATGGTCAGTTTGTACAACAGATAATTAAAGAACGAAATGTACACTAGAGAAGAGGCCAGATGCCTCTTCTCTAGTCGTGTTTTGAAGGAGTATTCCATGTTAGATTATTTATTGCAGATTATCCCAACCATCGCTGATGGTTTGAAGGTAACCGTATCGCTATTCTGTATTGTATGGATCCTATCCATTCCTGGTGGTATTCTACTTGCTTTGGTACGTTTATCTAAATTTACAGTGCTCGACAAAATCGTTGAAGCTTTCGTATATTTGATGCGCGGCACACCACTAATGCTTCAAATTTTATTCGTCTATTATGCATTACCTATCATTACAGATGGTGCTGTCCAAATGGATGATGCTACAGCAGCGGTGCTTACATTCGTATTAAACTACGCAGCGTATTTATGTGAAATTTTCCGCGGTGGTATTCAATCCATCTCTCGTGGTCAGTACGAAGGGGCAAAGGTTCTTGGTTTTACTTATGCCCAAACGATGCGTAAGATCATCTTGCCACAAATGTTTAAACGCGTATTACCGCCACTTGCGAATGAGACAATTAACTTGTTGAAAGATACTTCTCTCGTATACGTATTGGCTATGAACGACATCTTGCGTATTACAAAATCTATCGTACAACGTGACTTTGACATCTCTGCCTTCTTGGTGGCAGCTTTGTTCTACCTGATCTTTACCTTTATTTTGACAAATATCTTCAACTACTTAGAAAGAAGATTTGCTGTATACGAAGATTAATCTATTCTGTAGTTGCTTGTCGTATTTTACATCCAATTATTGTTCATATAGCGGACTAATACTCAATGATTAGTATGTTTAGATAAAAGGATGCGACGATTTAAGAGGTACTTATGACATTTGTAAATATGGAGCGTATTGAAAAACGCTTTAACAATCAAACTGTATTGCGCGATGTATCGCTCAAAATGAATAGAGGGGAAATCGTTTCTATTATCGGTCCTTCTGGGTCTGGTAAATCTACATTCTTGCGCTGTTTGGGTCAATTAGAGACTATCGACGGTGGTTCTATTACTGTAGATGGCACTGTTCTTGCTAGTACTGATGCTAATGGCACTGTAAACTATGCAAGCCAAGAAACACAACATGACTTGCTATTACGCATGGGCATGGTGTTCCAATCTTTCAATTTATTCCCTCATATGACAGTGCTCGATAATATTATGATCGCACCGCGTATGGTAAAAGGCATGAAAGATGATGAGATTTTACCGATTGCAGAGCGATTACTCAATAAAGTTGGCCTATGGGAAAAGCGCGATATGTATCCATCCCGTTTATCTGGGGGCCAACAACAACGTGTGGCCATCGCTCGTGCATTGGCGATGAATCCAGAAATTATGCTCTTTGATGAACCAACATCTGCTCTTGACCCAGAGTTAACAGGTGAGGTTCTAAAGACTATTAAACAATTGGCCGATGATCACATGACGATGATTATCGTAACTCATGAAATGAACTTTGCTCGTGAAGTATCTGACCGTGTCATCTTCATGGCCGACGGTGTCATCCAAGAGGAAGGCACACCAGAGCAAATTTTCAATAATCCACAGAACGATAGAACGAAAGCGTTCTTGGAGAATATGTTATAGGAGGTCTTATGAAGTTACGTTTTATTGCTGCTACATTAGCTGTAATGGCTATGGGCACGACCTCTATTATGGCGGAAGGTTTGCAGGGTACACCTAGCACACCAATAGCTATTGTAGATTCACAAAAAGACTCTGCATCTATCTTGCCAGAACAATATAAATCCTATGCTACTACGATGAATACAGTGGTTAAGGATTATAAAAATGGCTATACCTTTACGCTTCCTTGGCGTGTAGCAGATGGTGTTAAACTGGATATGGATGTGCGCAGTGAAAGTGAGCATATTCAAGGCTATTCCTTCAACTTAGCAGGTCCTACACAAGATGATTCCTATACTGTGTCTTTCACAAAACGTAATAATACACCGCAAGACGGGGTATCTCAAAAGGAATGGAATACGACTTGGTATGGCGTGCCAATCAAGGGGATGTCTGATGAAGAATACTTGAGCATTTGGCGTCAACATAGTAATGCCTTTGAAAATAATGATATTGTTGGTGGCTTCTTTAACAAGAAAGGGGCTATATCAGCGCGTTGGGATAAGACGACACCAAAATCGTACGCTGAAATGACCTCTACGGAGCCTGTTCAATCCGTATTTGAAGCGGAATTCATCATGGATAAGGACCCAACACATCGCTATAATTTAGCGAGTACTTATGCTCCTATTCAAGGGGAGTTTATGGAACAAGGTTTGATGGAACATACGATTCCGTCCTTTGAATTATTAAATAAAACTGGTTCTAGTACGATTAAAGGTGTTAAACAATTTATCTCTGGCACTAGTGACATTAGCGTAGATGAAGGCATCAAATTTAATTATCCAAAAGGATTTACCCGTCTTAATGAAAAGGGGAAAATTGCTTTCACTAAGCATAATATACGCCTTGATATTGAATCTTTTACAATTCCAGTACAAGCAGTTAGCACAGGCATGCCTACGATGATGGGCAAACAAATGCTAGGTGATTACTATCTTAAACAATTGGTTGAGGTGAATAAGGCAACCATCACTCGATACGAAACGCATATCATCGATGGTAATGTTATGTTCTACTTGGCAGGTCATATGAAGAATCCTAATACAGCTGATACATCCGCAGCGGCACCGGTATCCTTCGCAGCTACTATTATCTTAGGTAATGAAGGCAATGTAGCTGTGGCTCGTATGATTGGCCCGGCAGGCACAAGCCTTAGCAC
>USAV01000121.1 GCA_900552715.1 uncultured Veillonella sp.
TTATTGGTATTTTTCATGGTGGGTACGCTGTACATGAATACAGAGCAGCAAATTCCTCTAAATTTGCCATCTGCATCTACATCTACGGCAAAATCTATCGAGCCTATTACGATTACCTTAACTACAACGCATACGTTATATATTGATAATCAGGAAATTTCTTCGGAACGCTTGGCGGAAGAGGTGCGGTCTATCGTTAAACAAGCACCGCGACAAGCCTTTGTTATCCGTGCATCTAAGGATGTATACTACAGCGAGGTTATCGCTCTGTTAGATATGCTCAAGGTTAATGGCGCTAAATATATTAGTGTCGCAACGGAACGGAAGTGATTCTATGTTTGAATCGCATTATTTGAAACCGTTCATCGTGTCCTTAGGCATTACGACGATACTCGTATCTGGAATGGGCCTTTCCTTGCGAGGCATGGCGGGCACTGGGGCAGCTCATGATGCGGCTGAAATCAGCTTTGATTTGCCTGATGATGGTGAAAGCAGTACAGAGGTAACCGAACCAACGCCACAACCGGAGGAGAAGGTAGCACCTGCAGAGGCTGTGCCAGAACGTACAGAACCAAAGCCTAAATCTCAGTCACAACCTATGGTGGAGTCCGTGACGCCTGATGAAAGTGAACGAACTAAAACATTAGATACAAATGCTAGTACACAAGAGCAGCGACGAGAATGGGCTATACCTAAGGCCATCGAATCTGAAGCGGCTGGCGTAGAGCAAGCGGTTGTAATGCATGATAAACAATCAAAACCGAAAGAGGCACCTATGGGGAAGGATGTTACATCTGACCCTAATGCCAATGGTGATGGTCGTACGGAATCAGCTGACTTATCATTCCTATCAGATCTTGCGTGGAGCTTGTTGACGCCTGGTCAGCAAGAGTTATTACGACAACCAGCGATTAATCCAAGCGCATATCTTCGTCGTGTCCAAGAACAAGGCGCGAGATCTTCTGTAACGGGTACTGTTACGGTGAAGGTGAACTTTGGCGAAGATGGCCATGTCATCGTTGCTCAGAATACACCGCGCATCGTGGTGGACGGTGTGCCGCCTGATGTAATGGAAGAGGCGTTGCGCATTGTTAAAACCAGTGGCAGCATCGTCAACAACTCTGGACGCATACAAACCTTAACAATCCCTGTCGTTATGGGACAATAAAGAGGCATATCACATACTATGTATGTAAGATATGCCTCTTTTACTTTTGTAGTATTAATTATTTTACTTTTGCAGTATTAGTTAATTGTAGCGTGTTATTTATACTCTCCAGAATATTATGGAAATATAATTCATACGGAAAAACTGTATCCCATTAATCTTGGTTTGTAAGCATTGTTTTAGTAGAGTTGAATACCGCAAGGTATACGATAGCACCGCCGATAAACAATGTAACTTGCATAGGTGCGCTAAATTGATCGACACGCCATAACGCAAAGGCGTAGAAGAACATTGTTACTAGCATGATGAGGAATGCGATGATAACGCGTACATTGGTGTTAACCGCTAAGGATGTAGTTATGCGAGATTTATTGAGTACTACGTAAATTAAGGACACGATGATATCTGCTGTAAAGATGGAGAATACATAATTGAGATCAAGCTCTCCAAATAAAACTACAGCCAAGCCGATAAAGCTAAGTCCAAAGAATAAGCGCAATAGCATGCCTATAGTATTCGATTCGTTGCGCTGTGCACGACGCTCTTTGCGATTTAAATTTGCCATGAAAGCCTCCCTATTTTTCATAGTAGATTTAGTCTGTATGTTTATTATATATCACAATGTACAGCTATGATACATTATTAGTAAATTTATTTATTGTTATATTACTTATAAGGTATAACTCCGTAGTTATGTGGGGTCTAATGAGGTAATAATTTTTAAAATAAACGTGTAACTATATGAAATGTAACGTATAGTTATCTTAGAATATGAGTGCATAAAGAGAGTGTGTATGATTCAAGTTATTCTTACCTATATTGTTAACGTTATTATTGTATTTATCTTTTTCCCAATTTTGGAGTCCGCAGTTCAATACGTATATCCTTTTTCTTGGGCTTGGCTTATGAAACCGCTACAATTAGCGGATAAGTTAGAGGTGTATATCGTTATAGCCGTTGCATTGCCTATTATAGTGGCTATAGGATTATTTTTGCCGCCTTTTAGTTGGATTGCTCATGCCATGCAAGGTGAAAGAAAACCAAGTGCAGAAGAATCGGCCTATCTTGAACCAATATTTGAAAAATTATGTGCCTATAGTGAGGTAAAACGTGATTCACTAACTGTGCGTATGCGTAATGATGAGGATATCAATGCCTTTGCTTCGGGAATCAATCATATTACGATACATACAGGTGCCTTACGAGCATTAAGTGAGGATCAATTGGTAGGCGTTTTGGCGCATGAGTTGGGTCATTTGCGTCATCGCGATACCATTTATTTAACTATAACCTATGCCATGGATCGACTAGGGCAATTGATTTTAAATCTTGTAATATTGCTTAACTTTGCATTGAATATACTGGCAATTATACCGATTGTTAATATTGTAGTTCGCATTATTCAATTAGCTATAGTCATTATGATTACAGCGGTGGAATACATACTACAGTTACCGAAGTGGATAACCTATTATTTTGATAGCCGTCGCCGTGAGTATGCTGCTGATGCGTACGCTATATCAATTGGTTTAGGTCGAGAATTGCGGGATGGCCTCGTTTCATTGGGCCTAGCGACTGACCAAATTGGCATGCTTGAGAATGGCGAATTATATGATCGTGAAAGTACGGGATTTTTTAGCCGTTTATTTATTACCCATCCAAAAATGATTAAACGAATTCATCGCATCGATGAAGGCATAGAGGTGTACGAGTTGAAAAAAAATCTTATGTGGAACCGACTGTTAAAAAAATAGGCTCTGGAAATACGAACGATTAGTAAATTTAATATAATTATCATTCGGAAAATTTAGGTCCATTCATTGAATGGAGCTTTCACATATGGTACAATTATCGTATAAGAAATCTAGCTTTTATCATGCAAAGGAGACATCATGATACCACGTTATACACGAGAAGAAATGGGCCATATTTGGAGCGAACGCAACGAGTTCGACACAATGTTATTAGTAGAAACATTGGCATCCGAGGCGCAAGCTGAGTTGGGAGTTATCCCTAAAGAAGCGGCTAAAGCCATTCGTGAAAAGGGCAATTTCGACGTTGAACGCATTCATGAAATCGAAAAGGAAACAAACCACGATATTATTTCCTTCGTAACAGCAGTAGGTGAATACGTAGGTCCTGAAGCGGCTAAATACATCCATCTTGGCCTTACATCTACTGACGTTAAAGATACAGCGCTTGGTTACATGATGAAACAAGCATGCGACATCTTGATTGAAGATTTGAAACGCTTGTACGACGTATTGCGTCGTCGCGCAGCTGAGTTCAAATACACACCTATGATCGGCCGTACACATGGTATTCACGGCGAACCAACTACATTTGGCTTGAAATTAGCATTGTGGATGGCTGAAGTAGAACGCGATATCGAACGCATGGAACATGCTCGTAAAAGCGTTGCTGTTGGTAAATTGTCCGGTGCTGTTGGTACTTACTCCAACATCGATCCGTTCGTAGAACAATATGTATGCGAAAAATTAGGTCTTGAACCTGTTAAAATCGCTACACAAGTCGTACAACGTGACCGTCACGCTGAATTGTTGTCCACTATCGCTGTTGTAGGCGGTACATTGGATAAAATCGCTTTGGAAATCCGTCATTTGCAACGTACTGAAGTGCGCGAAGCAGAAGAATATTTCAGCCCTAAACAAAAGGGTTCCTCTGCGATGCCTCATAAACGTAATCCGATTACATGTGAAAGAATTTGCGGTATGGCTCGCTTGCTTCGTGGTTATGCTCAATCTGCTTACGAAGACCAAGCGTTGTGGCATGAACGCGACATTTCCCATAGCTCTGTAGAACGCGTTATTTTACCAGATGCAACAATTTCGTTGAACTACATGCTTCACCTTACAATCCGTACAATTGATAAATTGTTGGTATATCCTGAAACAATGCTTAAAAACCTTAACCTTACAGGAGGCCTTGTATTCAGCCAAACAATTTTAACTCACCTTGTAGACAAAGGTGCAGTACGTGACGAAGCATACCGATGGGTTCAAAAATACGCTATGGAACGTTGGCTTGAAGGTAAAGATTTCGCTACAGGTCTTAAATCTGATGAAAACATCAAGAAATACATGACTGCTGAAGAAATCGATGCATGCTTCGATCCACATAAATTGTTGAAACATGTAGATACAATCATGGCTCGCTTTGGCCTATAATTGTAGGGTACTTCCCATATAACATATGAAAGACTAGGGTAGGTATAGACCAATCAGCCTATGGCACGTGCATTAGGTGTTGGCTATATCTATCCTTTTTATTTTGAAAGTAATCTGTTATTTATACTGTTTTGTGGACAATTATGAGCACAATTATGAGCTGGTTTCCTAGTAAGCATCTCTGTATCTTAGGGGAAATTAGCTATTGTATTAGGAGGTTATATGAAACGTATCATACGAAAGTACGGACCGCCTATTTTTCACTGTATTAATGACTTTGGACAAGG
>USAV01000122.1 GCA_900552715.1 uncultured Veillonella sp.
TACACATCTCTGGCTGTCCACACTCCTGTGGTACACACCAAATTGGTGAAATTGGTTTCCACGGAGCTGTAAAATTAGTAGACAAGAAACCTACCGTAGCCTTTATCCTCGTAGACGGTGGCTCAGAACACATGGGCTCCGAAAACTTCGGTAAAATGGCAGGTAATATCGTAGCCACAAAAATCCCAGAATTCCTAGAAGCCTTGGCAAACATTCTGAACCAATCCCCAGAACCAGACTTTGGCACATGGAGAATGACACACAAAGCGGAATACATGGAACTTATAAAAGCATTTGAGTAAGGCACCTCTCCGCTTGTGATGGGGCCCGGTTATATTGCGACAACTCAATAAATAATAAAAAGAGGTCCCTCTTTGCTCCGTTCTTCGCAAAGTCGCTGCATAGGGACCTCTTTTTATTATTTGAGCGTCTGCTATTAACTAGTCCCATCACAAGCTGCAGCTGATCTTTACTCATATGCTTTTATGTGATGAGGGAAGGGGTTAGAGAACTAGGTTTTTGCTCCGTCCTTCGTAAAGTCGCTGCAGAAATACCTAGTTTTATTTTTATAACACCTGCTATGAATTAGACCCATAGCAAACAACATCTACTGCTTAATATACAGAAATCCCCATCACAAGCTACATTTTATCTTTACTCAATATGTTTTTGTATGATAGGGAAAGGGAGAGACTAGCCGCAGGCTAGTCCTTCCCTCACGGTGGGCATGGCACCACTACTATAAAGCCTAGCGGCAGGCTAGCTTCTTCCAGATGGAGGGCGTGGCGCCATTACTCTAAAGCCTTTTTATATAAATCAATCGGGTTATCTAGGTGTTATGTGTTTAAAGTGTGTAGTTCTATTTTGATGGGACGCCTTTATAAATATAGTTATAAAAAAGTACAAATATACTTGTGTAGCGACTTTGCGAAGAACGGAGCAAGCAAGTATATTTGTACTTTTTTAACTAGGTTGTAGAACTGAAATGGGGCCCCATCAAAATAGGGAGAATAACCTTGAAAAGCATATGTTGCCTAGATAACCCTTGATTGATTGTGTTATAATAGGCTTTATAGTAGTGTTTGGAGGATTTATCAGATGTTATTTACCGTCAATACAGAAGTCTGTACACGATGCGGCCTTTGCGTAGCTGACTGTCCAACAGGCTTGCTAGTGATGTCCGAAAATGGGCCTGTAACTGGCAAGGGAGGTTGTATCTCCTGTGGGCATTGTATTTCCGTATGCCCAACGCTTGCTCTTGATAGTGATATGACACCACGTAAAGAGCAAATCGATATCACAAAAGAACAAAAATTAACGCCAGAGCAAGCTGAGTTATTTTTACGCAGCCGTCGCTCTATTCGTAATTATCAAAATAAACCAGTTCCTGCTGAGCTTATTCGCAAGGTCTTAAACGTTGCAAGAATGGCTCCAACAGCAACAAATACACAAGGTATTTCCTATATTGTTATTCGGGACAAACAAAAGTTGCGTCGCATTGCAGATCTCGTTCTTGAGTGGATGCATTTGGCTGCGAAAACTGTGCCGATTATGCGTCTTTATGCTCGTGCAGCACAAGCTGAGGTCGATAAGGGTAAGGAATACATCTTGCGCGATGCGCCTGCGTTAGTTGTGGCCATCGGTTCTAAAAAAGATATTCACCGTACTCACGATAGCGGGCATTCCTGCTTGTCTTATGCAGAGTTGTATGCACCAACATTAGGTTTAGGCACTTGTTGGGCTGGCTTCTTTGAACATGCAGGCGAAGCAGAGTATAAACCACTATTGGAACTATTAGGTGTACCAGAGGATAAAATCATTGCTGGTGGTATCTTGATGGGCTATCCAAAGGTTCGTTACCGTAACATCGTGGAACGCCAACCATTGGACGTAACATTCGATACTGAAGAATAGTAGTGATTGATTACTAATAATAGTGATTGATACTAAAGAATAAAATAAAAGCGATACTCTAAACAGTTAGGGTATCGCTTTTTGGTATTATACATATTTTGCTGTAGTTACTACATTTGTTATGGTGATAGTCGTATTTATAGATCTATAAAAGATTGTTTATCAAAAAGACCGGCCTCGTATTGAGGTCGGTCTTTTGGTTAGTTTGCAGATGTAATGCTACCTTTGAAAGTATCGTTGATGAATTGTTTAATTGCATCAGATTTGTAAATGTCTGCAATTTTTTTGTAAGTTTCGTTGTCTTTGTCTTCACTACGTACCGCAAGTACGATGACTGTTAGTGGTTCATCTTTTGATTCGAAGAAGAAGCCTTGTTTTTCTACACTAAGGCCAGCACTTTGTACATAATTCATTGGAATAACTGCAATTGTTACATCATCTAGACTACGAGGTAATTGAGCTGCTTCTAATTCTTGAATCTTTATATTTTTCGGGTTAGATGTGATATCTGCAACAGTTGCTTTGAAGCCGACACCATCTTTTAACGTAATTAATCCAGCTTTAGCTAATAATACTAATGCACGACCACCATTAGTAGGGTCATTTGGAATAGAAACCGTAGCGCCTTCAGGTACATCTTGTACGCTATGTACACTATTACTATATAATCCCATACGCACTAAAAGGGTTTTACCGATTGCTACTAAGTTGGAACCATTTTGTTTGTTAAAGTTTTCCATAAATGGCACGTGTTGGTACGCATTCAATTGAATGTCGCCATCAGCAAGAGCTTTATCTGGTGTTACATAATCGGAGAACTCTACAACTTTAAGGTCGATACCTTGTTTTTTAGCTTCTTTTGCAACTGCTTCAGCTACTTGAGCGTGAGGACCTGCAGTAGCACCGATTTTAATTTCTTTTGGTGCTTGGCTAGATTGATTTGTATCTGTGCCGCAACCTGCGATGGCGAATGCTAGAACGCCAACGAGAAGAGGGGCAATAAATTTTTTTAATTTCATGTGAACATCCCTTTCTATATACATATAATGTATATATCCTATCATGTGAATGGGATTTTGTATATAGAGCAAAAGATATCGGTTAGCTATAGATTAAAGCTATGGCTTTTATGAGCTCGCTGATGATAAGGGGTGTAGCATATCTAAGAATATCGAAAAAATGATATAATAGATATAAATTTCGTACAATTAGACTTATAGGTTTTATATGATATACATAGGAGGTCACTATGTTTAACTTTGATTTTTATAACCCTACACATATTGTATTCGGTAAAGATCGCTTGAGCGAATTAAATGCATTAGTACCAAAGGATGCAAAGGTGCTTATTACATATGGTGGTGGCTCTGCTGTGCGCAGTGGTCTTATTGACCGTATTGTGGCAGCTCTTGGCGACCGCAAGGTTGAGCAATTCGGCGGCATTGAACCAAACCCATCTCTTGAAACATGTGAACGTGCCGTTGCTTTCATTAAAGAACATGGCGTAGATTTCGTCCTTGCAGTAGGTGGTGGTTCTGTAGTAGATGCTACAAAGCTCATCGTTATGGGTGCTACTTATGATGGTCCTGTTATTGATGTTATGAAAGCTGGTGTTCCAGAGGTTCCAGTGGAAATGGTGCCAAATCCATTACCATTTGGTACAGTTATGACATTGCCTGCCACAGGTTCCGAAATGAACAATGGCGCTGTTATTACCTATGGTGATGGTAAGTTCCCTGTGTTCAGTAGCTTAGTATTCCCTAAGTTCTCTATGCTCGATCCAACATTGACTTTCACATTGCCAGAAAAACAAGTTAAGAATGGCGTTATTGATACATTCGTACATACCACAGAGCAATATTTAACATATCCTGTAGACGGCCGTATTCAAGATCGTTTCAGTGAAGGCATTTTGAAAACCATGATTGAAATCGGCAAAGAAACAGTAGAAAATCCAGAAAACTACGACATTCGTGCTAATCACGTGTGGGCATCTACCTTGGCATTAAATGGTTTGATTGGTGCCGGCGTACCACAAGACTGGGCAACACATCTTATCGGTCATGAGTTAACGGCGGCTTACCATCTTGACCACGGCATTACTTTGGCTATTGTATTGCCTGCGTTGTTAGAGGTGAAAAAAGCTGACAAGCTCGATAAATTGGCGCAATATGCTACACGTGTATGGCATATTACAGAAGGTACAAAAGAGGAAAAAGCGGATAAGGCTATTGCAAAAACTCGTGAATTCTTCGAGTCCCTTGGCGTATCTACTCATTTGAAAGATTATGGTCTTGGCGCTGAAGCAGTTGATAAAATTGTGAAACAATTGGAAGACCATGGTATGACACGACTTGGTGAAAAAGGTGATGTAACACCAGAAGTAGCTCGCGAAATTTTAACGCGTGCTTTATAATAAATGACATTAACACTTTAAATGTATGTGATGTGGAAAGGAGGCGATCCCTATGAATGAAATAAAACATCGAAGTTCATTTTCTTTTGCATTTCCTATTATGGCTCCTATGGGTATAAGCTTATTTGTTATTGGTTTAGGTTTTGGTCTATATGCTACCAGTCAGGGGTTGCCTTGGTGGACGGCGCC
>USAV01000123.1 GCA_900552715.1 uncultured Veillonella sp.
ATTTCTGGAAAAACGCTTAAGGAATCATTTGTAGTCACTATATCCGAAATAGTTTTCTTAGCTAACTCAATATCACCTGTTTCTTCTTCTATAAAAGATTTTATTTCTAGCAAATCTTCTCGTGCTTTTGGTGCATAGCTAATTTGATTATTCATAATTAAATCCCCAGTTCACTCTTTAGTTGCTCCGATGAAATCCAGCCTTGTTCTTCACCAGATTTACGGCCTGTCTCTAAAGCACCCATAAGTTTTATAGTAGCCATTACACGTTCATAATCTTGAATATCCATAATTGCATATCTACCTCTACCATTTTTAGTTAAGAATACGGGACTATCTATAGTAACATCACGTAAAACTTCAGAATAATTACGTAAATCTGAAATAGGTTTTATATTCGGCATACTATCACCTCCAGAATACTTTAGTAATATAACACTCTTCTTTTTAATATCTTACCATTATTGTAGTTAAATCATCATGTAAATTCAACATCAAATTTTACAGCGCATTTCTAAAAATTCGGAGAAATCGATTTGAGTAGCTTAGAACAACAAAAGAAATCCAATCTATTAATTAAATTTCTATTCTCACTTTCTCGTCATATAGTTGTGATATAATGCATATAAATACTTATGCCTAGGACATAGGAGGTCTATATGTACAAATATATTACAATTTTAGGGGCCGCTGGCCAAATTGCACAGAAGTTGACTGCTACATTATTAACATATACAGATATGCACCTTACATTATATGGTCGCCAATTGAGTACTCGTTTGCATCCAGAGATTTTGGAGCATGAACGGGTGACTGTCATCGAAGGTTCCTTCCAAAATCCTGCAAAACTAGAACAAGCTGTAACAAATGCAGAGATTGTATTTGTAGGCGCTATGGAGTCTGGCAGCGATATGGCGGCTATTGTGAAAGCATTGAGTCGTAAAAACGTACGCCGTGTTATCGGTCTTTCTATGGCTGGTCTTTCTGGTGAATTCCCTGCAGCACTTGAAAAATGGACCTTCGACAGCTTGCCTATTAGCTATGTTCAAGGCGAACGTCAAGCACGCAATGTGTTGCGCGAATCCAATTTAAACTACACAATCTTGCGCCTCACATGGCTCTACAATGATCCAGAAAACACAAATTATGAACTCATCCCTGAAGGCGTTCAATTTAACGATGCCCAAGTTACACGGGAAGCTGTAGTAAAAGCCATCTTCGACATCTTACATGTAGATGATGAAACACCATTCCACCGTGCAAGTATCGGTATTGGCGAACCAGGCACGCACTACGACAAACCAAGCTTTCACTAATATATAACTATATTAATTCTTAAATAATAAGGTATATCCAAAATCTAATCGGTACATTTTTACTCATGTAATATAGATTTTGGGTATACCTTTTCTTATACCCATATTTTATAGTTATTTATATAGATAAACTTTCGTATTTACGCTATACTAATAAATGATTAAGTTATACTAATAGATATGTGAAAGTAAACGCCTATGCGGTTATCGATACTATTTATATATACATTTTGCTGTATAAAATTTCTAAAAAGTTGTGTATAAAAATTAACGATATCCATTTTTAGTCCCACTTAGGGCTGAGGCTGATTAAGGAGTTATTATGAATCGCATTGTTGTTATTGGTAGTTGCAACATGGATATTGTAGTGCTCGCCGACAAACGTCCGGCGGCAGGCGAAACAATCATGGGCAACGAATTGCACATCGCACATGGTGGTAAAGGTGCAAATCAAGCGGTAGCTGCTGCTCGTCTCGGTGCAGAGGTTACTATGGTTGGTTGCATCGGCGAAGATGCATACGGCCAAATGATTATGGATAACCTAAAGGAAAATCATATCAATACAGACTACATCGTTACTGTGCCGAATACTACAACGGGTACAGCCCACATTACATTGGCTGAAGGCGATAACAGCATCATCGTAATTGCAGGCGCTAATGCTAAGGTAGACAAAAACGTTGTAGATAACGCTTGGTCTGCTATCGAGCAAGCGGATCTCGTAATGGTGCAAAACGAAATTCCTATTCCCACAATCGAATACATCGTTCGTTGTTGCCACGAGGCTAATGTGAAAGTCCTCTTAAATCCAGCTCCAGCGGCTGACCTCAATCCTGAGTGGTTAGAATTGGCAACCTATATTACGCCAAATGAGCACGAGCTATCTGCCCTCTACCCTAACCAATCTACAGAGGAAACATTACTAGCTAACGAAAATAAAATCATCGTTACCCTTGGCAGTAAAGGTGTAGGCTATGCGGATAATGGCGAAATTCACACTGTATCTGGCTTCAAGGTTGAACCGGTAGATACTACTGGCGCAGGCGATACCTTCAACGGTGCCTTTGCAACAGCTATCGTTAATGGTAAAAGCTTAGCCGGCGCATTGCACTACGGTAACGCGGCAGCAGCCCTCTCCATCCAACGCTTAGGTGCCCAAGGCGGCATGCCAACAAAGGACGAGGTCGCTGCATTCTTAGCAGAGAATTAAAATATTGAATAGACCTTTAAAAGCTATATTCAATACAAGTTACATATTCTCATACAACGAATGTATCTGCCCTCTATTTAAAAAAGAGAGTTAATGGCCGAGGTGTTAAACCTCAGCCATCAAAATATAAAAGGAGTTTACCATGCAACGACACGGCATTTTAAACAGCCATATTGCTAAGGTTCTTGCCGATCTTGGTCATACAGATACCATTTGTATCTCCGACTGTGGCTTACCAGTACCTGAAGGGGTTCAAAAAATCGACTTAGCTTTAGATTTCGGCGTACCAAGCTTTGAGCAAGTAGTATCCATCATCGCTAAGCATATGAAATCCGAAGCAGTTCATGTGGCAACAGAAATTAAGGAACACAACCCTGAAGCTTATGACTTCTTGGAGTCTACATTCCCATCCGGTCAATACGAATGGATTGAAACAAGCCACGAAGCTTTCAAAGAAGCTACAAAACAATGCAAGTGCATCATTCGAACTGGTGAAGCATCTCCGTATGCGAACATTATCTTGCGCGCCGATTGTATTTTCAGCGATCGTCCCTAGCATAATAGATTAACCAACTAGGTTTGTAAGCATACATCAATAAATACTTTCACCAACCATATAGGAGTAGTTATGGAAATTGTTATGTCAGGCATTGCAAAGGCATTTGGTACGAACCAAGTACTGCGCGATGTAAGTATTACCCTCAAGGAGGGCGAGGTTCACGCCTTGATGGGCGAAAATGGGGCCGGCAAGTCCACCCTCATGAATATCCTTACCGGTATTCACAAGGCAGACGCTGGTACCATCACCATCGACGGCGTAGAGCGCACCTTCCCGAACCCGAGAGAGGCCGAGCTAAACGGTGTGGCTTTCATCCACCAAGAGCTCAACATTTGGCCTAATCTAACATTGTTAGAAAATCTGTATTTAATGAGACCAAAGCGCAATAAATTTGGTATGCTCGATAAAAAAGCGATGCTCGCTGAAGCAGAAAATACATGCCGCGAACTAGGCATCGAGTTACCCCTCACTACTGAGGCGGGCCTTTGCTCCGTTGGTCACCAACAAATGACGGAAATCCTTCGCATCTTGATGTTAGATGCAAAGGTTGTCATCATGGACGAACCAACAGCAGCCCTTACAGAGCGTGAAACAGCGACATTGTTTAAGATGATGCGCAAAATGAAAGCCCGCGGCGTTGCTATCGTATATATCTCCCACCGTATGGAAGAGGTATTTAGCGAATGCGATACGATTACGGTTATGCGTGACGGTCACACCATCATCACTAAACCAACATCTGAGATTTCTGTAGACGAAGTAGTACGCCACATGGTAGGTCGTTCTATCGACGAGTTCTACCCTGCTCGTACTACAACACCAGGTGAAGTTGTGATGAGCGTAGATAACCTCAAACCAGAAGGTTTCGACAACGACATTTCCTTCTCCTTGCGCAAAGGCGAAATTCTCGGCGTAGCAGGCCTTATGGGTGCAGGCCGTACAGAAATCATGCGCGCTATCTTTGGTGTAGATAAACACAATGGCGGTACCGTAACAGTTAACGGCTCCGTTCTGAACTGTAAAAAACCAGAAGATGCCATCAAAGCTGGCATTGCTTTCATCACAGAAAACAGAAAGAGCGAAGGCTTGATCCTCGATTTCTCCATCGGTTCCAATATTACATTGCCGAACCTTGGCGAAATTTGTCCATCTCATGTACTGGATAAGGGCAAGCTCAATTTCTTTGCTGACGAATTGTCTAAAAAGCTAGGCGTTAAAACACAATCTATTCACGAACCGGCGTCCTCCCTCTCTGGTGGTAACCAACAAAAGGTGGTTATCGCGAAATGGGTTGGTAAAAAGCCATCCATTATCATCATGGACGAGCCGACGCGAGGTATCGACATCGGTGCGAAACGTGATATTTATGATTTAATGAACGAATTAACGAACGATGGTGTGTCCATTATCATGGTGTCCTCTGAGTTACC
>USAV01000124.1 GCA_900552715.1 uncultured Veillonella sp.
ATTTAGCCCCCATATACTAAAGCCTTTCATTAGACTTAAGTCTAGGAGTTTGCCATTTGTATAGTGGGGGCTATCTCTTTAATTGTTACCTGTGAGTAGCGAAAGGAAATATTATGAAAGAAGTAAATTCATATGGCTGGAAAGCCGTCATTGGGTCCTCTATTGGTTATGCAATGGATGGTTTTGATCTCTTGATTTTAGGCTTTATGCTAACCTTAATTTCTGGAGATTTAGGATTAACTACAGGTCAAGCCGGTTCTCTTGTAACGTGGACCTTGGTAGGTGCCGTACTAGGTGGCTTTATCTTTGGTACCTTGTCCGATAAGTTTGGTCGTGTTCGCGTATTGACTTGGACTATTGTACTTTTTGCGGTATTTACAGGTCTCTGTGCCTTTGCTCAAGGCTATTGGGATCTTCTTATTTACCGTACAATCGCTGGTATTGGTTTAGGTGGTGAATTTGGGATTGGCATGGCTTTAGCTGCTGAAGCTTGGCCTGCTAAACACCGTGCAAAAGCAACAAGTTATGTTGCCCTTGGTTGGCAATTAGGCGTATTAGCGGCCGCTTTGTTAACACCGTTACTCATTCCTATTATTGGCTGGCGTGGCATGTTTATGGTCGGTATTATTCCTGCCTTGGTTGCTTGGGTATTCCGAGCTAAACTACATGAACCAGAAATCTTTGTACAAAGTAAAGAATCTAAGGAACATTCACATACTAACTCTTTCAAGTTATTAGTAAAAGATGTAAGAACAACAAAGACATCTATTGGTGTTGCTATTTTAACATCAGTTCAAAACTTTGGTTATTATGGTATTATGATTTGGTTACCTAATTTCTTAAGTAAGCAATTAGGTTTCTCCCTTACAAAATCCGGTTTATGGACAGCTGTTACTGTATGTGGCATGATGGTTGGTATTTGGCTATTTGGACGCTTGGCAGATAAAATCGGTCGTAAACCTACATTTATTCTATTCCAAGTATGTGCTGTAGCATCTATTTTGATTTACTCTCAACTATCTGATCCAACAGCTATGCTATTTGCTGGGGCAATTTTAGGGGCCTCTGTAAATGGTATGATGGGTGGTTATGGTGCCTTAATGGCAGAAGCCTACCCAACAACTGCCCGTGCAACTGCGCAAAACGTACTATTTAACATCGGCCGTGCTGTAGGCGGCTTTAGCCCAATGGTAGTAGGCATGATCATCTCTATGTACTCCTACCAAGTAGCAATTGCATTCCTAGCTATTATCTACGTACTTGATATTCTAGCAACTGTATTCTTAATTCCTGAACTTAAAGGTAAAGAATTAGAATAATGTATTGAATTAATTTAGAGTAAATATATTGTGCTCTTTAGGTTATTAATCAATTGAAAATAGTGAATTTAAAAGGCTCTGTCTTATGACAGCGCCTTTTGGTTTATATATAATTTTTATGAAAGTACAGTATTATGCGATACCAATCCAGTGCCAGTATGTTAGGGCAAATACGAGGATCATAACATAGCCGATGATGGTCAATGGAATGCCTGTAGTCATAAATGTTTTTACGTCGAATGTGTCTGTACCGTAAGCCACCATACCTTGTGGAGAGTTTACTGGTAATACTAGACCGAAGCAGATCGAATATTGCATAAGCATGGTTACACCAATTGGGTTAAGACCTTCTGCGTTATGTCCTACTACAATAGAAATTACAATAGGAATCATAGCAGAGGAGAGGGCTGTAGCAGATGCAAAGCCTAGGTGGATGACAATGAGGAAAGCAGCCATTACGGCAATTAATATAAATACGCTGGCACTTTCAAGGGAGAAGGCGTTTACGAATACTTGAGCAAGCCAAGTAGCTGCCTTTGTTTTTAGTAATACAGATCCAAGACCGATACCAGCACCAAACATAACGATGGAGCCCCAGTCGATGTTTGGCTGTGCAAATTTCCAATCCATAATGCCGATTTTAGGGAAGAAGAACAATGCGATAGCTACAATTGTTGTAGTTGTTGTATCGATAGAATGTAGCTTGCCACCGGTAGCCCACAATGCGAGAAGACCGATAGAGATACATAACAGTTTCTTTTCATCAGTACTCATAGGACCGATTTCTTGGCGCATTTTAGCGAGTTGTACATCGCCACCTATAAGTTCCTTGAACTCCGGCTTAATTAATGCTTGTGTTAAGAAGTAGGCGATGATAACCATAATGATGGAGAATGGAGCCGCTGCAGTAAGCCAATCTATCCAGCTAATAGATGTATTCATCTGAGTTTGTATAAAACCTACAGCCACAAGATTTTGAGCGGCAGCCGTTTGAATCATAATATTCCAGAATGTATCGGCCTGTACAGCACCAACCATGAGTAGAGCTGCTACACGGCTTTTACGTTCAATACCCAAATTTTCAACAATACCGATGATAATCGGTGCTAAGCAAGCAATACGAGCTGTTGCACTTGGCACGAAGAAGGCGAGGATAAGCCCTGTAATAATAACACCTAAATAAATACGGCTTACCTTAGTACCAACGCTAGACAGTACTAACATGGCAATACGACGATCGAGACCTGTTTTGCGCATAGCTACAGAGATAAACATGGCAGCGCCTACAAGAATCATGGCTGGTGAAGAATAACCAGAAATGATAAGCTTCAAGGCATTGGCTGTGCCCATCGCCTTAGCAGGTGCTTCGGGATTAGGTGAGAATCCCAATAGCAGAGCTGTAAGTGCAGTAATCATAGTAGCACTTACTGGATAGGAAACAGCTGAGGTCATCCATAAGATGATAGCAAAGGCGAGGACGCCAATCATACGATGACCGCCGGTAGATAATGTTTCCGGTGTAGGCAATAATAAAATACCACCTAAAACAATAAAGGATAAAATAAGTCCAATATTTTGAGCAGTTGTACGTGCCTTTTGTGGAGGGGCAGTAGTTGTTACACTCATAATAAAACTCCTTTCAATTTGTGTAATACCTATTACTGTATAATAATAAATAAGGTAAACTATATAAACTAGACTATCCTATAAAGTATACTATTCTATAAAGTACACTATCCTATAATATACGCTATTCTATAAGGCACACTATATAAGCTAGACCATTCTATAAATATTATTGTATCGTATTTTCTATAGAATTAGTTGTATAATTTATAAGAATATTGTATACATAAAGAGAGCGCGGTGTCAGTAAGTATACCTATATACAGAACTTATAATGTCTGTTATACTATAAGAGTTGTAATAACAAATTCATTGTTAAAAGCTCAATATTTTTTGTTGACTTTCACCATTCGATTTGTTATTATAATTAAGTAATTTATGAAGCAGAGGCCATCCGCCACTCACCTAATACCGAGAAGTATGAGGTTAATATAGAGAACTCTATTCGGATGGTGTTTGCCGTCCGTTTTTTTTATTCTTTTGGAGGTGAACGCTATTAGCAAGGATACACCACGCATTAATGAAGAGATTCGTGCTCGTGAACTTCGTGTCGTAGGTCCTGAAAACGAACAAATCGGCATTATGTCTGGCCGTGAGGCGTTGGCATTGGCTGAAGAAAAGCATCTTGATCTTGTGGAAATTGCACCTAACGCTAAACCACCAGTAGCTCGCATTATGAACTACGGTAAATATCGTTATGAACAACAAAAACGCGAGAAAGAAGCGAAGAAGAAACAAAAAATCGTAACTTTAAAAGAAGTTAAGTTACGTCCACATATTGAAGACCATGACTTTTACGTAAAAATGAAAAATGCATCCAAATTCTTGGGTGAAGGTAACAAAGTAAAAGTAACTATCATGTTCCGCGGTCGTGAACTTTCACATCCAGAACTTGGCATGGCAGTGTTGACACGTTTCGCTGAAGAACTCAAAGAAACAGCGTCTATTGAAAAAGCAGCTAAATTAGAAGGTCGTAACATGACCATGATTTTAGTAAGTAAATAAGGTATTGGGAGGATTATAATTATGCCAAAAATTAAAACTCGTCGTGCAGCGGCTAAACGTTTCGCAGTAACTGGTACTGGTGAATTCAAGCGTGCTAAAGCTTTCAAAAGCCACATTCTTGAGAAAAAATCTCCAGCTCGTAAACGTAATTTACGTAAAGCTACATTGGTTGCAAAAGCTGACCACAAACGCGTAGCTAAATGCTTACCATACGCTTAATCGTTAACTATTAGATCGATATATCGCAATTTAGGAGGAATATACAATGGCAAGAGTGAAAAAGGGCGTTACAGCTCATGCACGTCATAAAAAGATTTTAAAATTAGCTAAAGGTTACCGCGGTACACGTTCCCGTTTGTTCAAAAAAGCTAACGAAACAGTAATGAAAGCGTTGTACTACGCTCGTCGTGACCGTCGTGCGAAAAAACGCGAATTCCGTCAATTGTGGATCGCTCGTATCAACGCAGCGGCTCGCATCAATGGCACAACTTACAGCCGTTTCATCGCTGGTTTGACTAAAGCAGGCGTTGAAGTTAACCGTAAAATGTTGGCTGACTT
>USAV01000125.1 GCA_900552715.1 uncultured Veillonella sp.
TTCGAGTTCCATTTGAAGGAGTATAATATGGCTACAGAATTGTTGGAAAATACAATTGCCACATTAAAAGTATTGCGTACTAGTGACCAAGGGGCCTTTCTAGATGGTCAAACAGGCAATACAAATGATGATATTTTGCTTCATAAGGATCAACAAACATCTCCAGTTGCTATTGGTGATGAGGTAGAGGTATTTTTATATCGCGATCCAAAAGGACGTTTAACTGCTTCTATGCGATTGCCTGCAATGAAGGTAGGTCAAATTGGCTATGTTGAGGTAATCAACACTACAAACTTTGGCTGTTTCGTTGAGGTTGGCACTGAACGTGGTATCTTTATGCCCCATGCTGAGATGCGTGGACGTCCTCAAGTTGGTGAAAAGGTTTGGGTTCGCCTATATACTGATAAATCTGGTCGATTTGCAGTATCTATGGATGTAGATGATGAAATGCGTCGTGCTTCTAAGGCCGCTACAGAGGCTAAGGTAGGACAACTAGTTAAGGGCGCTATTTATAACTTAACTAGTGATGGGGCATTCTTTATTACTCCAGAACGATGGATAGCCTTTTTACATCGCTCAGAAATGACGAGAAAACTAAAGGTTGGGGAGATGGTTGAAGGTCGCGTTACCTTTAAACGTGATGATGGCCGAATCAATGTATCTATGCGTCCTACCAAGGAAAAGGCCCTCATATCTGATGGAGATATTATTATGGAATATCTTCTTAACCGTGGTGGTAAGATGCCGTATAGTGATGAATCTTCTGCTATGTTGATTAAAGATAAGTTTAACATCAGCAAAGCCGCGTTTAAACGTGCTTTAGGGCATTTGATGAAAGAGAAAAAGATTGTTCAAGATGATGGTTGGACATTATTAACTGAAATAGGACGTCAATGGACACCTCCTGTTAGTAATGAATCACAAGAAGAGGAATAAAGACGATGAAAATTGTCATTGTAG
The DNA here is from genome assembly GCA_900552715.1 of uncultured Veillonella sp. Lineage (GTDB taxonomy): Bacteria > Bacillota > Negativicutes > Veillonellales > Veillonellaceae > Veillonella. The sequence continues at coordinate 961 of USAV01000125.1, forward strand.
GTGCTGGTAAGGTTGGCTATTCCTTGGCACAACGCCTGATACAAGATGATCATGATGTGTACGTTATCGATCGGTCATCAGAACGCATACAAAATCTTGAAAATACCTTAGATGTTAGCCTTGTTCAAGGTAACGGCAGTGATATACAATTGCTCAATGAAATCGGTATGGAAGATGTAGGAATGTTTATTGCTGTTACCGATTCTGATGAAGTAAATATGCTATCCTGTGCTGTAGCTAAAATGACAGGTGTTCCTACAACGATTGCTCGTGTTCGGGATAATACTGTAGCAGAACATATGGATGATGAGATGCGTGCCAAATTAGGCGTAGATTTGTTCATTAATCCTGAAATGGTTACGGCTCAAGAGCTTTTACAAATTTTAGAAACGCCTTCAGCTATTGATGTTGAGGACTTTGGTCAAGGCGCTGTGCGCCTCATGGAATTTAAGATTACAGATGATATTCCATTAATAGGACAACCTTTAAAAGAAATCCAATTCCCTGAAGGTGTTTTACTAGTAGGTGTTTTACGCTATGGTGAAATGATTATTCCTCATGGTGAAAGTATTCTACAGCCTGATGATAGTGTATTCTTTTTAGGCTTGAAAGAAGCCGTTGAAGAGGTAGAAAGTCTTTGGTTCCATAATCATAATACATTCTATAAAAGAGCTGTTATCATTGGAGCTGGCCTTTTAGGTAGAAATTTAACGGTCCTTTTGGAGCAAGCTGGATTTTCGGTTAAAGTTATTGAAAAGAATTTTGACCGTTGTGAACAGCTAGCAAACCTTGTGGATAAGACAATTGTTATTAATGGGGATGCTACGGATTTCGATCTCTTAGAAGCAGAAGAAATTGCTGATAGTGATGTTATTATTGCACTTACAGATGATGATAAACTCAATCTATTAGTTGCTCTTGTAGGTAAGCATATGGGGATCCCTAAGACTGTAGTACGTGTAGGGCGACCTGAATACATTATGCTTATGGAACAAGTAGGCATTGATGTCGTATTCTCTCCACGTTTATTTACAGCTAGTCAAATTTTACGTTTTGTTCGAAGCGGAGAAGGTGTTTTATCAATCTCTACCTTTGAAGGTGGAAAAGCGGAATCTATTGAGGTTGCTATTACAAGTGAATCACCTGTAGCCGGTAAACAATTGAAAGATATACGTTTACCAGGGAAGGCTTTAGTAGGTGTTATTTTGCGTGGTGATGAAGCCATTGTGCCACGTGGTAATACTGAGATTTTAGATGGAGATCACATTGTTCTCTTTGCGTTACCTGAATCAGTAAGTAAATTACTTAAATATCTAACCTAGTTTGGAGGGACTATGCGCATTCAAATTGTCATGTCCTTAGTGGGGCGGCTATTATATATATTTGGGATTTTTACATTGATACCCTTTATATATGGTGTCGTATTTGAAACTGCATATTGGTCATTTTTGATTACCACCGGTATTTCATTCGGCTTAGGTGGACTTTTATCTTATTATGGCAAAGAAAGTCAAAGCTTTAGTCTTCGCGATGGGTTTTTAGTAGTATCAGCTACATGGATATTAACCGTTATCTTAGGCTCCTTACCATTTCTTGGTAGTGGTATTTTAGTCAATGTATTTGATGCGCTGTTTGAAGCTACATCTGGGATTACTGCAACTGGTGCTACTATTATTAATAGTGTAGATGATTTACCGAATACATTTGTATTATGGCGTGGACTTATGCACTGGATTGGTGGGATGGGTATTATCGTCCTTATTTTATCCTTCTTGAAAAATCTTGGTGCTGACGCAGCTCATATGTTTAATGCAGAAGCTTCGGTACCAAAACCAGGTGTAGTTATGCCTCGTATTCAATCAATGGCTACAAAACTTTGGCGGTTATATATTGTGTTCACTGGAGTTTGTTTCCTCATGCTATGGGCGGGTGGAATCGAACCATTTGATGCACTTAATTATGCATTTTCTATTATATCTACAGGTGGTTTTACACCTACATCAGCTGGTACGTTTGTTTATGAGCAGAATAACTATATTTGCTTTGTATTTATATTCTTTATGATATTAGCAGGCGGAAATTTTTCTGTATACTATAATGCTCTTCATAAAGGGATTCGTATTTTAATTGATGATTTTGAAACACGCATGTATTGGCTTGTAATTCTAATAGGCATTATAATTATTGGATTATCATTAGCCTTACAATCTACTATAAATGATCCAATACAAATTATTAGGGATGCGTCCTTCAATCTTGTATCGATTCAAACTGGTAGTGGATTTGCTGTTAGCGATTATGATTTATGGCCTGCTGCAGCTCAGATGATGCTCTTTATTTCATCATTTTTTGGTGGTTGTAGTGGTTCTACCACAGGGGGCGTTAAAATTATACGTCTCATTATTTTAATTAAAAGTAGTATCATTTATCTGCGTAAATCGATTCATCCAGATATGGTTCAAGTTGTACGCATCAATGGTAAACCAATGCCTACCAAGTGGATTCAAATGACACAACAATTTTTATTTTTATACTTAATGATTTATGTTGTTTCTGTCTTTTTGATGACTTGCACTGGTTTATCCACATATGATTCTATGCAAGTGATAACAGCATTCTTAAGTAATGTTGGCCTTGGTTTTGGTGGATTCGGTCCCACTGATTCCTTTGGTGCTATGCCTGACTCAGCAAAATGTATAGCTATTGTTGATATGATATTGGGGCGTTTAGAATTATTTACCATTCTTGTTATGCTTCATCCTCAATTCTGGGAAGGGTATTTTATAAAAAAACAATCTTCCAAGCGGTATCGTATTTTATAGGGGGCGAATAATATGAATATTATAAAACGCCCTCTAGGGCTTTATAAAGCGAATTGCTACGTACTTGTTAAAGAGGGTAAATCTTTAATAATTGATCCTGGATTTCATAGTAAGCATATCATTGAAATGGTAGGGGATTCTGAACCAATAGCAGTTCTATTAACACATGGTCATTGTGACCATGTGTCAGCTCTTGATGAGGTATGTGAGCATTATAATATTCCTGCTTATTTACATCCTTTAGATCAAGAATTGTTACAATTAATTCGTCGCAGACCAAGTGTTTACAAGAAGAAAATGTATACTAATTGTAACGATTTAGTAATAGGTAAACTACAATTAGGACCCTTTGAAGTTATTGTCCATTACACACCTGGGCATAGTGCTGGTTCTGTTTGTTTTGAAATTGAAGGACATCTATTTTCAGGGGATACTGTATTCAAACAAAATGTAGGGAATACTGACAATTATAATAGTAATCCAGAAGATTTGATTAATAGTTTGAAGTATATATTAACTTTGTCTAAGGATTTAATAATCGACCCAGGACATAAAGAATCCACAACATTAAAAGATGAAGAAGAATTCATCAAAAATATTGTAGGATAGTGTTGACAAAAGTCCTGATAACCGATATACTAAGCAAGTACTTTGGATACGGCCCCGTGGTGTAGCGGTTAACATGTCGCCCTGTCACGGCGAAGATCGT
>USAV01000126.1 GCA_900552715.1 uncultured Veillonella sp.
ATAGCAGTCCCTATTAAGAGGGCTCCTATGGTTGCTATGACTCGTTGATTCATAGAATCTCTCCTTTATACCACACATAAGCCCTATGACACACAACTACATAGATGCAGCATTCATAGGACTCCATATTATGAGAGTAAATCTAATTTAGCCATTAGATTTATTGCATCTAATAGCTCCATTAGGTCTGATTATATATTTTATACAATTTAATAATACTATATTTATATGTAAACGGCTAGCCTATATGCTTAAAATAAAAGAATTATTTATATATTTCTTAGTTTTAGATGATTTTTAGATATATTGAAAGCTATGTATTTGTAGAAATAGATGATTTATTAATATTGATTAAGGAATACAAAAAAGTGAGTCCTCCACTGGAGAACTCACTCTTTATAAATTTACAATGCTCATAAGTCTATGATCTAGTAGGTATTATTCTTTTTCTTCTGTTTCTTGTACTACGATAGGTTCTTCATAGGTTACAAGAATCTTATCGATACGGGTATTATCCATATCTACAACTTCAAAGGTATAGCCATTCCATTTTGCTTTGTCCAATTCTTTTGGAATGCGACCGAAAAGAACGTTTAAGAGACCGCCCATTGTTTTGTACAAGTCTTTTTCTTCGCCTGGTAATTCTTCATCGATGTGGAAGAATTCTTTGAATTCGTCTACGTCGAGAAGGCCATCTACAAGCCAGGAACCATCTTCGCGTTCAACGATTTTGTTTTCTTCTTCCTTGATTTCTTCTTCACCGGAAGGCATGAGACCTACGATTTCTTCCATGATGTCATGTAAGGTTACAAGACCGCTGAAACCGCCGTATTCGTCGAGAACGATAGTTTCGTGAACGCCTTCTGTACGAAGTACGTTCAACAATTTCATGAGCGTAATGGATTCTGGAATGAGTAATGGTTCTTTCAAACAAGATTCAATAATATCATGAATGGATCGTTCGCTAGGACGTTGCATGATTTGAACTAATACGTCAGATACGGTAACGAGACCTTTTAGTTCGTCCAAGGAGTCGGTACCTACAGGAATGCGGTAATGGTTGGCATTTTTGAGGACTTCCATGATTTCGTCCTCTGTACCGTTAAGGTCGATCCATTTGAGCTGTGTACGAGGTGTCATGATGTCACCAGCGTTCATATCTGCCAAGTGGAAGATATTTTCTACGAGGATAGGTTCCTCTTCTTCGTAAGCACCCATGGCAACGCCTTCGGTGAGCATTTTGTTGATTTCAGACTCTGTAACAGGCGCCTCTTCTTTTACAGTAACGCCTAGTAATTTTAAAAGGAATTCTGTGGAAACACCGAGGAAGCTAACGATAGGTTTTAATGCTACCGATAACCAGTAAATCGGTTTAGATACTACAACAGCAATGCTTTCAGGACTATTTAAAGCCAAACGTTTCGGCACAAGCTCGCCAATAACGAGGGATAAATAGGTGATGATAGCAACGATGAGGAAGGAGCTAATAGATGCAGCATAGGGCTCGATGCTTGGAATGCTTGCCACTAAGATATCCTCTAAAGGGCCAGAGAAGGTCGCACCAGAATATAAACCAGTTAAGATACCAACGAGGGTAATACCAATTTGAATAGTAGAGAACATCTCGTTTGGATTTTCTGCTAATTCAAAGGCTTTTTTAGCACGCTCGTTTCCCGCTTCGGCCATTTCCTCTAATTTTCGTTTCTTCGCATTGACGATGGCCAATTCCGTCATAGAGAATAAGCCATTCGCGATGATTAATACGATGATAATTATAAAATCTAAGGTCAGATCACTGTCCATGTAAATAGATTCTCCTTTTATATTCTGCACATGAGAAAATAGAAATGTTACTCTTTAGTATACCATATTAGCATCAATAAATGTTTGTATACAAGAAAAGCACCCTAATGGGTGCTTTTCTTGTGTCAATACATTTGCAAATGGCTAGATAGATATTTCCGTCAGTAACTAGCACAGAAAAAGCAGGGCTGCCACCCTATTTTCCATTTGAATGCATTAAAATGTTATAACTATTGATTTCCTTGATTAATATAATATATGATTGCCTTTAATTTGTAAATATGGCTCTAATAAGGGTATAGTATGTATATAAATTAAGATTAGTATTAATTATTAGGTCATATAAATTGGACCTCATGATAGGATTAGATTTATGACAAGTGAACAGGAATGGGAACAGGTTTTACAAATAAAGACAGCAGGCCGCGATGATAGTCGGTCTGATACGGAGCATCATCCTTACGAGCCGACGGATTATTGTGTGCTAGAGCGCTTGGCAAATAGCGGTCATATTCGCAAGAAAAATACCCTTATCGACTATGGCAGTGGCAAGGGTCGTGTCAGCATTTTTATGGCATACCAAACGGGTTGTCACTCCATCGGCATCGAATACGATGAACGCCTCTATGAAAGGGCTCTTATTAATGGTGAAAGCCCAGCTGCTCGCAATCGTGTAAGCTTTGTGCATGGTGATGCGGCGCTCTATGAATTGCCAGATCAAGCAGATTGTTGTTTTTTCTTTAATCCCTTTGCGCTTCATACGATTAAACGGGTTTTAGGAAATATCTTTGATTCTTTGTATCATCATCCGCGGGAGATTAGACTATTTTTCTACTACGTCAACGAAGAGGTAGAAAACTTCTTGAATAACCATGTGCGATTGGAACAGGAAGAACCCATTGATTGCAGTGATCTCTTTGAAGAAAATGATGAGAAGGAACGAATTTTAGTATATTCAGTAAACTTATTTTAGGGGACTTTTACCTAGATTATTAAGGAAAAAGCAGATAAATTCTGCTATAATAATATATTAGAGATTATAAAATCAAATTATTTTTTACGGTTCTATACATTGATTCGTATGCACTAAGTTAGTGGATAGGGCTGAGTGTATTGAAGACTGGAGGTAACCGTGGAAATCATCGATATAGCATTGATTGAACGTATTCGCAAGGCCTTAATTAAACGTTATGATCGAGATCAACAGATCCAACAAATGATTGAAGAAATCGGTGCCGAAGAGGGGCTCAATGAGTCAGAATTGGCCATCGTTTACCAAGCTTATTTAGAGGTTAAGGAACGCATATACTATACATCCTCTCTCGTTGATTTATGGAATCAAATTGAAGAGGTTCAAAAACGAATGTCCATGTTGCATACCTATGATTCTCTTGAAGAGGATTTATTTGGCAATGTGTTAGGCGACGATCAAGATGATATCATCATTGCTGATAAATCGTATCTTGGTAAGGGTGCTAGCCATAATAACGATGTGTACGCTATGGAACAGGTTCAATTATCCGATATTCCTGTACAGCACGATTCTACAGTGGGCATGAATCATATTAAATTGAACGAATTACATTCTATGGGTGGTCTGTTTACAGGTTCTGGTGAAAGCTCCAAACATGAGGTGTCTGACCTTGATGAAGCACTTGTAGAGCATATGGATGTTAATCCATTAGATGGTGTTGAAAGTTTAGAAGTCCATCACTTAGATGAAGAAAATCCATTTGATACAGAAAATTCTGTGTTGCTTTCAGAATCTAAGAATACAGAAAAATCTCGTAACAGTAAGGATAATACTAATCAAACAGATAGTACTACATCTAAAAATGATAAGGTATCTAATAAATTCTCAGATGATGAATTCGATGATGATATAGAGGACGAAGATGATTTATCCGCTATTGATCCGTATACTGCGGTAAATGCTTTGTTGTTCGGCAAAGCTGGCCTAGATTCCGATAAAGCCAATAAAAAGATGGAAAAGCTTCTTAAAAAGCAATTGAAACGCGTAGATGATGAATGGGCGCGTATCAATGGGACTGACGAAAAGTCTAATAAATCTAAGGACCAAAAAAAATCCAAAGACGAAAAGAAATCTAAAGAAGGCAAGAAATCTAAGGATGACAAGAAGTCTAAAGAGGATAAAAAGGACAAAAAACATAAAAAGTCCAAAGAAGATAAAAATTCTAAATCTGAAGATAAATTAAAGAAAAAGAAAGACAAGGCTGAAAAGAAGCTTAAAGTCTTAAATGACAAGTTAAAAACAGTCTTTTTAGCTGATACTTTCAGTAAAAAAGATAAGAAAAAAGACAAGAAAAAGGATAAAAAATCCAAAAAGGATGGATCCGAAAAAAAGTAGAAACGATAGTTTCCGTATGGAATAGTAAGGCCTCTAAGAAGGCTCAGGAGAGTACTAGTGCTGAGAAATCAGCCAGTGCAGGGACTATCGACCGCGGATGCGGTAAATGCAAGCGATGTAAGGGACCTAAATGTAAGAAATATCCAACATAATTACAGTTAGGTAATATAGAGTAGTTACGTTATATGAACGAACAGTTAGGGGTTAATGATGAACCGATGGCAACGATTATTTGAAGGCATAAAGACAGAGATTAAGGTATTTATCTTTTTCTCTG
>USAV01000127.1 GCA_900552715.1 uncultured Veillonella sp.
TTCAAAGTTTTAGCGATATTTAGTAAGCCCATGCAGTCTACTTCGAATACGGATTGTGCAAATGGATGGTCCCCATTGTCTGGTTTGTCACCAGTAAGGGTTAAGATATTATTTACGCCAAGTGCTGCAGCACCAAGTAATTCGGATTGCAAGCCGATGATGTTACGGTCGCGGCATGTAAGGTGGAAGATAGTTTCGATCTCTTTATTGTGTTGTAACAAATAAGACAAGGAAATTGGGCTCATACGCATTTTGGACATAGGGCTATCAGCGATGTTGATAGCGTCAACCTTACCTTTTAAACGGGCTGCTTGGTCGAATACTTTTTGAGCAGAACTGCTCTTTGGTGGGTCTAATTCAACAGTGATAGTGAATTTCCCTTGTTGATGTTTCTCTCTTAATGTCATCATGTACCTCTTGATCTATACATATGGTGAAAGCTTATCTGGTTTAATCTTTTAAGTGGTTTTCACCATCAAAATAAGTTTTTAAGATGAGCTTTCACCTTGTTTTGTGTCATGTAAATTAGAAATTATTTTTCTAATGTTTCAAAGTAATCATTTGCGTGGTTAACGGCAGCGATACCATCTTTAGCGTAGATATCTGCACCCGCTTGGTCTGCGTAGTCTTGAGAAACTACGGCACCACCAACCATGACCTTAGTTTTAAGGCCTGCAGCGCGGATAGCAGCGATGGTATTGTCGATTTGAGGCATTGTAGTAGTCATCAAGGAACAAATACCAACGAGAGCTGCTTTATTGTCTTTAATCGCTTGAACGATGACTTCTGGATCAACGTCTTTACCTAGGTCGACGATTTTGTAACCATTGTTTTCAAGCAAGGCTGCTACGATATTTTTACCTAAATCGTGGATATCGCCTTTAACAGTAGCTACAACGACTGTACCTTTATCTAAGCTTTCACTAGCAGGAATGATTTCTTTAATTGTGTTGAAAGCAGCTTGCATTGTTTCAGCAGCGAGCATTACTTGTGGCAAGAATAATTTACCAGAACCAAATTTATCCCCTACTACGTTCATCGCTTCAGATAAGCCTTTTTTCGTAATATCTAATGGGTCCATGCCGTCAGCTAACGCTTTTTTTACAAGATCAACAATGGCTTCTTTTTCGCCTTGTTCTACGCAAGCACGGATATTCGCCAATGGATCATTGCTGTCGAAGGATTTCTTTTCAGGACCTTTTGGAGCAGCATTACCAGGAGCACTTGTTTCGTCTTCGTAGCCGTATTCTTTGATGAACTCTGCAGAACCTGGATCCCAGCCTAATAATGTTGTACTAGATACGAACGCTTTTTTAGCTGGATAGTTTAATGGGTTCATAATTGGTGTAGTTAAGCCACATGCCAAAGCCATTGTTAAGAATTGGCCGTTCAAGTAAGGTCGTTGAGGCATACCGAAGGAGATGTTAGACAAGCCCATTACTGTTGGGAAGCCAAATTTCTCTTTGTATAACTGTAATGTACGCAATGTTTGGCGTGCACTATCTTCACCGCTAGCAAGTGTTAATACCAATGGGTCAAGTAATAAGTCATGTGGTTGAAGACCATAACCATAAGCGCGATTTACGATGCTTTCAGCTAAAGCAACGCGGTCCTCTGCTTTTTCAGGCAAATCACCACTGCAGATTGGCAAGCAAAGTAAAGCTGCACCATAGCGTTTAGCCAATGGCATAACGTGAGTGATGGACTCCTCTTCCCCATTTACGGAGTTAATAAGAGCGCGGCCTGGATAGTTTTTAAGAGCTACTTCCATAGCTGCTGGGTCCAATGTGTCGATGGACAATGGCGTTTCAACGAGCATGGATAATTCGAAGATAGCACGTTCCATCAATGGAGTTTGGTCCATACCAGCTACACCCATGTTTACGTCGAGGATGTCTGCACCTGCTTCTACTTGGTCCAAAGCATCGCGTTTTACGCGGATGAAAGAACCATCGCGTAACTCTTGAGCCAAAACTTTACGGCCTGTAGGGTTAATACGTTCACCAATGATAAGAGGTTTTGTATTGTGACCTAATTCTAACAATTTAGTACGGCTCGTAATGATTGTTTTAGGTTTTACATGAGCACGTTCCTTAGGTGTATGTGCTTTTACAGCGTCAGAAATTGCTTGAATATGAGCTGGTGTTGTACCACAGCAGCCGCCTACATAGCTTGCACCTGCATCTACGATTGGAAGCATCAATGGACCCATTTCTTCTGCTGTAAGTGGGAATACAGTTTGTTTGTTGATTAATTGTGGCATACCTGCATTTGGTTGGCAGATAATAGGCAAGTTTGTTACGCTTGCAATTTCCTCAATAAGAGGTGTGATTTGTTCAGGTCCAAGGGAACAGTTAATGCCGATAATATCAGCACCCATAGCCTCTACTATAGTAGTTGCAACTGCTGGTGGTGTACCTGTAATAGTACGACCGTCTTCACTGAAAGAAAATTGACAGATGATTTGTACATCTTCTTTTGTCTTTCCTGCTGCTTCACGTGCATCAAGAGATGCTAATAAAGCGGCACGCATTTCTTGTACGTCGATGATAGTTTCAATAATAATGAAATCTACACCACCTTCAATCAATGCTTCAGCTTGTTCGCGGTATGTGTCATAAATAGAGTCAAAGCTCATGTTGCCCAATGGTTGTAAGAAACGACCTGTAGGACCCATAGAACCAGCTACACGAGCAGATGGTTTAAACTCTGCAATAGCATCTTTTGCTACCTTTACAGCGGCAATATTAATTTCTCTTACACGATCTTGTAAGTCGTAATCTTCTAATTTGAGACCACAAGCACCGAATGTATTTGTAGTGATAACATCACTGCCGTGTTGTAAGTATTGAGCGTGAATATTCTTTACTACTTCTGGTTTTTCTACGTTAAATAATTCTGGACAATAGCCCTCTTCTAAGCCTGCAGCTTGAAGCATTGTGCCCATAGCACCGTCAAATATATACATAAACATCTTCCTTTATCATCCTAAATTTTATAATGTTTCACGTGAAACATTATTCTGTTGGTTGGCCTTTCATAGCGATACCAGAGGCTTCGGCTGTTGTTTTGTTACAGCCCTCTTCACCTTCGTTATTAGACGTTACAGTCGCCTTTTCTGGTAGTTTACGAGATGCACAATCCTTTTGAGAACAAGATGTGCAACCACGTTTTGTTTTGATGTCTTCGTTAGCTGGCATCAAACCAATGATAGCTGTTACAGACTTACGTGGGAACAATAAATAATTCTCTGTTACTTGTAAGCCAATCATCTCTGTTTTGATGATTTTAGCTAGTTGTGGTTGAATTTCTAATGGCCAGTTACCATAGCCAGGGCTAAAGCGCCATGTTGGTTTATAGCCTTGCTTTTTAGCAATTGTATTGATAACTTCGTTTACTTGATCTGCTACTTGTTCTACTGCTGTTGTAGCCGCTGCATCAAGTAACAAACCTACAGTGTAATTACCTTGTTTAAATAACTGTTCACTGCGAATTTCTACATCTTCACCTACTGTTACGCCTAATACATAGACCTTTGTAGACTTTTCTAGATGTTTTTCAATGATGGAACCTTCGATTTTAAGCGGTGGATTGCTCAAAATTGTCTTTGTTTCAGCATCATAATCATATTCTTGATATACACCTTTAGGTGTAGCTAATAACTGGATTTCTTTACATGCTTCGTCTACATAATTTTGAGGAAAATCCTCTGCATGACGAAGTCCTGCGTATCGTTTTACTTCTGCTTTATCGATGGCAGGAAGCATTCCGTTATAAATGGGCATGGAAACGCCTCCTTTTCAAAATAAAAAGCTCTGCGTATCCGTAGAGCGTGTACTTAATATTAGTATATTGTTTATAGATTAAATCAATCTTTATAATGATCTTTTTCATGCCTATAAATATAATTACTATCTATTTAATAGTATATAGATATCACCAATGCCTGTCAAAGCATATAGGGCCTGTATTCTCATATAATTTAGTAGTAAATTGGTATAACTTAAAGCTATATCAAAATATATTTTAATCCTAAAAGTTATTAGTGTTATTGTTCTACATGTATTATCTGTTTTATTAGCTTAACTATTTCAATTAGCAGATTGAATTTTTAGGTTGGTTATATTTTAGTTTACTTGAGTTATATTTTTTGGCTTAGTTATTTCAAAACAAAATTATGTGAAAATTTTTATGTGTAAATTTTATTAGTTGGTATATATTTATATACCAACTCAACTTTTTTACTATAAAATTTTTTGTGTTAAAAAGGTATGTATTGAATAACTATAAATTTATGTTTTGAGTAACTACAAATTTTTATTAT
>USAV01000128.1 GCA_900552715.1 uncultured Veillonella sp.
ACACTCGTATTTGACCGCTTTGGTTTTGCCTTTGCTGCTAGCTTCATCAATGCTATCATCTTAACGGCAGTACTCAGTGCTGGTAACTCTGGTCTATATTCTTCTACGCGTATGCTTTACGCACTCGCTAAAGAAGGTCAAGCACCAAAAATCTTCGCTAAGCTTAATAGCCGTGGCGTTCCAGTGCCAGCGTTAATCTTAACAACAGCAATCGGTTTATTTGCATTCCTTACAAGCTTTATCGGCGAAGGTACTGCATATACTTGGATTGTTAATATCTCCGGTCTTTGCGGCTTTATCGCATGGGTTGGTATCGCTGTATCTCACTATCGCTTCCGTCGTGCCTTCATTGCACAAGGTAGAGATCTTAGTGAATTGCCTTACAAAGCGTGGTTGTTCCCAATTGGCCCAATTTTGGCGTTCATTCTTTGCGTCATCATCATTGCTGGTCAAAACTACTCTGCTTTCACAGGCGATACAATCGACTGGTACGGCGTATCCGTTGCGTACATTGGCTTGCCAATCTTCTTCGCAGTATACTTAGGTTACAAATACATCAAGAAAACAAAACTTGTTCCATTGAAAGAGGTTAACCTAGACCGCGATTTCGATAAATAATAACATAATTAGACCTGTTCATTATGAAATAGTGAACAGGTCTTTTTTATGATTGTATTTCTGTAAAAGCCTTGCTATAATTAATCAAAATATATTGTAGTCAATTAGAGAGGATACAATTATGATTATTACTACAACTATGCATATTGAAAATAAACCTGTACAAGAGTACAAAGGTATTGTATTTGGTGAGGTCGTAGAAGGCCGTAACTTTGTGAAAGATTTTATGTCTGGTATTCGCGACATTGTTGGTGGTCGTAGTGGCAGCTATGAAGATTCTTTGATGAAAGCTCGTCAAGCAGCCCTTGATGAAATGTCTCAACGGGCTTCTAAATTGGGTGCTAATGCTGTTATCGGCGTATCCTTCCAATACAGCACAGTAGGTGCAGAAAACGGTATGCTCATGGTTACATGTAATGGTACCGCCGTTGTAGTTTAATAGGTAATAAAAATCCCCCTAATAATAGTGTTAAAACTATATTAGGGGGAATTTTTTATTTTATCTTATACCATGTTGCATACATAACTGGTAGTACGATGAGTGTTAGCACTGTTGCCACTAGTAGGCCGCCGCTGAAGGCGATAGCAAGTGGGCTCCAGAATACAGATCCCATGAGCGGAATCATGCCTAAAATCGCTGCGATAGCGGTGAGCATGATAGGGCGGAAACGAAGTGTAGCGGAGTTGATAATCGCTTCACGAGGTTTTTGTCCTTCTGCCTTATGGATTTCGATTTGGTCTAACAAGATAATGGAGTTACGAATGATCATACCCGATAGGGCAATGATGCCAAGAATAGCCATAAAGCCCAATGGCGTTCTCGTAATATTCAGAGCCAATACGACGCCGATTAATCCGAGAGGCGCTGTGAGCAAGGCCATAAACATGAGGGCGATACGCTTTAATTGGAACATGAGGATTGTCATGATCACAAAGAGCATAATCGGCATTGGTGTTAACAGATTTTGTACAGCTGTTACACTCTTTTCTGCGGCCCCATCAAGTTCAATGGTATATCCTGTAGGCAAGGAATCGCGAATGTCTTGTAAGGATTTATACACTTCTTTAGTTTTCGCATTGCCTAAGACGCCAGCATTTACATTAGCGTGAATGCTGATGGTTGGCATCATGTTGCGATGCCAGATGATACCATCCTCTTGAGTCATGGTGATGGTTGCAATTTGGCTAAGCGGTACGTAGGAACCATTGCCTGTTTGAATTGGTAAGGAAGACAGAGCACTTAAGTTGTGTTGTTCATTATCTCCTAAACGGAATGTCACAGGAATTGTTTGGTTACCTTCGTAGTATTCCCCAGATTTTGTACCGGATAATAGACTTTGCAAGTGTAAGGATACGGCATAGCTATCGATACCGAGTAGGCGAGCCTTATTAGGATCGATATGAACATTGGCTACTGGTTCCGTATCTGGCCAGTCAAAGGCTATGTTATGTAAGTCCTTGTCGCCTTGCATCTTGTCTTTTACCTTATTGGCAATTTCTTTTACCACCTTTTGATCAGGTCCAGAAACGCGGAGCATAACTGGATATTTAGATGGTGGACCAATTTGTACAAATTGAGTATTTACAAGGGCAGATGGGAATTCTTCATTTAAGTATGGCGTCAATTCATTGTATAGTTTATCACGATCCTCTAAGGATTTAGTAACGATAACGTACTGCAAGAAATTGTTCCGTTGCAATTCAGGTTCCAAGGTGAGGACGAAACGTGGAGAACCTTGTCCAATGTAGGATGTAAAGGTTGAAATATGTTCGTTACCTTGTAAGTGTTCGTCGATGATTTTAGCTTGATTTGCTGTGTACTCGATGGACGAACTTTGAGGGAATTGCATAGATACTATGATTTCATTACGCGTTGATGATGGGAAAAATTCCTGTTTAATCAATGGTAGTGAAAGTAGGGAGAACACAAAGGCACCTAAGGTGATGAGTAATACTACCTTATGATGGCCTAAAGCCCAATGTAATAGTTTTTCAAATTTATCATAGAATGTAACACTGAGCTTGTGCATGATACGGTCTCGTTTATTCCATTCTGATTCAGGTTTTGGAGCCTTATTTTCGATGATTTTATAACCGAGAACAGGGCTGACGAGAACAGAGGCGAACCAAGATAGGATGAGCGCCATAAATACAACGATGGATAGAGATTTTGTAAACTCTGCTACCATGCCTTCTGCGAGTGCTAATGGTAAGAAGCCAGCACAGGTAATGAGCGTACCAGATAGCATAGGGAATGCTGTCGATTGATAAGCAAAGGTGGCAGATCTAAAGTGACCCCAACCTTCTTCGAGCTTAACGCTCATCATTTCTACAACGATGATGGCATCGTCTACGAGGAGGCCTAGAGCCAGTATTAACGCACCTAGACTAACCTTGTGCAGATAAATGCCACTTTCATACATCAAAATGAATGTGGTAGACACAACGACAGGAATCGTGAGGGCTACGACCACACCTGTACGCAAGCCAAGGGATGCAAAGCTTACGAGCAATACGATGGCGATAGCTTCAAATAGAGATTGAGAGAAATCGCCAATGGATTCTTTAACAATATGTGGCTGATTTGATACTTGATCGAGCTCAAGGCCTGCAGGAATAGTTTTCTTCAATTCTGCTAGCTTTTTATCGATAGCTTCACCAAATTCTATATTATTGCCACCTGCATCCATGGAGATGGCAATACCGATAGCTGGCTTGCCTTCATAGTAGAATTGAGGATTGCTAGGGTCTTGGTAGGTCATGGTTACATCAGCCATGTCGCCAAGGCGCAAGGTTTGATTATTGATGCGAATTGGCATATCTTGTACGGCTTGTGGACTATCGAATAGGCCGTTCACGCGGAGATATACATTATTCGTATCCGTCGTAATCATACCAGCTGGAACCATCATACTTTGCTGTTTGATAGCCGTTAATAGTTGTTGTGTACTGATTTTATAGGATGCCAGTTTATCCTTATTAATCGTTACATTAAGGGTTTGTTGTTGAACCCCAATGAGGCTGATTTTCTTAACGTTTGGAACAGATAACAATTGACGTTTTAAGTCTTCTGCTTGTTGTCGTTTTTCTTCATACGAGAATTCATCGCCGCTAATGGCGTAGATAATGCCGTATACATCATCGAATCTGTCGTTGATGGTCGGTCCTTGAACACCTTGTGGTAATGACTTCCATTCATCGTTGATCATGTTCCGCGCTTCTTCCCAAGCGGGACGGATTTTATCGGATGGTAGATTTTCTTTCAGATTAATATAAATAACTGATTTGCTGCCATCTGTGAAAGATTTCGTATAATCGACGCCAGGTAGGTCGCGCAGTTTTTCTTCTAATTTGTCCGTTACCTGATCCGACATTTCTTGTGGGGAAGCCCCCGGCCAAGCAACGCCGACCACCATAGTGCGCATTGTAAAGTCTGGGTCTTCCATACGTCCCATGTGGTTGTATGAGAAGATACCAAAGGTGAGGAGCACAGCCATGAAGTAGTAGATAATGGACTTATGTTTGAGGGCCCATTCGGCTAAGTTAAATTGTTTCATTGACTAACCGCCGTCCCTTCTTGTAATTGTTGGGTACCTGCGGTGATGACAATGTC
>USAV01000129.1 GCA_900552715.1 uncultured Veillonella sp.
AGAACAGTACCCACGTCATCGACATTGAGGTCAACATCATAGTCCTGAATCTGCTGTTTAATTATAGCAGTGATTTCTTCAGGCTTCATTTTCATATATACCCATTCACCCCTATCTAATAGAGTTCGTTCTTAATAAAGATTTTTCTAATTCCTCTAAACGGCGAGCTACAGAGCCATCGATGCGCTTATCCCCTACTTGGATAACGATACCACCCATAATGGATGGATCTTGACGCACAGATAAGATGACATCTTTTCCTGTTACTTCTCTTAGTTTAGCTTGTACAGATGCTTCTACATCAGCTGTAATTGGTTCAGCTACTGTTACAGTAGCTTCCAAAATACCACGTGCTGCACGTGATTTCTTAATAAACGCTTCGATAGTCGATGCTATATAGCGATAACGACCGCGCTTAATCATCACATAAATAAAGTGTAGAGCAACTTTATCGATACTAGAGTCAAAAATTTTACCAATAAGCTTAATCTTTGCATCTTCTGTAACGATTGGATTCTCTAGAAATGAACGCAACTCAGGTTGATCAACCATTACGGATGCTACATAACCTAATTGCTCCTCCATGAGTTCCAACTTATTTTGTTCTTGAGCTAATTCAAACATAGCCGAACTATATTTATCTGCTACAATTTCTATGCTCATCGTATCACAACCCTATCGTTTTACTATCAAGTTGACGAATAGCGTCTTCGATCAATTTTGTATTAGTTTCGCTGTTCATATCTTTAGCAACAACTTTACCAGCCATAGCTACAGACAAAGAAACCACTTCATTGCGTAAACTATTCATAGCACGATCACGTTCGATTGCAATATCTTGGCGAGCACGATTTTTTTCTTGTTCAATTTGTTCGCGTGCTGTCGCTAATTGTTCGCGTGTTGTATTTTCTGCTTCTTGAACTGCTTTTTCAACAATTTGTTGTGCTTCTTGACGTGCTTTAGCAATTTGAGCAGCATAATCAGCTTTAAAGCCCTCTGCCTCTACGCGAGCTTTTTCTGCAGCTTCTAAGTCTTTAGCAATACGTTCTTTACGTTCTGTCATCATAGCCAATAATGGTTTATATGCAAAACGAGCTAATAGCCAAACTAATATAAAAAAGTTCAACATTTGAGCAAGAATCGTTCCAAGGCTTAAGTCAACCAAGGTTATTCCTCCTCGTTATTATCTGAATAACAAAATAAATGCTACTACTACACCGATGATAGGCATCGCTTCGATCAAGCCAATCGCTACGAACATAGTAGACATCAATTGACCACGCAATTCAGGTTGACGCGTAATACCTTCAATTACTTTGCTAGATACAAGACCGTCACCGATACCTGCACCAATGGCACCACAACCTACTGCGATTGCTGCTGCTAATGCGAATAAACCTTGAGCTTCCATAATATATCCTCCGTAAAAAATTAATGTTCCTCACTAAGAGCCATCCCCAAGTAGGAGGCAGTAAGAACGGTAAAAATAAAGGCTTGAATAATACCAATAAATAAACTAAAAGCAATCCATACCCATGGTACCGGTACAAACCAAGGCAAATTGTACAATACTTCTAACAGAATTTCACCAGCTACGATATTACCAAATAGACGGAAGGCAAGTGTAACAGGTCTAGCAATCTCTTCAAAAATATTCAGTATTAGCAAAGCCTTATAAGGTCGTACGAAATGCTTGAAATAGGATAAGCCTTTAACTTTAATCCCCATAACCCATACTACCAATGTGCTACTTAGAGCTAATGCAACAGTAGTATTAATATCGGATGTTGGTGATGTTAAAGCCTTAAGCGTAGGCATTAAACCTAATTCGTTTCCTACAAAAATAAATAAGAAAAACGTAAATAACAAGGAACTCACCATCGGCCAATGACGACCTAAGTTCGGAGCTAATTGCCCCTCTAAGCCTTCCAATATAGATTCAACTATATTTTGCAAGCCTACAGGCACCAATTTTCGTCCCCGGGTGGCTAGTACTGTTATCAGTATTACAATAGCCATAGTAACCCATGTAGCAATCAAGGTATCAATATTAAATGTTAACCCCAACCACTGCACGACCTCATGGTGTCCCGCATGTAATTCCACGTTCTCAACCCCTTCCATAGTCATAATAAAAACCTTATATATTTACAATTAATATAAATATATTATATATGTATCATCATACATCGTTATAGATATATAATCAACACTTACAAGGTAAACAATTCCAATTACTCATAATCACATTGTGTATAATGCATTATCGGTATACACTTATCATTCTTACTGCTACTTACGGGGTCAGAAATGCCGACTAAGCCACCAATACACCACATATAATGCCGGTTGTATGAGTGCAATACCTATAAACATGCTAACAGCTTCAACACCAGGTATTTTTAATCCTAAGACGACCAAAGAGCCTACTAACATAAGACGCCATATCATCTGCCTGCGAGCTTTACGTACGGCTTTATAAGGGTCTCCTGACACAATAGATTGTCCATGCAAAGCCAAGCTAAGCAAGTAGAGTACCATTATAAAAATGCCCCAAAGCCATCCCCATAGATACACTTCTAAGCCACATAAAACTTGTATTATACCGCCTAAAAAGGCAATAAAAAAACAAGTTAGTAGCACACGCACTATGAATTTAATATATTGATTCATATATACCTCACTACTTAACTTGTTTATATAACATATAAAAGCCTGTTATAGCTCCAATAAGACCAAATATAACCATACATAATGGTTCAGTTCTAAACCAACCATCTAGTATATATCCAATCCCAATAAAGCCACCTATACAGAAAACGAGTGTGAGCCCCGCCGATGTTGCCATGGCGAGGGCTTTCACAAGGTCCTTATCCATATTATTTACCAAAACGTTCAGGACGATTAGGATCGCCTAAAAATTCATGGCGCAACGCTTGGATGATGCGTTCAGATGCTTTGCCGTCACCATATGGGTTAACGGAATTAGACATCAATTTATAAGCCTCTGCATTGCTCAACAATTCATGAGCTGCTGCATGTACAGCGTCTTTGTCAGTACCTACAAGGCGCACAGTACCAGCTTCAACAGCTTCTGGGCGTTCTGTAGTATCACGCAATACGAGAACTGGTTTACCAAGAGCTGGTGCTTCCTCTTGAATCCCACCAGAATCAGTAAGAATCAAATAGGATTTAGCCATCAAATTAGCAAATGGTTCGTAATCAAGCGGGTCAATCAATGTAACACGTTCTACAGAACCGAGTTCTTCTTGTACAACTTGGCGAACCTTAGGATTCTTATGTACAGGGAAGACCACTTGAATATCTTTAAATTCATCAAGCAAATCACGAATAGCTTGGTATACATGGCGCATAGGCTCACCCAAGTTTTCACGGCGATGTGTCGTAACAAGCACTGTACGTTTTTCAGGATCTAATGCATTGATAGCAGCATCATCAAACACATAGTTTTCTTGTACTGTTGTATCAAGGGCATCAATAACCGTATTGCCTGTTACATACAAATGGTCTGCATTTATATTTTCTTTTTTTAGATTACTTTCAGAACTAGCTGTTGGTGCAAAATGATATGTCGCAATAGAACCAGTCAACTTGCGGTTCATCTCTTCTGGGAATGGAGAGTAAATATCACCAGTGCGAAGGCCTGCTTCTACATGGCCTACAGGAATTTCTTGATAGAAGGACGCCAAAGCACCTGCAAAGGTAGTTGTAGTATCACCATGTACAAGAACCACATCAGGTTTAGCTTCTTCTAATACATCTTTAAGGCCCATCAACGCACGGTTTGTTACATCGTACAATGTTTGACCTTGGCTCATAATATTCAAGTCGTAATCAGGGGTAATATTAAACAAGTTTAGTACTTGATCGAGCATATCGCGATGTTGTGCCGTAACGGTTACAATCGGTTCCATATCCGGTGCTGCTTCTAATGCTTTTACAAGAGGAGCCATCTTGATAGCCTCAGGTCTTGTACCAAAGATTGTCATAACTTTTAACATAGTTGCCTCCAACATAGTAGGATAGAAAAAATGGGGCGCCAAGCGCCCCACATGGTTATTTCTTATGGGAATCTTCAGATTCCTCTAAAGCTTTTGCCAATTCTTCACGATCAAAGGAAATAGTTTCATCTGAATCGCTGCGTTCAATTGTAGGACGTGGTAGTGG
>USAV01000130.1 GCA_900552715.1 uncultured Veillonella sp.
CCGCCTACAACACGCAGTACCACAATCGGTGAACCGGCATCGATGAAGTCCCCTTCGGTTACAACATCTACCAAATTACCATCAATTTTAGCAATACCTGCAGGGCGCAGTGTAGTATGAGCTACCCCCTCTTTACCAGCTAAGTCCTCTAATACATCATTAGATACATAGCCAGCCTTGGTCGTAGATCGTTGCCCTAAGGTAAATAATTTGCCTATCCAAGTCTTTTCAAAGTGATTAAAGAACACGATGATAAGGACAATTAGTAAGGCCGTTAATCCTAGTACTGCATACAGCGCTACCGTTCCTTCTCCAAGAGCTACAAAAACGCCCCAAAGGAATGCACAATAACCGATGAGCCCTAAAATACCGCCCGGTACAACGAGTTCTACCGCCATCAGGGCGATCCCTATAGCCATCCAAATTAAAAACTCCATAGGCCCTCCTCTCTATAATTAATTTTATACAACTTATATACTCATTATACAATATTAAAAATAATTTATAAAGATTCTATAGTACCAACTTTCATGGTATTAAAAGAGCTAGTACTTACATCTCTTTTTCTCCTGTAAAACTATTGTATCTTGATACTTTAAGGAGTTTCAATCATTCAATCTGTTAACCGTTATTTTTGGGATCTAACCTTAATAACATAGCATTAATAGCGACGATGACTGTTGACACAGACATTAGGACTGCTCCTAATGCAGGGCTTAATGTGATACCAATAGGAGCCAAAATTCCTGCAGCTAGAGGGATAGCTATAAAGTTATAACCGGCTCCCCAAAAGAGATTTTGTTTCATTTTACGAGTTGTTTTGTGTGCTAATTCAATAAATGATCCAATATCTCCTGGATCAGATTGAGTCAAGATGACATCAGCTGAATCCAACGCCACTTGAGTTCCTGCACCGATCGCTATTCCAACATCTGCCAAGGCAAGAGAAGGAGCATCATTGATACCGTCACCTACCATGATAACTTTTTTTCCTTCTTCTTTAAGTGTTTTTACTAACTCATATTTGTCTTGTGGAGATTGATTTGATCTATATTCAATCTCTAAATATTCTGCCACGCCTTGAGCTGCTTTTTCATTATCACCTGTTGCCATAATTGGTTGAATATTGTTCTTTTTAAGAACTTTAATTAACTCTTTGCTCGTTGCTTTTAATTCATCCCCTAAAGCTACAGCACCAATAGCATCATCGTTTTCTACTAAGACACTGAGAGTTGCTCCTTTTGGAATATCCATATCCAGATTACGTCCGTAGGCTTTTTGACTGATCAATTGGTAACGGTGCCCGCCTGCTTTCCCCTCTACTCCAGCACCGGAAATTACATCAATAGAATCAAAAGATGCTGGACGTATATCTTGCTGCTCGGCGAAACTTATAATTGATTGAGCAATTGGGTGACTAGATCCTCCTTCAATACCTGCCAATAAGGCAATGATTTCCTCTTTCTTATATTTGTTATTAAAAAGTTCAACGTCTAATACTTTAAACTCACCAGTTGTTAAAGTACCTGTTTTATCTAAAATCATCACATCTGCATCTTGAGCTATTTCTAAGGCTTGGCGATCTTTCACCAGTAACCCACGACTAGCTCCTAAGCTTGTGCTACGGGCGGTGACCAATGGAATAGCCAGACCTAATGCATGTGGACAAGCTATAACTAAGGTCGTGATAGCAAAGGTAACTGCCATTGGGATATCTCCAATAATCATCCACACTACAAAAGCTATTAGTGCGACAATGACCGCAATATAGAAGAGCCATCCTGCAACCTTTTGAGCAATATTTTCTGCTCTGGAAGGCTGACTTTGAGCTTGGCTAATTAAAGTCTGTACTTGAGAGATAAAGGATTGATCACCTGTCTCAAGCACTTTAATATAAAGTACCCCTTCTCCATTTGTTGAACCCCCGATTACTTCATCGCCAGGGCCTTTTTTTACTGCTTTTGACTCCCCAGTTAGAAGAGCTTCATTTACACGTGATTCGCCACGCTCGATAATCCCGTCTGCTGGCACATTTTCTCCGGCTTGAACACGAATTAAATCACCTATCTTTAAGTCAGCAACTGGTCGTGTTTCAATTGAATCGTCTTCTAATACAACGTGAGCATCTTTCGGCACTAACTTAGCCAATGCTGCTTGTGCGTCTCCTGCTTCTCCAATAGCTTTCATCTCAATCCAGTGACCTAATAACATGATTAATAGTAATGAAGCAAATTCAAAGAAAAAGTCCATCACATGTTCACCCGTTACGTAGGTGATGATCACAGCATAAATACTGTATAAACATGAAGCACTTAAACCTAAAGAAACTAGAGTCATCATTCCAGGTTCTTTTTGTTTAAATTCGTCAACTGCGCCTTGATAGAATGGACGTCCACCATAAATAATTAATATAGTAGATAAAATAGCTACTACAATATCAGAATATGGAAAAGTAAACTGGAATGGTAGTTCAAATCCATACATAGGGGATAAGAGCATAATAACGATTCCTAGTGGCAATGACTTTAAGAAAAGTTCCTTAAAGCTTCCGTGATGATGGTGGTCATGCCCTCCGTGCCCACTGTGATCATGACCCACATGATGGTCGTGATGTTGATTCTTATGGTGCCCACTGTGGTCATGACCAGCATGATGGTCGTGATGTTGATCCTTATGGTCTCCATGTTCATCTGTGATTCCATGCTCGTGTTTTAACTTATCTATGTCGTCATAATCATGGTGATTATGGGACGAATATCTGTTGTCATTATTCATTTTAAATTCCTCCTTATGCTTAATGATGATGTAAATGACATTCGCATTGTCCTTCTGGACAATTGCAATCCACTTCTTCTACTGCGAAAGATTTTTTCATCTCTAATATTTTTTCTAGTCGATCTATATCATCGAAGCTTAAAACATGATTTTCAATGATGCTTCCTATTACATTTCCGACTTTCTTATTGCAAATACGGTTAAAAATATCTTCTACACAATCCCTTACGGCTTCTTTCTCTTCAATATTGGCAGTGTAAATAAAATTTCTACCTTCTTGCTCTGTATTTAGTACGCCTTTTCCAACTAATCGACCTAAGATTGTTTTGATAGTGGATTGTGTCCAGTCCATTTTTTCTTGCAATACGGAAATGACTTTTTTACTAGTTACTCGATCATTTGCCCAAACTACACGCATGACTTCCCATTCAGCATCTGTGATATAAGTATTAAGTTCTCTTGTGCTCATTTTCCTTTCCTCCTCTTCGTTTACAAGTGTAAACAAATGTGTTTAATGTAAGTTTACTATTGTAAACGAATTATGTCAAGTCTTTTTAATAAATGTAAGCAACGCTTATAGCTTTTTATCTCTCCACTTCTATCCCATAATAATTTTCATAGTTTTTCCTAAACTAAAAACGACTACTTTCACAGATATACATCTGATCTAGTAGTCGTTTATTATAAGGAGTAAAAAACAAATTGGGCTTATAAACGCAATGATTTATATGGTAGCCTCACAGCAACTTGAATTATACTTCTGTTTTTTTCAATTGGTCATTACCAACGCCTGTTTTTTGAAGAATTAATAAGATAATACTCATTGCCATGCCTACTACAGTAGCAAGACCCATGCCTTTCAATACAACAGGACCTACAGCAAGTTCTGCACCGCTAAGACCTACAACAAGGATAACAGATGTTAAGATCATATTAACAGGGTTTGTATAATCTACCTTGCGTTCTACAAGCATGCGCAAACCGGATGCTGCAATGATACCGAATAATAGAATGGATACACCACCCATAACTGGAACTGGAATAGCATGAATAAGAGCTGCTACTTTACCTACAAAGGAGATAATCATCGCAAGAACTGCAGCACCACCAATTACCCATACGCTAAAGCAACGAGTAATAGCGAGGACACCGATATTTTCACCGTATGTCGTATTTGGTGTAGCACCAAAGAAACCAGAAAGGATGTTCGCAAGGCCATCACCTAGCAAGGAGCGTTGTAAACCTGGTTCTTTCATCAAGTCTTTTGATACAATGTTGCTCGTTACAACTAAGTGACCTACGTGCTCAGCAAATACTACAAAGAGTGCTGGCATAATCAT
>USAV01000131.1 GCA_900552715.1 uncultured Veillonella sp.
GCGAAATCGGTAGACGCAGTTGATTCAAAATCAACCGTAGAAATACGTGCCGGTTCGAGTCCGGCCTTCGGCACCATATGCGAAATTAAGTCACCTAAGGGTGGCTTTTTTTGTGCCTAAAATCAGTGAATTACTTCTTTTCTGCTCATTTTTCATTCTCATCGTATCAGATGGTATCTGCGGGTATATCGCATAAAGCGGGATATAAATATGTATATCCCAAGTTCGATTTAGGGCGGTATACAGTTTTGGTTAAAAAATGACCTTATATGCTTTGTGTTGCAAATATGCTGGATAGAAATGAGCATTAGTAGTGAGAATTGGTACTACCGATAGTTCAAGAGTATGTATGACCTCTGTTCTGTAAATTACTTCATGCGTACACCGATCTGCGAGTGTACAGCTAAAAGGCAGATTAGCGTCCGTTCTGTGTCAAAAACTGCCCCTGTCTTTTTGTTAACCGCACCACCAATTGTATGGATGTTTTCTATATATCAAGCTACATTGAGATAGCTATTTAATGGCTTAAACAATAATAGACACTATGCTCAGGAAGGAAAAGCGCGGATGCCAATACCTATACTCTATACAGAACGCTTACTGTTAAAACCATTATCCTCAGATGATTCCTCACAAATTCAAAAACTTTATCCTCGCTGGGAGATTGTTCGGTACATGGTTTCATCAGTACCATGGCCCTATCCGGATAATGGTGCCGAGAATTATGTCAATAACGTGGCCTTGCCTGATATAGCAAATGGAATCGCTTGGATCTGGACTATCAGACATCGTGAAACACCTGACAACCTGGTAGGTTTAATCTGTCTGTATGATGTTGAGGATAATAATCGAGGATTTTGGTTAGCTCCGGAGCATCAGGGAAAAGGATTTATGCGCGAGGCCTGTAATGCAGCTACAGATTATTGGTTTAATTCTTTAAATAAGACTGTATTGCGTGCGCCGAAAGCGGCTCTCAATAACCGTTCCAAACGTATTTCAGAAAGCAGTGGCATGCGGCTCATCAGGACTGAAAAGAAAGCGTATGTCAGCGGTATTCTGGATTCTGAGCTATGGGAAATTACCCGTGACGAATGGAATGCTCGTAAGGGTGGATAATACGATTATGTCACGTCTGCTTATCGCTCATAGCGGACCTTGGGGTCTTGCTTTCTGTCCGCTATGTGCCAATTGCAGACGTTGTTGCACTGCAAAAATATCTTGTCCGGATCAAGGTATCGCCACCACTTGTTAGGTGGATTAATCCGTATTTATAACAAATACAATTCCCGGCTGTACCTATAAGCTGTTGTCAGTTATACAAAAGCGATGTAGTGTTCCACACATTAAATTTACAAACGTGGAAAAGTCCGTGTTTAGATACAGATTTTTCCGCTGAATAACCGCATATTTACAAGGGTTTATCATGAGTAAGTGGCTATTAGACAGGCTATTTGAAGCCGGTGATCAGGCAGAGCCCCGGTTTGCGTTTCAGGGGACTGTAAATTGGATGAGGGCCCTTGCCGAAGTCGTTAACGGTGGCGCTTGTTCCGATGATAAACTAAATGATTTATATGCTCGGGTACAACGTAGACCTGTCAATCGTGAAGCTGATACGCTTGTGTTTGAGAACACAATGATGGCCTTACATAATCTGTCATCTTTGAAAAGTATGAATAAAGATGTCGAAGATAAATATGACATATGTCGTTCAGCTATTATTTCTTGGTATTACAGTATCTATTTTTCCGCTAGCGCGATGGTTGCAGCATCTTCTGGTTCTATTCAAGAGACACATACAGCCACAGCAAAAGTTTGGCAGTCAGATATCGCGGAAAAAAAACTTATCCCATATCCATTTAATCTTCTTCTAACTAGTTTAGTTTCAAACACTGCTGATGCCGAGATTGCTGCATATAGAGGTGCTAACCGTTTCGACCTGAATGATAGAGCTTATGATAATGAAACTGCTCATGGTGCACTGGTTTCCTATCTAAAGGGGACTCATGGCTACAAAAAGTGGGAAACAGAAGAGAGGGTGAGAACTTCTCGTGATTTCAAAGCTCTTGGTGTTGACAACTTTCGCACGAAAGCTGCTCGCAAAGTTCGCGATCACGCACTAGAAAAAGGACAAGTTAATTTCCTTATTCAGGCGTTTAGATACCGTGGTAAAGCGAACTATCGTGACTCTATATTTTTATCCTACGGTGACAACAACGAAGCTATTATAGAAGAATTTATCCAAGATTTGTATGACGTCGCTATTGGCTTCATTAGGGCTACTTCGCATTATTGCAGTCGAAGAGTCGAGAGAGGTACGTGGGCTGAGTTTGTCGAGGATATTTCTGATAACTCAAGGTTGTCTATTGACTCTGTCGTGCTTGAAATATAACAAACAATTTAAGAATGGCTCAGCACGCTTGGCATTTTCAGTTTGGTTCAAATTTAGTGATTAAGGTATTCAAATTGAGTATGGTGAATACGTGCTTCACACTTTAATTGGGCGTTAATGCCCGCTTTTCGCTCACCGCGGACCTTTAGCGCAGTGAGCTTGTCCGCTCAGTGCCAGGAGCAGATGTTGCTATGTTGTGGTGCGTTAATCAAGCGTACGGCCAAGAAAAATGCGGGAAGAAAAAGGCCGCTAATGCGACCCAAATTGAACAAGAAGTCAGCTATTGATATTGAGAAAGATACTCTGCAACTCCATTCGCCGGATTTAGTCCACCGGTATAGACTGTTCCTAGTTCTTGAGGCGTAACATATGTGGTAGGCCATATAACCATATCTTTAAAATAGTTATCTATTTTAATTCTTGTGAGCTCTTTAAAAAGATAATCATCTAATTCATTTCGTTTTAAACAATTAACATAATAAGCTGCCGCACTTGCTACTATATCTGCGATTTGTAGTTGAGGATATTCTTGCGATGAATGGAATGTCAAAGAGCGAGCTTTAATTGGTAACTCAAAAGTCCTTCTATCATATCCATATACCTCCGTAATTTTTGACATATCCATAAATTTATTAAAAATATCTTGTTGTTCTGTAATCGCTTTGGAATCGTCATGCTTAATATAAAAACCGTTGGGATATAATTTACCCCATTCTATACAGTGCTTGAAGAGAGAGGGTATGGAAGGATCTAGTGTATTTTTTTCAACATCTTCTAGAATGTCATCAATTTCATTTTTGGTAATGCTAATTCTATTGATTGTGTCTACAAACCTTTGGTCGCTTGAACATGCCTTTAGCTCATCAACTGACGTGTAAAATTCATCAATAGATTCAGGGGTTTGATTTCTAATCATGCTCATAAATTTTTGATACATTTTATCTGTTTTCTCCTCTCCACAGAAAGCTGGAAAACAGAAATAATAAACATTAGATAGAGCAAGATTCTGCCCATTTTTATAAAGATCTAACCCTCGATTGAAACACCATGCTTCGATTAAAATATCAACAATTTTTGTTGTTAACATATACTTTTTATCGACCAAAAAGATTTTGACATTTTCTTCATTG
The DNA here is from genome assembly GCA_900552715.1 of uncultured Veillonella sp. GTDB lineage: Bacteria > Bacillota > Negativicutes > Veillonellales > Veillonellaceae > Veillonella. Next base: position 3,520 of record USAV01000131.1, read on the forward strand.
ACGTACTTGCTTTCAAGAAGTCTAATAATTCCATCCTGGCCTGATTTTCTACGTCTAAGAGTTTTAAAGTGAGCTTCTGCTGGTGACTTGCTTCCAGTTAGCTCTAATGCTTTAAGTGCGTCTGGTTTATTAATGCTACTTGAACTTAAGGTGAAAAAAGGTTGTGTTGAATCAAGTAAATTTCCGCCGGTATTACCCGACTCATCAAAGAATATATCAGGTTTTATGTACATCATTTTATTTTTCTTTGCAGTTAACTCTCTTATTTTTTCGTTTTTCTGCTTTTTCTTATTCACGCGTCTACTTTGACTATTCTTACCCATAATACCTCCTGATTAATTTGGAACAAGAATGTTAATTTAAGGCATTAATAACATAGAGGTGATAATATCACTTAATACAAGTTTAATTCTATATTTTACATCAAGCTTGACTCACTATTTTTTTGATAAGAGTAAAATAGTGAGGATGTCCGCAATTCGCTCGAAGCAGACCTTCATCCCATTCAGATTGTCCGCTCTGTGCCAAGAGCGGAATCTGGAACGCCAGAGGTAGCAACGTTTCTTATCAAAGGTGTTGATCAC
>USAV01000132.1 GCA_900552715.1 uncultured Veillonella sp.
AACTCTTCAAATCAATGCACATATACATCCGATCCGTATCAGCTGAACCCATACAAACACCTCCTCAAACCGCTAAACCACTAGACTCTATAAGAAATATGAAAAGAAGAATTTCTATGATTAGTATAACAAAAATACAGAGTATTTTCAAACATATGTTTGTTATTATAAAGGTAAATTTATAGAAAAATAAAAGCACCTAACACTAGATATATAATCTAATGTTAGATGCCTATGTATTTAACACATTATTAAATATAGCTATTTATTTCTATCTAACAAAATCCAACATCCCCAAAAATACCCCTATTCCTAATACAATTGAAACAAGGCCATACACAATAGTTATCCTTACATTATCTATACTTACTTCTCCATTTTTTGCAAGCACACCTGTCGGACTAAATAGAACTACAGGTCCACCGATTGGTCCAAAAGGAATATAAAACTCTACACTTTCAGCAGTATGAGTCTCACCATTCAAGATATACTTAATATCATAACCATAAATATATTTATCCATACCACGAGCTAATGGTATTTCCTTTATAACTCGTGGAAGTATAGACACAATCGTTACTGGAGTTCCATTGCGACGTAATACAAATCGTTTGATAATTAAATACAACCCACTAAGTATTAACCAAAGAGCCACACCCCAGAAGTAAAATACAAAAAACTCTAAGCCGCTATCCATCACGCGCTCCTTTCCCAGCAATACACTGAAAACTATCTAGTTCTATTATATATTGATGGGACTTATTTTGCTAATGTAATACAAAAAGAGCACCACCTATCGAGGGGCGACTTACGTGTCGTTTGGAGCCACGAGATAGGTGGTGCTTTTTTGTAACTAAGTTGTCGAAATAAAGTCGGGCCCCATCAATATAGGCACCCCACGATAGTTTTCATTATTGTTCCGGCCCCATGTCTCGGAATTCCACGTCTCTAAATTGGGTTAATTCCCCAATGAATTGGAGTTCCACGGTACCGACGGAACCATTACGGTGTTTACGAATGAGGACTTCTGCATTGTCCCCTTTTTCGGAGTTTTCATCGTAATATTTATCGCGGTACAAGAAGATAACGATATCCGCATCTTGTTCAAGGGAACCAGATTCACGAAGGTCAGAAAGCACAGGCCGTTTATCTGGTCTGCTTTCAACACTACGAGATAACTGAGACAAGGCGATAAGCGGCACGTTGAACTCACGGGCGATCAATTTGAGGTTACGAGAGATTTCAGACACCTCTTGTTGACGGTTCTCGCTGCCCTTGCCACCGTTGCGGCCTTGCATCAACTGAATATAATCGACGATAACGAGATCGAGACCATGTTCCACCTTAAGGCGGCGCAGTTTAGAGCGCATATCTTGTACGGTAAGGCCCGGCGTATCATCGATAAAGAGCTTGGATTTACTCATACGATCCGCAGCAGCGATAACCTTTTCCCAATCAGCTGGATCCATATTCGCACGGCGCAACTTTTCAGAGCTTACACCTGCCACGGAGGAGAGGATACGACCAACGAGCTGTTCCTTGCCCATTTCTAGAGAGAAGAACGCTACCGTCTTGTCGTATAACATCGTTACGTTTTGAGCGATGTTCAAGGTGAAAGCCGTTTTCCCCATCGCAGGACGGGCTGCTACGAGGATGAGGTCAGATTTTTGTAGACCATTAAATACATGGTCTACATCCTTAAAGCCTGTTGGAACGCCTGTAATAGCACCATCATGCTGTTGCAATGCATTTAGCTTATCTAGATTGGATAATACTACCTCACCAATAGGCGCAAAGGTTGATTCAGACTGTGTTTGACCACTTACATCTAGTACCATTTGCTCAGCCTTATTGAGAATAGCCGTTGGTTCATCTTCACCAGCATACGTCATACCTACGATTTTGTTCCCTGCATCGATAAGGCGGCGCAACTGAGCTTTTTCGCTAATGATCTTCGCATGTTCCTCTACATTGTAGGACACAGATTCATTGGCGAGAGATGTAATATAAGCAAGACCACCTACCGCATCGAGTCGCTTGCGACGGTCTAACTCTTCACCTACAGTAATGAAGTCTGCCGTCTTGTTAGCATGCACAATTTCTAAGATGGCATCATAAATAATACGATGCGCATCGCGGTAAAAGTCTTCAGATTTTAGAATACTCGTCACTGTATCAACAACAGCGCCCGAGTTGGATCCATTCGTTAATAAAGCCCCCAAAACGGCCTTTTCCGCATCTAGATTATGCGGTGGAATGCGTACATCCATGATAATCCCCTTTACAAAACCACTATGGATAAAAGAATTCACCATACTCAAAGAGCATGGTGAACACTATTATTCAGCTACTACGTTAACCTTGATAGTACTTGTAATCTCAGGATGAACACGAACGAGTACGTCATGTACGCCTAATGTTTTCAATGGTTCTTTGATTTCGATTTTCTTTTTATCGATATCTACTTTGTATTGCGCTTTAGCTGCATCGGAAATATCTTTTGCAGTAACGGAACCGAATACACGACCTTCTTCGCCCATGCGAACTTTTACAGTTACTTCAACCTTAGTCAATTGAGCTGCCAAGATTTTAGCTTCGTCATTGGCAACAGCTTTATTGTGAGCGATGGATTCTTGCTTTTGTTTCGCATTATTTACGTTAGTTGCTGTACCTTCAAGGCCAAGACCTTTTTTGATTAATACATTACGGCCATATGCATCGCTAACTTCAACGATTTCGCCTTTTTTACCAACCTTTTTAACGTCTTCCAACAATACTACTTTCATTGTTCTTCCTCCTCTTTCTCAGCGGAATGAAGGGCTTCAAGAGCATGCTCTAAGATAGCCTTCTTCGCTTCCTCTATCGTCATACCTTGTAATTGGGCACCAGCCACTGTTCTGTGACCGCCGCCACCCAAGGCTTCCATTACAACCTGTACATTTACCTTGCCTTTGGATCGAGCACTAACGCCGATACCGCCGTCATTCAAAGAGTAAAGTACAAAGGCTGCTTCAATATCTTCATTACTGATGAGCATGTCCGCACTTTGTGCAGCTAATGCCATCATATCCTTCAAACCTTCAGGTGCTACGGAAATAGCAATCCCTTCAGTTCGACTGGCTTCAAATACCATTTTAGCACGCAATTGGATGGAATCGAAGGTTTCAATAAATAATTGTTTAACCTTATCAATATCCGCCCCCGCACGGCGCAAGAACGCGGCCGCTTCAAAGGTACGAGCACCAGTTTGTTGGATAAAGTTCTTCGTATCTAATACGATACCTGCATAAATACCTGTAGCTTCAGCTTTTGAAAGTTTTACGCCACCACCTGCATATTGTACAAGCTCTGTTACGAGCTCAGATGTAGATGATGCAGTTGGTTCCAAGTACGTAAGCAATGGATTTTCAACAAAGTCCGCTGCACGACGGTGATGATCGATAACGATGCGTCGTTCAGAAATTTCAAGCGCCTCTTGGGCTGCTACCATTTCTTGACGATGCGTATCACATACGATAGTGAGCGTATTCGCATCTACCCACGCTTTTGCTGCATCAGGGGTGATAATATGTTCCGTCCAGAACTCATCTTCTTTAAGAACAGTCACCATTTTATCGATGGCGCTCGTTTCTTTTGAAAGCACAATGCGCAATTCTTTACCCAAGGTACGTGCAATGGCTACAACACCGATAATACCACCTAATGCATCGTAGTCTTCACGTTTGTGACCCATTACAAGAATTTTATCGGAATCAAGCATAAGCTCATGTAAAGCTTGCGATACTACACGAGCACGAACGCGCGTATTCTTCTCAACACCAGCTGTATTGCCACCGAAGAAGCGGGTACTTTCACCATCCATAATACACACTTGGTCACCACCGCGACCTAATGCGATATCTAAGGCAGCACGAGCACGACTAGACACCTCTTTTACAGAGCCTACATTCTCGCTAATCCCCAC
>USAV01000133.1 GCA_900552715.1 uncultured Veillonella sp.
GAGTAGGGGGCAGCCAGTGGTAATAGAGTGGTTGTCAGATCATTCAATGCCCTCTTTAGAGGGCCACCACTAGAGAAAGACCCTTATAGGGTCAGAGCAAACCACCCGTTCTACGGGTGGTTATGATTTATATGTTTATCCCTAGTGAATTAAATGTGGATATTATCAGTTTGACGCATAAATGATTGTGAGATTGATATACATTTTCTCTTTACTCGATTAATGAAAGTTGTTATTATTTTTATGTTATATATGATAATGATAACTAACTTCATGTATTCATTGTCTATTCATTTTATTTTTCTTATTTTTAGTGTGTGAGGTTTATTATGTTGAAACGTAAAATGACTAGTGCTTTTGCAGTGACAGCTGTGTTAGGTGTGGCTACAGCGTTTGCTGTTAACCCATTTTCCGATGTTCCGTCCGATAGCTGGGCTTACCAAGCAGTAGATCAATTGGCTACAGCGGGTATTATCAATGGTTACCCTGATGGTACTTTCAAAGGCCAAAATAACATTACTCGTTACGAAATGGCTCAAATGATTGCGAAAGGCATGGCTAATCAAGACCGTGCTAATGCAGAACAACAAGCTATGTTGAATCGATTAGCTGATGAGTTCTCCAATGAATTGAATACACTTGGTGTGCGTGTAGCTAAATTGGAAGACCGCGTAGGCAATGTAAAGGTTACTGGTGATGCTCGTATCAACTACATTGGTAAAGAGGGTATCGATGGTTATGATTACGAAGATAAAATTACAGCCCGTGTACGATTAGGCCTAGATGCAAAGGTTAATAAAAATACATCTGTAAAAGCTCGTATTACAACAGGCTCTATTGAACTAGGTGATAGTTCTAAAGATGCTCAAGCTAATTGGGATTTAGCATATGTAGAGCATAAATTCGGTAAAAATGTTGTAGTTGATGCTGGTCGTTATACCCAAAAATTTGGCGGTGGCTTGATTTATAGCTCTAACTTTGATGGTGTAGGCGCTACAGCGAAGCTAGGTGATAAAGTTACATTAAATGGTGCATATGGTTATATGACAGCAGGCCGTTTTGCTAAGACTAGTAAAGCTGATAATGGTGATGTAGGTCTTATTAATGCTCATGTAGCTGTTAATGATCGCTTTAGCTTTGGCGGTATGTTTGCTCATGTAGGTACAACAAATGTACGTATGGGTAATGGCAAGAAAAATAACGAGTTCGATAATGTATATGGCTTTAATGCTAAATATAATGTTGGTAAATTCGGTATTGATGGCGAGTGGGTAAAAGCATCTGGCTTGAGTGATTCCGATATTTGGAACGTAGGCGTTAAATGGGGTGATTATAAAATTAACAAGAAGAACTCTTGGGATATCCGCTTAGATTACTACGATCAAGCTAAAAATGCACCTGTATTTAAAACGCAAAAATATGAATCTAATGATTTATTAAAGAAAACACGGTATGAAGGTTATAAAGCATGGCAATTAGGTGCATCTTACGCACCAGAGAAAAATATTGGTATTAATGCCTACTATGGCTTCCATGCGAAAACACAAGATGGTAACCGTGTAAATGATTACTACCGTGCAGACCTCAACTTCAAATTCTAGTTCTAATTATAGGATGAATCTGGATTTAATAACTAATTAGTTTTAAGTTCTAAGTAGAATGCTATGTGGATTGAAATTGTTAGCATGCTACATTAGGCCAACTAGATATATACTGGTAGTTTGTATAAGAAATGGTGAGGTTTATATGGCAGAAGTAGTAAAAAAACAGTTTAAGAGTAAATACCATATTTTAATATGGATTGCAGTTTTATCCCTAATATTTATGGGAATGGTAGAATATGGTTATGTAACAGGAGGTAGATCATTTGGTAACTGGAAGGTTCACTTAGGTCTTATTCCGTATGTTGCATGGCTTGTATTAACATATATTGCAACAAGACCAAAATGGTTTATCAAACGATATAATCCAAAAGAAATGTTTGAAGTTCATCGCATCGTAGGTATCGTTAGTGTTGTTCTTGTATGTGCACATTGGTATGTATACTTCTTGAAAGCATTGAAGTCCTTCTTAGGATTCTGGGGCGGTTATATCTCCCTTGGAGCCATGTTTATTGCTCTTATCTTTGCCGTATTGTACTTAACGCCTTGGGTAGGCAATATGGCAAAATCTGTATCTTGTAAAAAAGCAATCTGGATTCATCGTTTGAACCTTATTGCTATCATTGCAGCAAATATTCATGTTCATGGTTTTGGACGTTTGTCTAAAATGGTACCATTCTTGCCTGTATTTGATGTAGTGACGTATGCACTTGTTATTTACTACATCTATTGGATGTTTAAACAAAAATAAATGATGTATACGTACTTTTATTCTTATAAAAGTCGTATAATCATAGAACTAAAAAGAGACCATCTCTACCCTTTATATGTGGAAGAGATGGTCTTTTTTTGTAGTTTACGATACAATAATATTATGAGTATATTCTATTATTTTGTGCAAGTATATACTGATAAGAAAGAAGGTCACTATGGAGTCTTCTTGGAAACGAATTATCTATTTAATCTGTATTATACAGATCGGTGGGGGAATAACAATTATAGGGGTACTATCATTCCTTCCGTTATTCCTTATAGAGTTAGGTCTACATAATCCAGGTGAAGCTGCTATGTGGGCAGGTATTGTATCAGGGGTAACGCCGTGTATGGTAGCGCTTAGTGCACCGTATTGGTCGCGCAAGGCAAACCAGCTTGGGCCACGTAAGGTAATGATGTTTATCTTATTTACCTTAATGGTTACAGTGGGGGCCTGTGCTTTTACCCAAACCCCAGCACAGTTATTAGCCCTAAGGGTATTACAAGGTGTAGTTGGCGGGTATGTACCAATCGGTTTGGCTATTATTGTACTCATAACACCTGAGGAAAAGGTGCCATGGGCGATGGGGCTATATCAGGCCTCTATGGTAATGGGACTCGTCTTTGGACCTCTTATGGGGGGATTAGCGGCCGATTTATTAGGCTATAGAGCACCATTTTTTGTATTTTCTGGATTGACTGGAATTTGCTTGTTAGGTATTTATTTCTTAATGCCTAATCTTCAGTTTAAGCATAAGGTAGATGCTCAAGAATCACAGATTTCTTTGATTAAATCATTTCTCATGATACCTCGAGTTCGTCTATTAGTGGCGATGCAGTTTTTATGTAACTTTGGTATTACTGGTATTGGTCCCATCTTACCGCTTTATATCAAACACTATATGGCCGTGAATGATGAATTTGTTGCTACCATTGTAGGGATTATTATCTTTGGGGCTGGTTTGTTTAGCGCCTTAGCATCCATTTCAATCGGTAAGGTAACACAACGATTGACCATGCCTCGTATTATCTTTACTGCTACATGGGCGGTGGGATCTTTATTTATTTTGCAATACTTAATGCCTAGTATATGGGGACTTGGCGTATTCCGTGCTATAGCCGGATTCTTTATGGGCTTTATTACGCCAATTGCAAATACGCTGATATCCAAGGCCGTCCCTGTTGAGCGACGCGGCATTGTCTTTGGTGCCGTATCTAGCGTAGCCATGATGGGTAATGTTTTAGGCCCTGTTATTAGTGGTGTTATTGCGCGTGCCTTTGGATATGGTGCTGTGTTTTGGTCTACGGCGACAATATTCTTTGTGGCGTCCTGGTTTGTATATCGTAATTTAGTTATGTCTCGTGAAAGCAGTTCATCATAGTGAATCTACTTTCAATGAAATATAATAATTGTAGTTGTAGTTGTAGTTGTAGTTGTAGTTGTAGTTGTAGTTGTAGTTGTAGTTGTAGTTGTAGTTGTAGTTGTAG
>USAV01000134.1 GCA_900552715.1 uncultured Veillonella sp.
ACTCGTTCTTCCATTTCGCCACCTCCATCACTGTCAAGTCATATTACTTTACATATGGTACAGTATAAAAAAAGATGTGTCAAGTAAAAATACTTAACATCTAAATTATAGATAATTATTTTCATATTTTACTTTTATATATACTCAAATATGCTATAATAAGGATATCTAATATTTTCAATATAAAAGATAGGAGGTATTGTATGAATACCAAACATTATGATCTTATCGTCCTAGGTTTCGGCAAAGCTGGTAAAACATTGGCTGCTAAATTTGGCTCTATGGGCAAAGCCGTTGCCATGATTGAAGAAAATCCACTCATGTATGGTGGCACATGCATTAATATTGCATGTATTCCTACTAAGACGATGATTGTGGCCGCATCTAAAGGCTTATCTTACGATCAAGTACTAAACCAACGAGAGGTTGTTACATCTCGTTTACGTAATAAAAACTTCGGTATGTTAGATACAAATGAACATGTCGATGTATATACTGGACATGGCGAATTCATTAGTAATAAAGAAATCGATGTCACAGCTGGGGAAGATAAAATTGTTTTATCTGGTGACACAATTATCATCAATACAGGGGCTGTAGCCATTAAACCTAACATTGATGGTATCGATACCGCATTAGGTTTCTATAATAGTACAGAAATTCAACATTTATCCCCTCAACCTAGTACATTAGGTATTATTGGTGCCGGTCCTATTGGCCTAGAATTTGCTAGCCTATACGCTAAACTAGGTACAAAAGTTACTGTATTCAATATTGAGGCTAACATTTTAAAACACGAAGAACCTATCGTTCAAGAATTAGCTAATGAATACTTAGCGGAACAAGGCATTACTATTTTAAACTCTGTTACACTAAATTCTGTATCTAATGACGGCAACAAGCCTGTTATCACTGATAATAATGAAAACTATACCTTTGATGCTGTTCTCTATGCTACAGGTCGCAGACCGAATACTACAAATATTGGTTTAGAAAACACGGATATTACTACTAATGAACGCGGTGCAATCGTAGTAAATGATACTTGTGAAAGCTCCGTTCCAGGTGTATATGCTGTAGGCGATGTAAACGGTGGTCCGCAATTTACCTACATTTCTCTCGATGACTTCCGCATCGTATTTGGTGCCCTTACAGGTAATGGTCACTATACATTAAAAGATCGCAAAAACATTCCTTACACCACCTTCTTAACACCTCCACTCGCTCGTGTTGGTCTTACAGAAGAGGATGCTATTAATAAAGGTTACACTGTTAAAACGAAGGAAATGCTTGTAGCCACTATGCCAAGGGCTCATGTAAATGACAACCTTAAAGGGGCTTTCAAAATTGTGGTAGATGCGGAAAGCAATTTAATCCTCGGTGCTACACTCTATTCCCAAAGTGCCGAAGAATTGATTAACATGATTAAAGTAGCTATGGATAACAACATTCCGTATACATATTTCAAGAACCAAATCTTCACACATCCTACAATGGCAGAAAATTTAAATGATCTCTGTAATTTCTAGGTAAGAATAGTAACTACATAATCTAATATAATAAATAAAAGAGTCTCCTTTAACTTGAATACATAAGTTAAGGGAGACTCTTTTATTTATGCCTAATGATCAATTTTGGATTATTAGTTATTAGTTATTAGTTAGCAATATATAGTTTTTAGTAATTTATCATTAGTTACTCTATTTAGTTCTTTGTAAATAATCTACGAACTACAGATTGCAATTTAGGTGTCAATACGATAGCTACCACAATACCAGCTGCACTTGTAATCAAAGAATATTGAATTTTACTTGCCGCTACTGCTGCACTTTCAAGAACAAACCACCATGCAAGGAAATAACCAAAGGCAGTCCAAATTGTGCCAATAATTAAAGCACTCAAAATACGTGTAAAGGATGCTGTTGGCTTTGTAATGGATGGTGGCAAATAGCCTGCTGTCATACCGCCAACAATAAGGCCCGCAATACCTTTAATAAAGAACGAGAATACAATATACTGTGTATGACCACCAAAAAGATCAAATAATGCGGAGCCAATCGCCGCTCCTAAACCACCATATAAACCACCAAATAGAATGGATGATGTAAATAATGCGGCAGATCCTAAATGAACCATAGCACCACCTGGTATTTCGATGCGAATTGTTGTTGCTACTGCACATAAGGCAGCAATAAATCCGATATATACAATATCGCGCGTCTTTAATTTCATAATCTAGCTCCTCTCTTTTAGCTGAATAACTATATTTAGTATAACAAATCTCACTCTGTCTAAAAACACTAATTTCATAGGATTTAAATATATAGTCAGATTTAAAATAAAGCACCTATACCATGGTATAGGTGCTTTATAAACTTTAATCAACTCTATCAAATATTATATGTTATAAGATACAAATTAAATTAAATCTTAGCTCGTTTCAAACGAAGAGAGTTACCCACAACGGTTACAGAGCTAAATGCCATTGCTGTGCCTGCAATCATAGGATTTAATGCACCGATAGCAGCCAATGGAATACCAATGCAGTTAAAGATCAATGCCCAGAATAGATTTTGTTTAATATTTGTCATTGTCTTACGACTGAGGCGTACAGCTTGTACTAATGTATGCAAGTCATTTCTTACAAGAACAATATCTGCTGCTTCTACAGCAATATCAGTACCACTACCGATAGCAAAACCAATATCTGCAGTTACGAGAGCTGGCGCATCGTTGATACCGTCACCAACCATACCAACTACAAGGCCTTTATCTTGCAACTCTTTTACCTTGCTAGCCTTATCTTGAGGTAATACTTCAGCAATTACATGAGTAATACCCGCTTGTTTTGCAATATATTGAGCAGTACGACGATTATCACCTGTGAGCATCCATACATCAATACCTTGAGCATGTAATTCTTTGACAACATCAATGGTTTCTGGACGCAATTCATCTTCTACAGCCCATAAGGCACTGATAATGCCATCTACAGCGAGAACAGATACAGATGCACCTTGTTCTTCATAGTGTAAAATATCATCTTGGACGGCACTTAAATCATAACCTAATTCAGACATCCAGCGACTATGACCAAGTTGTACCGACACGCCTTGATAAGCGCCTTGCAAACCTTTACCAGGTACATCACCAAAGCTTTCAAGTTCTACAGCTTTACCTTTATAACCATGATCTTCGCCATAATAAACCATGGCCTTTGCAATTGGATGCGATGTACCACTTTCAAGGGCCATCATAAGGGCCATATTCCGACTTTCATCACCATTATAGTTTTTGAAAGCTGTTACATCGAGAACGCCTTGTGTAAGTGTGCCTGTTTTATCCATAACAATGGCATCTAATTTACCAGCCTTTTCAAGATATTCCGCACTCTTGATGAGGACCCCATGTTCCGCACCTAGGCCAGATCCAACCATGATAGATGTTGGTGTAGCGAGGCCAAGCGCACAAGGACAAGCGATAACAAGCACGGCTGTTGCATTGATGAGCGCTACATTAATAGAATCGCCCATAATGAAGTACCATACGAGACCTGTCAATACAGCGAGGCCAATAACGGCAGGCACAAAGTATTGTGCTACGATATCAGCAATACGTTGAATGCTCGCTTTAGAGGTTTGTGCCTCTTCTACAACCTTGATGATTTGGGACAGCATTGTATCAGACCCAATACGCTTTGCTTCCATTGTGAAAGCACCACTCAAGTTAATAGTCGCCCCAATTACCTCGGAGCCTACTTGTTTTTCTACAGG
>USAV01000135.1 GCA_900552715.1 uncultured Veillonella sp.
TGTAAATCTTGTAATGTCAATTCACCACGCATAGCTTTACTGCCCAATGTAGCCGCTCCAAAACGGCTAGACTCTTCACACATAAAGTCTACTACTGCAATGGTATGGTCATGTTCAAAACCATCATCAGTCATACTGCGAACCGCTTCGATAGCAGATAATACACCTACAACACCATCATAATTGCCCCCATTCGGTACGCTGTCCGTATGAGAACCAACCATAACAATCGGTAAATCGGGATTTCTACCAACTTTATAGCCTATAACATTCCCGAAACCATCAGTTTCCACTGTGAGTCCCGCATCAGTCATGCGGTCAATGATATATTGGCGTCCCTTCCAGTCTGCGTCGGTGAAAGCTAGACGATTAATACCCTCACCAGGTGCAGTCAACTGTGCCATAGCATCAAAATCTTTAGCTAAACGCTCTCGTTGAATCATATAACACCTCACAATCTAATACTCATATTACATCTAATATATAGCACACTATACATATTTCAATACATATTTCGATGCATATATCTATATAGTTATGTACCTATAGTTTAGATGTATGCATCACAATATCTCAATCAATATGTCTTATTTTAAATAGTGAGTTGCAATTGTACCTAATGCAACAATGCCGTTTAACATATCTTCTTCATCGATATCGAATAATGGATTATGATGAGGTGCTTTAATAGCAGAGCCCAATACCATATATGTTGCTCGACCACCACGGTCAATCACACGGTTTAAGAAGTACGCGCAGTCTTCACTGCCACCGCCACTATAATCAAATGGCACCTCTTTAAAAATACCCAATGGTTCAATGATGGATTGAACCTCATGAGCTAAATCATCGCTAATACGACCTGCTGGTGTTTCACCTTGTTTTGTAATTTCAAAGGTACAGTCATGCATTTCTGCAGCACCTTTAATAATCGTTTTAGTGCGTTCAATCATGTAATCATTGATCTCTGTAGTAGCGCCACGAGTTTCTAGTTTAAGAACCGCTACATCAGGTGTAACATTGCGGCCTGTACCACTTTCAAATACGCCTACATTCATACGAGAGGCGCCTTGGCTATGACGTGCGATTGCTTGTAAGTTAAGAACTGCTATACAGCCTGCCAACATCGCATTTTGAGCCTTTTCTGGAGAACCACCAGCATGAGCAGAGTAGCCGTGGAATACGGCATCAAGTTTAGTAGTCGCTAAGAAGCCATGGTCACTACAAGCGAAGCAGTTAGATAAATTTTCGTTAAAGCCAATGTGCATACCGAACATCAAATCTACGTCGTCTACTACGCCAGCCTCTACCATCGCTTTAGCGCCACGTACACCTTCCTCAGCAGGTTGGAAGATGAGCTTAATAGTACCTTTTAAACCATCTTTATGCTTAGCGATATATTCAGCAAGACCGAGGCCCATTGTCATATGTGTATCATGACCACAAGCATGCATAGCTTTTTCATGGCGAGAACGGAAGCCATTTTTGGATGGAATATGGTTAGATGCTTTAGATTCAATCACATCATTGGAGTCCATATCTGCACGGAATGCCACAACAGGGCCATCATCACTGAACTTCATAGTTGCTACGATAGCTGTTTTACCATAGCCCATTTTTTCTACAAGCTCAGGATCAGCACCTTCATCCATGGCACGAGCCATAGCTACTTTCATCTCCTCTTCGCTAGGCAAGCCCATACGAGAGTCTAAATCGAGTACCTCTGCACCAAGTGCTACATCATAACCTAAAGCAATTAACTTTTCAGCTACTTTAGAAGCAGAACGATATTCAAGCCAAGCTGGCTCTGGATACATATGAAAATCACGACGCATAGCGATAAAATCATCACGTCGTTGTTGTACGAAATCTTTTACAGACATAGGAACCTCCTAAAAATTAATTAGTACTTACCTATTAACTATATGAATAGATACGTAAATAGTCAACCAAATAGGTCATGTATACAAGATTTACATAAACACTGCTATATTTACATGGATGATATTATCTACATAGAGTTGCAAAGAATAGAGTTATTATTCAAGGCAGTCTTAACAAAATATATTGTTTTATAACCACAAAAAAGACACATATATCACAGAGTTACATCTCATGATTTATGTGTCTTTATGTATCTATATATGTTCTTTTTATCTAGTTAATTTCTACTTTGTTCAGTTTTTCTAGCACTTCTCGTTTGATTTGTCGTTGTCGATCCCAGGCGATAATGAATACGGTTGCAATGATACAAATCATGCCAAAAATACCGACCAGCGTAAAACGATTCCCTAGCAATACCCATCCAAAGATTGCTGCTGAGATTGGTTCTAATGATGAAAGTATAGAGCCTTGTATAGCACCAATGAGTCTAACCCCTTCCATATAAGCATTAAAGGATACGACCGTACCAAGTATGATGATGGCGAATAATCCTAACCAGGTCATGCCATCCCAGAGGGCTTCCGATTCTACTTGTTGAAACATAGCTAAAGATAAAATACCACAGATAAACATGGCAAAGCCCACAATGGATGTAGTACCATATTTCTTTAATAGCTCAATAGGTTGCAATGTATATACACAGATACTAGCTGCCGATACAAGCCCCCAGAATAAAGCAAGCACATTAAAGTTTGAAACATCTAGCCCTTCTTGCATGACGATACAGAGTGTTCCCACTAAGGCTAATACAATACAGAAAAACTCTGGTACAGATGGCTTTTTAAAGTATCTCAAAAACAAATAGATAATGATCAGCGTAGGCGCAACATATTGAAGGACCGTAGCAATACCGACGCCTGAAATGGCAATGGCCTTGAAATATGAGTACTGAGATAAAGCAATACCTAAAATACCAAATACTAATAATTTCCCTATATCCTTAGGTTCTGTAAAGATAGAGAAAATACGCTTACCATCCCTTATATAAGCAAGTCCTATCGTCAATATACCTGCTATGAGCAAACGCGCTTCTAGTAGCCACTCCACATTGATATGCTTTGCATTTTCTAGGAATTGTACAGATGTGCCTGAAAGCCCCCAAAATAGGGCACCTAAAATGGCAAGGGCCATACCTTTCCATTGTTTTTTCTCCATACAACCTCCTATAACAACTACTTTTATATTATGTACAATCATAACAAAGAGGCCTCTAAACCGCAATATACAGCAAAGAGACCTCAATTATTAATTACGTTTTTCAAGAGCAATAATAATAACAGTAGCGATGATCATAGCCATGCCAATTAGACCTAATGCACTAAATTGGTTGTCTAAAAATGCCCATCCAAAGAAAGCCGCCGAAATCGGTTCAATAGATGACAAGATGGATCCTGGTACAGCACCTATGCGTTTAACCCCTTCTAAATAAGCATTAAAGGATACGATAGTTCCAAGAAAGACAACATTGAAACAGCCAATAACTGTCCATACATCCCACAAAGCATAGGAATTTGGTTGGTGGAACAAGATAGCCGCCACAAAACCACTGAGAAGCATACCAAAGCCTACAATCGGTAAAGTCCCATATTTATATAGTAAATCTACAGGAGAAACACTATATACAGCGACGCCTACAGCAGATAAGAGCCCCCATACAAGCACTGCAAGAGGGAAGCTTTCAAAAGAAAAGCTATCATTCCCCATCAAACAAATCGTACCTACCAAGGCCAATATAACGGAAATAATCTCCCCTTTAGAGGG
>USAV01000136.1 GCA_900552715.1 uncultured Veillonella sp.
CATATAGCCAGTTACAAATAATATAATACCTAGAATAGCATATACGATACTTGCCACTACACCATGCAATAAAGATGTATCAGCTGTAGTCACTGCAGGAGACATGATAACAGCGCGCAAAATTTCACCAATGCCGATAAAGGACCCTGCTGAAAGCCAAGCCACCGCACAATTGCCTCGTTTGATTTCTTCACTAAATTTACCTGGTACAAAGAAATCAATAACAGTATTGGCTGTTAACATTAGGAAAATTCCAAAGCAAGCATAAAAAATCGTCAATAGTACATCAGGAATATAAATCATAATTAACCTCCTAAGATTGTCCCTTTATTTTCATAGTTAACGGTTAGATGGACTAGCCGCATTATGATTATATACATTATAGAATTTATCGCGTCCCCCACTATCCTTTTGGCGAACCATATAGGCATAGGAATCAAGTACATGAGACTTTCGCATTGTTCCATTAATAATATCTAGATCCTCTTGTGTCAACTTTCCTTGCTCACACACCTTAACTCGGGTTTGACCTTCCGTATTTGTAATAATATAGGCGGACTTAGCATCATAGAACACAATGATTTCATGACCCTCTTGTAGGTCATCACCTTCATTTCTAATGTCTCCGTCCAAAGCTTCGATTAAATCTAAGGCTGTACTCACAGGATCTAAACTAGAAGTATATACATACTCATTATCTGAATCCGCCTTAGTATAATAGACGGATGTATCATGAATATGCTCCTTTGCAGTATAAGGGAAGCCAAAGGTATCACGTATACCATGCCAAGTAATGTCAGAATCCCCACTAACAAGGAACATCAAAAATAATGCGCCGCATCCAATGGCCATAGCCAATCCTTCTAGACGTTCTTTCATACGTTGATTGCGTTTCTTTTTACGAATAGCGTTAGCTGCCACATCATTGCAAAGTTTAATATTTACCAACTGTACTCGAGATCCTTCGGCAAACATTTTTTCCCCTTTGAACCAATTCTCTTCAAAGAATACACTAGCCCCACCTTCACAAGGCAGTTGGTATTCCTTATAGCCAGCTCGGTCACCTACAGACGCACCACTATCACCATCTACGGCTACAACCTTTTCTAAACCAATTTGATGTAATGTAAAGCCCTTCGGTGCACGCTTACGATAGGATGTTCTAGATACAGTGCACCATTCATTATCATTGTATTCAATGGTGACCCATATTTTATCTGTTCCCTCTACAGCCTCGAGGCCATATTCGTGCCAATAATCACCAGGTGATTTTTGCATTGACGGCTTAGCTTTATAGGCCTGTTCCTGATCTGCTTTTGGAATAATCTCGTTATATTTAATTTTTTCAGTTATTACATAACGACTGCCCTGAACCTCAAGGACATCATAACAATTAAACTCCATACATAACCTCGCTCGAATAGGCAAAATCATATGGATTTCGGCCTATTTCCTCTTCAAAACGGGATTTAATGAAATTAAGCTTTAAAGTAGCCTATCCGCTCATGAATCGTTTCATTTTCAATAATGGAAATGCCATACTGCTGACCTATTGTAGCTTTTACAAGGACATTGGCCACATCAGCCGTCTTTACGGGTTCTTGGCTCATTAATATATGAGCTTTGTTGATAACACCAAATACAGCACAGCTAATGCGTTCTACCAACTTAGGTTCTTCTCGAATCAATGTAGCTGGACGAGCAATAACAATCGCTTCAAAAGGCAACTCTAAAATAACATCTTCTAATTGTCCTTTCATGGACATATAGAAGAATGGAGACTTTGGATTTGCTCCCAAAGAGGATACTAAACCATATTTTTTCACACCATTTTGAGCTGCAATGCGTGCCATTTCATACTGATACGTATAATCTACGGTCCATTGTGCTTCTTTAGAGCCCGCTTGTTTACGGTTTGTACCCATAGCAGAGAATAAAATATCCCCTGTCACTAAGTGTGCCCATTCACGAGGTTCATCAAAATTAACAATATGAACTGTTACCTTTGGAGATGTATATGTTACTGGACGACGTACAAATACATGAATGTCTTGAATCTCATGATTATCAATTAACGTGTCTACAATATGACGGCCCACTGCACCAGTGGCGCCTAATACTAACGCTTTCATTCTTCACCTTTAAGTCTTACAGACTCTTCCTCAACTATCTCTTTTAAAAGCTTAATCTCTTCTTTTGTTAATGGACGTTCTAATAAATCTGGACGTAACAACCGAGTTCTTTTAAGTGCTTCTTTTTGACGCCAAGTAGCAATATTTTTATGATGACCACTTCTCAATACATCTGGTACAGACCAGCCTCTAAATTCAGGGGGCTTTGTATATTGAGGACATTCTAACAAAGGTTCATAAAAAGAATCCTCCTGTGCCCCACTCGCTGCACCTAGTACACCTGGAATCATGCGAGCTACTGCATCGGCTACAACCATAGCTGGCAACTCACCACCAGTTAATACATAATCACCAATAGAAATCGTTTCATCTACTAAATGTTCCTCTACACGGTAGTCTACACCTTCATAATGACCACAAATGAGGACTATTTGATCGTATGTAGCTAGTTCACGAGCCTTCTCCTGTGTGAAAGGCTGGCCTGTAGGACCCATGAAAATAATACGACGTCGTATACTTTCACTAGGATTACCAATAAGACTCATTTCATCACACATCTCATCAGTAGTATAGCTACTATTAAGCGTATTGTCATATTGAGCAATAACAGATTCCACCGCTTCAAAAATGGGAGGTGCCATCATGAGCATACCAGCCCCACCACCATACGGTGTATCATCAACTTGACCATGTTTATTATGACTAAAGTCTCGAGGGTTAGTTACAGCCATAGACAATCGTTCTGCTTCGATAGCCCGTTTTATGATGGAATGACTAAAAAAGGCATCAAAAAACTCAGGAAATAAAGATACGATATCGATACGCATAGACCGTCCCCTATACTTATTAACTCACATAAACTCATTAGCATTATCTATATATAGCTATATTATATAACTTTTACCATAATATACCTATATGTAGATAAAACAAAACCGCCTAAAGGATTATATCCATTCAGGCGGATCTACGATCATTAAATTATTTTCCACGTCGATGTCCTTAACAACATCTTCAATGGCTGCAAATAATTGATCTGGTTCCCCATCTTTGGAAACCACATAGACATCATTAGCACCCGGTTGTAATACATCAGTCACTGTGCCAAGCACATTGCCTTTTGTATCTTGTACTTCGAGACCAATAATATCAAAGATGTAATAGCGACCTTCTGGCAATTCCACTAAATCTTCACGACGCACTTGAATTTCTTTCTTACCGAATAATTCAGCTGTGTTGCGATCAGGAATTTCCTTAAAGGATGCTAATACAAATTGTTTGTGAAATCGTGCGGATGCAACGTGGTATTCTTTACCATCGATGTAACAGGCATCCATATGCATAAACCGTTCTGGAAAATCGGTTTGAGGCATAATACGAAGATCACCCCGCACGCCGTGCGGGGCGATGATAACACCTATTGTGATGAAATCGTTAGGCTTCATTATTGACGAAACGCAACGATTTTACCGTCCTCTAATAGGATTTCAGCGCCCATCATGGCATCCAAATTATCCCCGATTTTAACGGTAACTGTTTGCTCTAATGTACC
>USAV01000137.1 GCA_900552715.1 uncultured Veillonella sp.
AGCTCTTCTGCTACTACGAAGGAACTTACCTTTAATGGTGAAACCTACACTGTACCAAAGGATCCACAACGCATCGCTGTTCTTTCAAACTCCGTATTGTCCATGCTATACGCAGTGGATGGCAAGGCTATCTCCCGTGCTAGCACAACAGATAAGTTAGCTCCAGATTTAGAGGCATTACCTGCATTGGGTCAAACGGCTAACATCAACATGGAACAATTGTTAGGTTTAAAACCGGATGTGGTATTGGGTTTGGAAAATCAACATAAAAAATATGAATCCCAATTACTATCTAACAATATTCCAGCCGTACTTTTCAATTACGATGGCATTAAGGATAATGTGCCAATGCTAACATTCCTTGGAGAGTTAACCAACCATCAAGATAAGGCTAAATCCGTTATTGCCACCTATGAAAGCAACATTCAAAAGGTAAAGGATGCTATTAAAAACCAACAACCTGCACGTGTTGCTGTATTACGTGCTACCGGTAAAGGTGTGACAGCCGAAACCGACGAAGCAGTAACTGCATCTATGGTCAAAGAATTAGGTATGACAAATGTTGTAACATCTCACCTAGATGGTACAACTAAGGATAAAACGGTACCTTATTCTCTTGAAACATTAACCGCAGATAACCCTGATATTATCTTCGTCGTTACCATGGGTAAAGAAGAAGAAATTACAAAGGCAATGAAACAAGCTATGACAGATAATCCTGCATGGGCAAATCTTAAGGCTGTACAAAACAACCGTGTCATTTACTTACCATCTAAACTATTCCTACTTAACCCAGGTCTACAAACACCTGAGGCTATGGCTCGTTTAGTGAAAGAAGCATATGGCATTAATGTTACATTCTAATATATTACATTATGCAAAAAAGGGCATTCCCCAATGGGGAGTGCCCTTTTTCCTACTATTGGTTTAAATTCTTATGGGTTTAAACTATTTAACTAAACTATTTAACTAAACCTTTTACCCGCACATATTGCTTATCATCGAATGTATCAATCTGCACATCTACAGAGAATACCTGTTGAAATAGATGATCTGAAATAATTGATTTCGTCTCACCCGATGTCACTAAATGGCCATTTTTTATAACGGCCATATAATGTGAATATTGTACGGCTTGTGTCAATTCATGAAGTACCATCAGTACTGTTAACCCTTGCTCTTCATTTAATCGTTTTAGTAACTCCATGATTTCTAGTTGATGATTAATATCTAAGTACGTTGTTGGCTCATCTAACACTAGTAATTTAGGTTCCTGAGCCAGAGCCATAGCAATCCAAACGCGTTGTCGTTCACCACCCGATAAAGATGGTATTAATTGATAACGCAAATGGTCTGTTTTCGTAATGCCTAAGGCATAGTCAACGATTTCTCGGTCCTCTTTGGCCGTATTCTTCCACCAAGTTTGGTATGGATAGCGTCCACAATATACCAATTCTTCTACGGTCATATCCTTTGGCATATTAGGCACCTGTGGCAAAAATGCCATCTGCCTTGCCAATTCACTTTGTGAATAGGACTGTAATGGTTTTCCTAGAATTGTTACACATTCACGAGGACTATGGATATAGCCAATCATAGACCGTAACAATGTACTTTTACCACAACCATTAGGTCCTATTAAGGTCGTTATTTTACCAACAGGAACCGATACATTAATATCATGCAGAATCTGACGATCACCGAGAGTTACGGATAACTGTTTTACATCAATAGCCGTTTTCATTAGTTATCCCTCCTCAATAGATATAAGAAGAATGGTGCCCCAAAGAAGGCCATGATAATGCCAACCGGTACCTCGATTGGACTCCACATGACACGCCCTACCGTATCGCTAATAACGAGGACGAGTGCGCCTAATAATGCCGAGCCAGGTAGCAAATACGCATAATCATTGCCGATGATAAGTCGCAACATATGAGGTATAACAAGGCCTACGAAGCCAATCAAGCCCGCAATACTAACAGCGCCTGCCGCTAATAAAGCAGCAACGGCTGTCATAACAAACCGCGTTTGTTCAACCTTAAGACCTAGCCCCTTTGCTGTTTCATCACCTAAGCTTAAGATGGTCAAACGTTTGGCACCTAAGCAAGCAAAAATGAGACCTACTAACGCGTATGGGAACAAAACCTCTACCTGAGGCCAACTGCGTGCAGCCAGTCCCCCTACCATCCAAAGCAAAGCGCCTTGCACACGATCACCAAAGAATACAAGCAATGCAGAAATACCAGAGCCTAAAAAGGCAGCCACCGCAACACCGGCCAAGATGATACGGCTCGGGCGTACACCATTTTTCCATGCCAGAGCATATACCATGAGAGCGGCAGCCATAGCACCTAGAAAGGCCACTAAAGGTACTATATGGTCATAACCAGGAAAAAGAATAAATATGATAACCCCAGCAAGTCCAGCACCGGACGAAACGCCAACGATTTGAGGATCTGCTAAAGGATTCTTCATTACGGCCTGTAAAATGGCACCCGATACGGCTAAACAAGCACCAACTAGTGCAGCTACAATATTACGAGGCAACCGAATATTCCAAATAATTTGTGATGATGTATCTGTTAGCTCACTAGCCCACAATGTATGCCAAATCTCCGTTAATGACACCGGTGTAGACCCCCAAATAAGGGATATAATCATGCTAGCTACAACAGCAACTATTAAAAAAATAATAACTGATAATCGAAATAATTTTCGTTCATTAATAGATGCCATACGAACCCCCTCTCCAGATTTTCATATAACAAATACGTTATTTTGAAAATCCTAAATTTTTAGACTTAGTACTACCTATTATAGAGATACTACCAGTTAAAAATATTTATTTTTAACTGGTAGTATCTAAAAAAGATAATATTATAGGCCTAAACATTTACTTTTAACTGGTAGTATTAAAAATATACAGTAAAACCCGAATCGCAAAAAACTACTAACATACGATTCGGGTTACTTTTTATTTAGATTCTTTGCCTTCTACGAAGAGCATATCGTTGCGCTTTACATCTGTGTAAAGCAATGCATTACATACGGATGCTGCAATTGGGCTACCACCCTTGTTACCTTTTACAGTGATGTAAGGAACTGGGGATACTTCCATCAAATAGTCTTTGGATTCTGCAGCGCCTACGAAACCTACAGGGATACCAATGATAAGAGCAGGTTTAACGCCTTCTTCGAGGGCTAAACGCAATACTTCGTACAATGCTGTTGGAGCATTACCGATAGCAACGATTTGACCTTCTAATTGTTTGCCAAATGTACGCATAGCGGCGATAGAGCGAGTTACCCCCAACTCTTTAGCCATTTTAGCTACGTTTTCATCTTTAATTAAGCAGTGTACTTCGTTACCGCGAATTTTAAGAGCTGGTTTAGAGATACCTGTGCGAACCATTTCCACATCTGTATAAATATCTGCACCATTATCTAATGCTTCGATACCTTTTTGAACAGCATCAGGGCTCATTTTTACGAGTTGTGCGTATTCAACGTCGCCAGAAGCATGTACAGTACGAGATACTACGCGTACTTCATCATCTGTTAAACCCAAATCTTTTACATAATCGTAAATGATTTCCATACTTTTATCTTCAATGGCTTTAGGATTTTTAACGTAATCCATTAGTGTCCT
>USAV01000138.1 GCA_900552715.1 uncultured Veillonella sp.
TTCAATCTATATATAAAACCATAAAATATATTTGTATAGACTATTCTATTATATAGTATTTATTATTGATTGTACATCATTTAGGTCTTATAAAACGCATAAACCTATGTATGTATATACTAAAAAACATACAATTAATTCTAATTTTGGTAAAAGCCTAATGCTAATACTGGTGAAAGCCAAGTACTATCGTTGTTGTAACATGCCAAATAAAGCCATGCGTCCTGTTTTACCAGATTCCCGACGGTAGGAATAACAATCTGTTTCAGTTACACTATCGGTACCACCGATAGCAATATGTTCTTTAGGTACACCATTCACCATAAGTCCTTCAGCAATAAAGTTCCATAAGTTGATATAAGCTTTATCTAATTTATCGCCTGGATAGTCTACAACATCTGAAACACTGCGTTTAGTCATACCACGCCATGCTAATTCAAAACGTTTTCCTAACTCTACATCGACTTCAAAGGAATCTGGTCCAATGCTAGGTCCAAGATATACATAACAATCTTTAAATTCAGTGCTGTAAACCTCTTTCATAGCCTCAATAGTGAGCACAGGCAAATGACCAATGGCACCACGCCAGCCTGCATGCACCGTAGCGATTGCATGATGCTTAGCATCATAAATACCTACAGCTACACAATCAGCAGTAAACAAAAAGAGTGGTACATTAGGTAACTTTGTAAATACTGCATCACAGTCAGCAATAGCCGTATCCTCCCCAAGCGCACCAGCACCAATGAGATTTTCTGTAATTTCTACAGCCTTCAGACCATGTACTTGATTACCACAGGAAATACGCTTTGGATCTACGCCTAGATGGTCCGCCACAATAGCTCGATTAGCCCGTACATCCTGAGGCTCATCCCCTACGTGAAAGGCTAAATTTAGTGATGCATAAGGGGCCTGAGATACGCCACCATGACGATAGGTATCACCCATAAGGATAGGGAACTGTTCCGCCCAATTAGGTGCTTCATAGGACCAAGTACCATGAGGTCCTTTTACATCTATACGTTTTACAGATTCATTCATGAGTATCTCCTATTTACAAACACCACAACGTTTACAGCCTTGCACACACGGCGGTGTATACGCTTCATCGACGGAGCGTTTCCATTCCATTTCAAGATAACCTTCGTCCATGCCCATATCTAAGTGGCTCCATGGCAAGAATTCATCAAAGCTTCGTTCACGATAGTTCATTTCGTCCATATCTAGGCCTGCAGCCTTCATTTCAGCCTTGAAGGACTTGCTACCACGATCAGCTGCACATGCCGCAAGGACAGCGCCTAAACGGCGGTCACCACGAGCGAGAACGCCTTGAATATATGCCTCTTTTGGGGACTCTACGAGCACCTCAATACGACGATTCTTTTGTAGTGCCTTCTTAATATATTGCAGTTTTTTCTCTACCGTTTTTTGATTATCCATGGCCATCCATTGGAACGGTGTAAAAGGCTTCGGAATAAATGGATTAATGCTGAGCGTTAACCGCCCTTTACATCCCACCTCCGCCATATGGGCTTGCGTCCGTTCTGCCAGACCTACAATTGCTTCAATATCCTCATCAGTTTCCGTTGGCAACCCAATCATAATGTAGAGTCGCATATGTTGGATACCAGACTTAGCTGATAAAGTGGCCGCATTTTGTAAATGCTCTTCGCTAATGCCCTTATTGATGACGCGCCGCAATCGTTCACTGCCTGTTTCTGGGGCAATGGTAATCGTCTTTTGCCCACTATCTGCCAAGCCATCTACAACGGCTTGCGTCAAAGAATCTGCACGCAAGGATGCGCAAGAATAACGCATATCTTTAGAACGAATATAAGTAACTAACTCATCTACCTCTGGATAATCAGAAATAGCGGCCCCCATAAGGCCTACCTTTTTACCTAATTTCTCTGCTCTATCTACGCCTTCTTTTAATATTTCTAAAGGTCGTACGCGCGGTACACGGAAACAATAGCCGGCCATACAGAATCGACAATGTCGTCCACAACCACGCGCAACCTCGATGATGTACATAGCGCCAAATTCTGTATAGTTTGTTGCTACTACGGTTTCGCCGCCACTAGTGAGCATTTCAAAGTGGCGTTTAATCGTTTTTGGTGCACCTTCAGCAATATGGTAACCTTTAAATTCACCATCGTCGCTGTAAATTGGCATGTACAAAGATGGTACATACACGCCAGATATATTCGCTAATTGACGCAAAATAGCATGTCGATCTAGACCCTCCATTTTGCCATCGCGAATGATATCTAGAACGCGACTAACGATACCTTCCCCTTCTCCGATGATGAAAGCATCGATAAAGTCTGCAAAAGGCTCTGGATTAAAGGTAGCACATGGGCCACCGGCAATAACGATAGGATCAAATTCTGTGCGGTCTTTCCCCATAATAGGTACGCGTCCATGACGTAACATCAACGGAATATGGAAATAGTCCATTTCAAAGGTCACGTCAAAGGCCACCACATCAAATTGATGCATAGGCCGCTGTGTTTCAACACTCATCAACGGTGTCTTAGTCTTATCGTATGCTTCTAATTCCTTTTTCTCAGGCAAGAAGATACGTTCACATACGCTATCATTGCGTAAGTTGATTTCCTCATAAATAATGTGGAGACCAAGATTACTCATGCCTACAAAATATGTATTGGGATAGACGATAGCTACCTTTTGCCCTGCATGAGGGTTTACAGTAACCCGACTATCTTCGTCTTTATATAATTCTTGTAATCGATCAATTAAATCTTTACGATTCACTAGTTCCCTTTCTATATAAGCCCACTATGAATAGTGGGCTTAAAAATACTACATATTAGATTTTAAAATTTAGATTTCAATGTATTTTTAGTAGAAATAGTTTTAGTTTTTAAAGCACTTACAATTTGAGGACGATGTTTTCTTTCATACGGATAGATGACTACCTCACCATCTTTGTATTCAGCAATATATACATCTTTTATTTTATACCCTTGCTTTTCAACCTCTGCTTCAAGCCACTCTTCTTCTTTTTCAATTACAGCTAATGTAAAATGATTAATCTGACCATCATCAATAAGGTCAAATTTAATATTTTCATCACCAAATTGAACAACACTTAACTGACCGTTTTGTTCTAGTACAGCACGTTTTACATCAGTTACATATTGAACACCAGCAGTACGCAATTTCAATTTAAGCTCTGCAGCTTGAATACCATAGCGCATACACTCTTCAGTTAACACGTGACCTTTTTCAATTACAATAACTGGGTGACCATCAAGAATGGTTTTGAAGAAACTAAGATTGCCTTTTAAGAATTTAAGAGACATTACAAGAATAGTCCACAAAATGAGAACTAACATAAATTGTAAAATACCAATTTGATCATTGTAAATGATGGCACCAATAATACCACCAAGTACATAGTTTTGCAATTGGTCAAGTGCAGAGGTTGGAGCTAAGTTCCCTTTCCCCATTAAGTTAATTTGTAAAATAATCGCCAAGAGACCAATGGCGAGTTTGGCAAAGACCATCCCATAGACGGCCATAGCTTCTGTCATATGTGGTCCTCCTTATGGTAATACATC
>USAV01000139.1 GCA_900552715.1 uncultured Veillonella sp.
ACTGAAAATCTATTGAAACAAGCAATCCCAGAATGTGTAGAAGCATTTGGTTCTACGCATACATTAGTGTCTCATAAGGAGGCGTAATGTATGGCTAGTGCACAAGATTTGCGAAAACGCATAAAAAGTGTTACCAATACGCAACAAATTACAAAAGCGATGAAGATGGTAGCCTCTGCTCGTCTTCGTAAGGCGCAAACAAAAGCGGAAGGTACTCGTCCTTACGCAGAGAAGATTGGGCAAATCTTGCGTCATATGTCTAATAGTGATTTAGAAGGCTTTAGCAGTCCTTTGTTAGAGGTACGCCCTATAAAACGCACATGCTATATCGTAATAGGTGCCGATAAGGGCCTTGCAGGGGCATTCTCGTCTAATGTGTTGAAGTTTGCTATGGAACAATTGCATGGTAAATCTTCCGATACATACCGTGTTATCACGGCAGGTAAAAAGCCTAGAGACAGCATGAAATCTAGAGGAATTCATATCGATAAGTCCTATGCAGGCTTCTCTGATAAACCTTCTTATGAACATGCCCGTGCCATTATGCATGAAGCACTTTCACTATACGAACGTCATGAAGTTGACGAAGTCATCATGATCTATACACGTTTTGTAAATTCTATGACGCAAATTGCACAGGCTGAGCGCTTGTTGCCGATAGAGCAACCACAAGATGAGGTAAAGGGCGAAGAGTATGATTTCATGCCATCTGCTGTATCTGTCTTGGAGGCGTTGTTACCAAAATATTTAGAGATTACTGTTTATAATGGATTGTTGCAATCTGCAGCAAGTGAATTGGGTGCTCGTATGACAGCTATGACATCTGCTACAGATAATGCAGGGGAACTCATTGATTCCTTAGGTCTTGAATATAACAAGTTACGTCAATCTAGCATTACAAACGAAATTTCTGAAATCGTTGGTGGCGCTAATGCCTTGCAATAAATAAGGAGACATTTGTCGATGAGTAATAATATTGGTAAAGTTGTGCAGGTCATTGGCCCAGTTGTAGACGTGCGCTTCGATGCTGGTCATTTGCCAAGCATCTACAACGCCATCAACATCTACCATGATCATAAGGCACATGATAGACAAAAAATTGTAGTAGAGGTTATGCAACACTTAGGCGACGATACTGTACGTTGTGTTGCGATGAGCTCTACTGACGGTATGACCCGTAATATGGATGCCGAAGATACTGGTGCTGCAATTGCGGTTCCTGTAGGCGAAGGCGTGTTGGGTCGTATCTTTAACGTATTGGGTGAAACTGTAGACCATGATCCAGCTCCAGTTGTAGCTGATGAAAAATGGCCTATTCACCGTCCAGCACCTAAATTTGATGACCTTTCTCCAGATACTAAAATCTTGGAAACAGGTATTAAGGTCGTTGACCTTATCGCTCCATATGTAAAAGGTGGTAAAATCGGCCTCTTCGGTGGTGCCGGTGTAGGTAAAACCGTATTAATTATGGAATTGATTCACAATGTTGCCACAGAGCACGGTGGTTACTCCGTATTCTCCGGTGTAGGCGAACGTACTCGTGAAGGTAACGACTTGTGGAACGAAATGAAAGAGTCCGGCGTTATCAACAAAACAGCTCTTGTATATGGCCAAATGAATGAGCCACCTGGGGCACGTATGCGCGTAGGTCTTACAGGCCTTACAATGGCTGAATATTTCCGTGATGTGAAGAAACAAGACGTGCTCTTGTTTATCGATAACATCTTCCGCTTTATCCAAGCGGGCTCTGAAGTATCTGCCCTCTTAGGCCGTATGCCATCTGCCGTAGGTTACCAACCTACATTGGCTAATGACGTAGGGGCATTACAAGAACGTATTACATCTACTAAAGAAGGTTCTATTACTTCAGTACAAGCTGTATACGTACCTGCCGATGACTTAACTGACCCTGCTCCAGCGGCAACATTCGCTCACTTGGATGCGACAACAGTATTGTCTCGTTCCATTGCGGAACTTGGTATCTATCCAGCGGTGGATCCGTTAGATTCTACAAGCCGTATTTTGGACCCACATGTACTTGGTGAAGAACACTATGAAGTAGCGCGTGGCGTGCAAGAAGTATTGCAAAAATATAAAGATCTTCAAGATATTATCGCAATCCTTGGTATGGAAGAATTGTCTGACGAAGATAAATTGACTGTATCTCGTGCGCGTAAGATTCAACGTTTCTTGAGTCAACCGTTCTTCGTAGCTGAAGTATTTACTGGTTCTCCTGGTAAATACGTACCATTGTCCGAAACATTGAGAGGCTTTAGAGAAATCCTTGATGGTAAACATGATGATTTACCTGAAGGTGCATTCTACATGGTTGGTACCATCGATGAAGCCGTTCAAAAAGCAAAGGAAATGCAAGAGAAGGGGGAATAATCCATGGCGGAACCTATGACCCTACAAATAATCACACCTGATGCAATTGTCTTTGAAGGCAAGTCTACATTCTTTGTAGGTAAAGCTATCGATGGTCAATTTGGTATTTTGCCAAATCATGCACCTATGATTATCGCATTAGATTTAGCGCCATTACGCATAGACCAACCAGATGGAACATCTCGTGAACTTGCCGTATTTGGTGGCTTCTGTGAAATCGAACATAATAAGGTGAGTATTGTAACACCAGATTGCCAAGATCCAGCATCCATTGATGTGGAACGTGCTCAGCGTGCCAAAGAACGTGCTGAAGGCCGTTTGGCTAATCCTACACCTGATATTGATGTAGAGCGAGCAGAAGCGGCATTGCAACGTGCCTTGTTGCGCTTGCATGTAACTAAACAACTATAAAGAAAAAGGCTAGCCATAGGGCTAGCCTTTTTCTATAGAATTTCATTTTATTTATAGGAAACACTCATCTAACATTAAGGTCATCTACTTATACTAAAATTTGTCATTTAAATTTAATGACTTATTGTGTTAATTTGGAGGTTTTCTAATGAACGTATCAAAAAAATCTTTCATTGCTTTTGCTGTATTAGCATGCTGTTTTGGTGCATCTACACTAGGAACACATGTAGACGCATCTTATGGTTATAAATATACTGACTCGGTTCGTCCACCAGTAGAAACTCCTACAAATGATGCTTTTAGAGCTAACATGGTTAAACAAAATGAAGCTGATAATGCTAAATATGCTGCGACTACTAATACAAGTACAGCAAGTGCAAAAGATGATGATTCAATTTATTACGTAAGCGATTTATCTGATTCCTTCCGTAGTTCATTTACTGCACTTTTAAGAAATGCTGGTTTTACAGAGCATCAACTTAGATTAATCGGCTTGATTCACTAAGTTATGTATCGTTAATAGGTGAATACAAAAAGACCGTTAAGCAATTGCTTAACGGTCTTTTTAGTGTCTCTTATAATACGCTAACACCTTTTAAGGAGTAAGCAGTATTTCTAGGTTGTTCTACTTGGAAGTCAAGTACAACTGGAGATTCAGAGTTGATGCCAGGCGCTTGATAGCGGTCGCGGTCTGTTGGAATACGTTT
>USAV01000140.1 GCA_900552715.1 uncultured Veillonella sp.
GCTATTACGTTAGTAGAAAGTAATAATAAGGAACACTTTAAATTAGCTCAACAAGTATTGCAAGCTATATTGCCTCGCACGGGCAAGGCGTTGCGCATCGGTATTACTGGTGTGCCTGGGGCTGGTAAAAGTACATTTATTGAAGCCTTTGGCAATATGCTCATTGAAGCAGGTTACAAGGTAGCCGTACTTGCTGTAGACCCTACGAGCCAAGTCACAAAGGGCAGTATTTTGGGCGATAAGACGCGGATGGAAACATTGACGAAACATCCTGACGCGTATATCCGTCCATCGCCGGCAGGTGGTACACTAGGCGGTGTAGCTCGTAAAAGTAGAGAGACCATGCTACTTTGCGAGGCTGCTGGATACGATATCATTCTCGTTGAAACCGTTGGGGTTGGGCAAAGTGAAGTTACCGTGCGTTCCATGGTAGATTTCTTTATGCTCATCGTATTAACAGGTGCAGGTGATGAATTACAAGGCATCAAAAAAGGCGTTATGGAGCTGGCCGATGCTATTGTGGTCAACAAGGCTGATGGGGATAACCTCAAGCGCGCTCTCATCGCTCGTAGCGATTACGATCGGATGTTGCATTACATTCGTCCTGCTACGGAAAAATGGAAAACCCAAGCCTACACTTGCTCAGCCGTTACAAAGGATGGCCTCGATGAATTGTGGGATGTAATCCAAGAATTTACTGAACAAGGCAAAGAAAATGGGGTCTTCTTAAAACGCCGTCAAGAACAATCCCTCCGTTGGGTACGCGATATGATTGACGAACACTTGCACAACCTATTCTTTAATAATGTCGTCATTCAAGGTCGTATGGGCGAAGTGGAAGCAGCCGTCTTAGATGGTGAAATGAGCGAATCTCAAGCCGTTGAAGAATTAATTGGCGTTTTCGATAAGTCCATTAAATAAGTAGATAGCTACATACCTATTTGATAAGCTGGCATAACTTATCTATTAAGACACTCCGATTAGCTATCATACTGATTTAGACATATAAGATGTATCCAGAAAAGGCATAGTATAAACATTACTATTGGGTTTACCCCAATGGAGATGTATACTATGCCTTTTTATGTGCTTGTGAAAGCATATTCATGAAACAAATTTCATAAAAAATACGGTTGATACTTTCATAAATAACATATATGATATATAATTTAATCATAAACTGTTACTTGTGTGTGTGATTTAAATGAGAGGGTCATTATGAAACCACTAGTAAAGAAAATGTTAACAGCCGTATTGTGTGCATCTACTCTAACAGCTCCATTATTTTTGAGTGGTTGTAGTTTTTCTAAGATTGCCAATGGGGTGCAGCAAGGCGCTCAAAAGGCATCGCAAAAAGACATTCAAGTCTTTAATCAGTATATTGAAGCAGTTGGTAATTTTAACAGTGGTACCGTACGCTTTGGATATGCTATTAATCCTTCCATTCAAAAACTAAGAGAGGGTCAACATTTATCAAGCTTTATGGCACCAAAGTTTGATAGCTTACAACAAAAATTACAAGCCGCTAAAGATGCGGGTATACCATATGATGATATGAAGGAACCTCTTGATAACGTATTAGCCGTATTAAAGGACATTGTACCAGTAGCAAATGAATTGGATACGTACTACCAAACTAATTCATATCAAGCAGATAATTATGCTAAGGAACAACAATTAGGACCTAAATACGTTCAACTATATGATCAATTCTATGCAGCATATAATCAGTTAGACGCAGTAATTCACAAACATAATACGGAAAATCAACAAGAACAGTTGAAAGAACTTAAAGATTCCGGTAAGAAAAATGCAGCTGCTGCTCAAGAAGTTCATTTACGTTTAACTGCATTATTGGATAGCTTTGAAGAAGGCAAGCAAATCGATGTAAATGCGGCGAACCAAGAGTTGCAAGGAATCATGGATGTATCCAGTAGCATTACTAGTCCGGACTATAACTCTGCTAAAAATCATTTGAATACAACTATTGGTAGAATTCGTACATTCTTAGGTGACCAAACAGCTGATCATTACAATGATATGATTGAATCCTACAATAGCTTTATTGGCAGTGTAAATCGCTTGGATATGAATAAACTTGATAAATAATATCTAATCGTATATACCATGTTATGTAATGTTAGGAGAGGAACATTTAAATGAGCAAGAAAATGTTATTACCCGTTGGTGTAGTTGTTCTAATTATAGGTATTGTTATCCTATTATTAAATCCAGATCCAGCTACAACAAATTTGGAAATTGCAAGAAACGCTACTAATGCACGAGACGCAGCGAAAGCGATTTCTTCTAATAATCAAACCTATGCATGGATGTATTCCCTCGGTATGTTCTTTACTGGTTTTGGCGTGTCCTTAACAATCGGTGGCATACTTGTGAAATTCCTTAAAAAAGATTAATAGAATGTAAGAGATTACAAGCCTCCTAGGTTAAATTACATCGGGATTATAGCTAAATTAAGATTACATTAAAGGCTATACTAATAGGTATATCACTATTAGTATAGCCTTTTTTGTCCCATATATATTTTTAGATGCCTTAAAACGTGATATAATTAACTCTAATAGGGCCTAGAGGGTAACGGCTTTTGGAGGTTAGTATGAGTAGCATAGCGCATTTATTTGTAGCTGGTGGATTTGTAATGTATCCGCTAGTAATTTTTTTGCTCTTTGCGTTGATGATTGGCATTGAGCGTATCGTTTTATATCGCAAGTTTACAAAGGACTTGCGTCGCTTTAATAAGGTAGTAGAAAAGAACCAAAGCTGGGTTATGTTGCCGAGCGTATTGGAACGTGACACAGAGGAGCTAGGCTCCTTGTTTGCCCGTGCCATTCGCAGTGCGAAGAACTACAATAGCTTGGAAAATCGTTTGCAAGATATTGTATCATATGCCGATGAACGTTTAAAACGCGGTTTAAGTTGGCTTAGCATGATTGTAACCATGGCCCCACTATTGGGCTTGTTGGGTACCGTGCTTGGCATGATTCGTGCTTTTGCTGTCGTAGGTGGCGATATTGGTGCGCCTACCATCATTACAGGCGGTGTATCCGAAGCCTTGGTAGCAACGGCGACAGGCTTGACGGTAGCCATTATTGCACTAGGCTTTCACAGTTACTGTGCGGCAAAGGTCAATGATTCTATTACTACATTAGAGCATGAGTGTGGTAATATCCTCGATGCGTACAACGAGGAACATGATATATGAGACGACGCGCATTAGGGGTTAAAAAAGAACCAACCATCATGATTATCCCTATGATCGATATCGTATTCTTCTTATTGGTATTTTTCATGGTGGGTACGCTGTACATGAATACAGAGCAGCAAATTCCTCTAAATTTGCCATCTGCATC
>USAV01000141.1 GCA_900552715.1 uncultured Veillonella sp.
GCTAATGTAGTAATGTGTGTTGCCACTTCTTCTAATCGTTCTTTTGTAAATTGTGTAAAGGATGTACGTTTTACGAAATCATATACACCAAGCGGAGATGAGAAGCGTGCTGTACCACTGGTAGGCAACACGTGATTTGTACCGCCTACGTAGTCGCCCAATGGCTCAGATGCATAAGCACCAAGGAATACGGAGCCTGCATTTTGAACGAGGCTCATGTAGCCCATTGGATCTGGCAATTGAATTTCCAAATGCTCAGGTGCTACTTCGTTCATGACTGTAAACATGTCTTCAATGCTGTCCATAACGGCAATATAACTATTATTTTCAATAGCTGGACGAGCGATGCTTTCACGAGGTAACAATTTTAATTGACGTTCTACCTCATCGGATACGGCGTTTGCTAGGCTTTCACTAGTAGTAACCATAATAGCCCGCGCCCGAGGATCATGTTCCGCTTGGGACAAAAGATCTGCGGCAAGGTGAACTGGATTAGCACTATCGTCAGCAATAACGCCGATTTCACTTGGACCTGCAATCATGTCGATATCAACTTGACCGAACACTTGGCGTTTTGCAGTGGCTACGTAAATGTTGCCAGGGCCTACGATTTTATCCACCTTTGGAATGCTTTCCGTACCATACGCAAGGGCCGCCACACCTTGAGCGCCACCTACTTGGTATACCGCATCAACGCTAGCAAGTTTTGCGGCGCCCAATACAGCAGGATTGATGCCATCCTTTTGAGGAGGTGTAACCATAACGATTTCTTTAACGCCTGCAATTTTAGCTGGCAACGCAGTCATGATAATAGTAGAAGGATAGGCTGCTGTGCCGCCAGGAACATAAAGACCAACGCGAGCCAATGGAATAACCTTTTGACCACGGATAATGCCTGGTGTATCCATATCTACGAAACCTTGCTCAATTTCACGGCTGTGAAACTCTGTAATATTAGATTTTGCCTTTAACAAGGCAGCCTTCAAATCATCAGATAAGGACTCATAAGCAGCGTCGATTTCCTCTTGAGGCACCTTGAAATCTTCGATAGATACACCATCAAATTTTTCAGAATAGGCCTTTAAAGCCGCATCACCATTGGTGCGCACATCGTCGATGATATCGTACACGCGGCGTTCAATTTCCATATCCGTAGTTTGTTGAGTATAATTTCGCACGATACCAAGCATCGTATCTAATGATTCCTTATAAATTTTCATATCTTATCCTTCTTCCTATCTATGCTATTCGCACTATCAGTTCTATCTCTTATTTATTAATGGCTTCTGAAAGCTGGTCTATAAGTTTAAAAATAGTATTTCTCTTTTGTTTTAGCGCTAATGGATTAGCTACTAAGCGAGTAGAAATCTTTTGTAACCAGTCGAAGATTTCTAAATTATTTTCCCGTAAGGTTGTGCCAGTTTCTGTAATATCTACGATGGCATCAGCCAGCCCTACTAGAGGCGCCAACTCAACGGAGCCTTCAATTTTGATGATTTCCACATCTTGGGCACCAAAGTACTGTTTCGTAATGGTTGGGTATTTTGTGCCAATCCGTTGGCGACGACCTTCTTTAGGATCATAGCCTGCCAAAGAGGCCAAGATAAATTGGCATTTACCAGTTTGTAAATCTAGCATTTCATAGCTTGTATCGTCTTGTTCATCTAATACATCACTCCCAACGATGCCGAGGTCTACTACGCCGTTTTTCAAGTACGTCGTTACATCTGGGCCTTTAGCGAGGATAACCTCTATAGCATCGCCCAATGGAATGATAAGCTTACGCGCCTTGTTCCGTAATGGCTCACAGTCTACGCCACAGGCCTCCAAGAGAGGAATAAAATCCTTCTCTACGCGGCCCTTTGTAAGAGCGATACGCAATTTACCATTATCTTGATTGTTGCTTTCACCATTCAAGGTCACATCGGTCAAAACGTCGATGTTGAAAGCCATCCCCACCGCAGGCATCGGTGTACCATCAAAGCTAGATAGCAAGCCGTCATAACGACCGCCACTGACGATGTATTGGGACACGCCATCCACATAGCCCCTAAATGTGAGGCCTGTGTAATAGGATTGAAGAGGCTCAGTAGACACATCGATACGAACCTGCTGACCTGTTTGAGCCACTTGATTAGCCATATCTACGAGATTATCTAAAATGCGTTGTGCTGCTGCAGGCAAGATGATTTGGTTGAGCTCATCCTTAATATCTTGCACCGTACCAAACAAGCGAGGCCATACAGTTAAGAATGGATATAACGCACTATTTTTAAAATCGGAAATCAACTCGTTATAGCGTGGCAAGTATTTAGTAAATAAAGCATCGAGGAGCTCAGATTTTTCTTCATCACTAAGGCCAAGGGCATCGGTGATAGCGCGGGAGAAACGAGCATCCCCAATTTCTAATAACAAATTATTACCCAGCTGCGTTTCGTTTACCTCTTTAATAATGGCAAAACACTCTTGCTCGGCTTCAATGCCTTCATAGCCGACCATCTCGATGCCGCCTTGCGTTACTTGGTTCACATCACCGCGGTGCTTTTTATTTTTCATGAACACATCGCCTAAGTAATAGAACGTGCGAGGTAGTTCAATATTGGTAGTCGCCAAGAAACGACCGATTGGCATCGTCAAATCAGGACGAATTACGACGGACTCATCAGAACTATCCATGAACTCGTACATATGCTGACCGCGCCCCATTGCATAGCCATTAAATACATCCTTGTACTCCACAAGCGGTGTAGAGATCTTTGTGTATTGGCGGCTACGACATAGACCGAGCACATATTGGCTCACATCATCCTTGCGCTCCGCTACGGCCCCTATATCATCACGGAACCCCGTAGGTAATTGCTGCTGTACCATCGTAAACATCCTTTCTATCATTTCATTTCTCATGTCTGTGAAAGCCCCGTATAACAAATACTTAAGGAGTTGTTGAGGATTTCAACTTTCTATGAGAAAAAATTTACCTATATCGATACTTTTATATTTTATCACTTTATCTTGTTAAAGTATGAAATTATAATATAACGGTTCTATAGAATTGTCAATAGAACCGTTAGTATTACTCAAATTTAATTATGGGTCATTATAGGTAATAAACCTAGTTTTGAAGTATTTATACCGTTTATTTTATCATATTAACACAGTTTAAAGTATAGCATAAAGAATTTCCCTGTTAATAAAGTGTAGTTTTCCTTATTAATCATAACCACCCGTAGAACGGGTGGTTTGCTCTGACCCTATAAGGGTCTTTCTCTAGTGGTGGCCCTCTAAAGAG
>USAV01000142.1 GCA_900552715.1 uncultured Veillonella sp.
TCTTTAGAGGGCCACCACTAGAGAAGGACCCTTATAGGGTCAGAGCAAACCACCCGTTCTACGGGTGGTTATGATTTTGACCTCGTGTTGCGCATCAATGCCTGTGGTGTATAATAAAAAGATGTATAAATTAAGAAAGTGGGGGACTTGATGGATATATTAGGGGCAAGGCGCTCTATAGAACAGAAGTTACTTATGCAATCCGTAGGGCTAATGGCCCTTGTAGCAGTAAGTGGCACTATAATGGGGATTGTTACAGGATCTAGTGCAGTTTTATTAGATGGCGTATTTTCCTTTGTCGATGTTGTTATTAAGATCATGATGCTCATGACGGCCAAGTTAATAGCCCGTGAAACGAGTAAGCGCTTTCAATTTGGCTATTGGCAGTTCGAACCTTTGGTACTTGCCGTAGAAGGCTTCTTTATATTACTAATTGTAATTTACGCTCTATCTAGTGGCATTACAGATCTTATATCGGGTGGCCGCCATGTAGATTTTGGACCAGCTATTTATTATGCCATCTTCTTCACCGTCGCTGACACAATCTATTACTTATATGTACGACGGATTAATAAAAGCTTACAGTCTAATTTAATTAAATTTGATAATGTGAGTTGGTATGTTGATGCTTTACTGGAAGCAGCTATCTTAATCAGCTTTGTAGTGGCTATTATGTTAGAAGGAACTGAATATGCTGATTGGGCCGCTTATATTGACCCGATTGTTCTCATTGTATTGGCCGTACAGATGATACCGTCAGCGTTCCGTATTATCATCCCATCTGTGAAACAAGTATTGGGATGGGCACCAACTTCATTGCATAATGAAGTGCAGGAAATCATGGATCGCTTTATGGAAAAGTACAATTTCAAAGATTATGTTTCTAGTGTACAAGTATATGGGAACACTCGAATTATTGAAATTGATATTTTAGTTCGAAAGAACTTCCCATATCAAACGATTGCTGAAATCGATGCGATTCGCAATGAAATTGACCAGGAAATCGGAGGGAATCCAACGGAAAAATGGGTAACTATTTCTTTCACAGGTACCCGAAAATGGATGGCAAAAGATTATTTACTAGAAGAAGATGATGATGAATAGCATAAAAATTAATTAGAAATCTAGTATATAGCTTATAATTTAATGATAAATACACCAATATATGGTATACTTAAACGTATTGAATATATTGTTCGTAGCATAGTTGGAAGATGAGGTTTATAGTATGTTAGACTTGAAATTTGTCCGTGAAAATATTGATTTAGTGCAACAAAACTTAGATAATCGTCACACGAAAGGCGATTTGGAAACCTTTGTATCCGCTTATGATGAACGTCGTCAGTTGATTGGTAAAGTAGAGGAGTTAAAAGCTCTTCGTAATTCCGTAACTGAAGAAATTAGCCAATTAAAACGCAATAAAGAAAATGCAGATGATAAAATCGCAGAAATGAAAAAAGTAGGCGATGATATTGCAGAGCTTGATAATCGTATTCGCGATGTAGAAGCAAAATTACGTGATGCGGCTTTGATGTTGCCAAATATGTGCGATGCATCTGTTCCTGTCGGCGCTGATGAAGATGAAAATGTGGAACAACGTAAATGGGGCGAACCACGTCAATTTGACTTTGATGTACAAGCTCATTGGGATTTAGGTGAAAATCTTGATATCCTTGATTTCAATCGCGCTGGTAAAATGAGTGGTGCTCGTTTCACTGTATATAAAGGTTTAGGTGCTCGTTTAGAACGTGCTCTTATTAACTTCATGGTTGATCTTCATGTAGATAAACAAGGCTACACTGAAATGATGACTCCATATATGGTAACTCGTGAAACTTTGACAGGTACTGGCCAATTACCTAAATTTGCTGAAGATATGTACCATGTAGAGGATACAGAATACTTCTTGATCCCTACAGCAGAGGTTACATTGACTAATTATCATAGCGGTGAAATCTTGAGCGAAGAAGAGTTGCCTAAATACTATACTGCATTTACAGCGTGCTTCCGTGCTGAAGCTGGTTCTGCAGGTCGTGATACACGTGGTCTTATCCGTCAACATCAATTCAATAAAGTTGAAATGGTTAAATTAGCTAAACCTGAAGATTCTTACGCAGAATTAGAAAAGTTAACTGATAATGCAGAAGAAGTATTGCGCTTATTGGAATTACCATTCCGTGTCATTACACTTTGCACAGGTGATATTGGCTTTGGTTCTGCTAAAACATATGACGTAGAGGTATGGATGCCAGCTCAAGGCAAGTACAGAGAAATCTCCTCTTGCTCCAATATGACTGATTTCCAAGCTCGTCGTGCAAATATTAAATTCCGTCGTGGACCTAAAGGTAAACCAGAATTCGTTCATACATTAAATGGCTCTGGTCTTGCTGTAGGCCGTACAGTAGCAGCTATCTTGGAAAATTACCAACAAGCTGATGGCTCTGTTGTAATTCCTAAGGTACTTGTTCCTTACATGGGTGGCGTAGAAGTAATCAAGGCAGCAAAATAAGAGGGGGCATTTGATGAAGTTCTTTATTGATACCGCAGAATTTGATGAGATAAAAGAAGCATATGCTTTTGGTTTTATCGATGGTGTGACTACTAACCCATCCCTTATCGTGAAAGCTAAACGCGACTTAAAACAAGTTATTTCTGAAATTGCAAATCTTGTAGAAGGTCCTGTAAGTGCAGAGGTTATTGCTTCTGATGCAGAAGGCATGATTGCAGAAGCTCATGAGCTTGTAAAATTAGGCTCCAATGTAGTTATTAAAGTGCCTATGACTCCAGAAGGTCTTAAAGCTGTTGCCGTGTTGAGCAAAGAAGGTATTAAAACAAATGTAACCTTAATCTTCTCTGCTAACCAAGCTTTATTGGCAGCTCGTGCAGGTGCTACCTATGTGAGCCCATTTGTGGGTCGCATTGATGATATCAGCATGGACGGCCTTACATTAATTCAAGATATTGCAGACATATTTGCTATTCATGGCATTGAAACCGAAATTATTGCAGCCAGTGTGAGAACGCCATTGCATATCATTCAATGTGCTAAAGCCGGTGCTCATATTGCAACAGTGCCATTCAAAGTACTTATGCAAGCTATGAAACATCCATTGACGGATGCAGGGCTTGAAAAATTTATGGCAGATTGGAAACAAGCTAATCAATAAGTTAAGTATTCGGCTCAATGTAAGAGTCATATTACAATACACACAGGACTTATAAGGAGGCCTATTATGGATCGTACATTATCTTTGGAATTTGCTCGTGTC
>USAV01000143.1 GCA_900552715.1 uncultured Veillonella sp.
TTCCTTTGGTATACTTGTAGCGACCATTATCATGGCAGCAAAGTGATTGACCTCTAGCTGAAAGCTAGCTTTCTAATCGTGATATGAAAAAAGGCCCGACATAGAAGTCAGACCGTTTCTTCAATATTAAAACTTAGAAGCGAAGTCTGGCGACCAAACCATTTATGCCTCACTTTGATATAAATTATATCATATCTAAATAGGGAAGGGAATTAGACAATTTCCGTCCCTATTTAGTTTATAAACCTTACAGTTGTTATAACAGAGTGACTTATATCATCGACAAGATATAGTATCAATTGATATACTGATACCATATTACTACTGGGCTGACGGATTCGTAGAATTGACTACATGCACAGTAGCGCACATCGTGTGATAGCCGACCGTCTGGGCAAGCTTTTGTTCAGGCGGTCTTTTTTTATTTTCTTGTAGCAAATAATACTGTACAAAGTTTAAATCATCTCACCTATATGAAAGGAGTTTTCTTATGAGAAATCGCTGGCTTATTGCTCTAGCAGCCATTGGTCTGCATATATCCATCGGTAGTGTGTATGCATGGAGCGTGCTTACACGACCTATCATGACAGATATGGGCTTTACTATGTCACAAACAACATGGACCTTCTCCTTAGCTATTCTGATGCTTGGATTATCTGCAGGCTTTTTAGGATCTTTTGCAGAAAAAATAGGTCCTAAGAAAAGCGGACTTCTTTCAATGTTATTCTGGGTGGCAGGCCTATTAGGTACAGCCTATGCACTTAGCATACATAATCTCACCTTACTCTATCTTTTCTATGGTATCATCGGTGGTATCGGACTAGGTATTGGTTATATAACACCAGTTTCTACACTCGTAAAATACTTTCCAAATCGCCCAGGATTTGCCACAGGATTAGCCATTATGGGTTTTGGATTTGCTTCACTCATTGCAGGACCACTTATGCAATTCCTCCTAGCTCAAGTTGGATTAGTAAATAACTTCATTATCCTCGGCGTAATCTATCTAGTGGTTATGGGCGCCTCTTCTCTCTATTTGAAAGCACCTCAACCAAAACAACCACCTCGAACTCCGAAAGATAAATCCACTATGTACGTTCACAACCATGGTATGCTAGCCAATGATGCTATGAAAACTTGGCAATTTGGTGCCCTTTGGTGGATTTTCTTTATTAATATTACCTGTGGTATAGGTCTTCTATCCTTAGCATCCCCTATGGCACAAGAAACCATTGGTATGACACCTGCAGCAGCTGCATCGCTGGTTGGTATCATCGGTATCTTCAATGGTGGAGGTCGCATTGCATGGTCCACTATCTCCGACTACTTTGGCCGTGCACAAACTTACATACTATTCTTTATTATACAAATCATCGCATTCTACGTACTTGCCGAAACCAATAATGCTCTAACATTCCAAGTTTTAATTCTTCTCATTATCACCTGCTATGGCGGCGGATTCGCCTGTATGCCAGCATATCTTGCAGACCTCTA
The DNA here is from genome assembly GCA_900552715.1 of uncultured Veillonella sp. Lineage (GTDB taxonomy): Bacteria > Bacillota > Negativicutes > Veillonellales > Veillonellaceae > Veillonella. The sequence goes on from USAV01000143.1 coordinate 1,495, forward strand.
TGGCATACGCCAACTCTCCACTATTCATGGCCGCATTCTAACCGCTTGGGGATTAGCTGGTATAGTTGGTCCTATGCTCGTGTCATACTTTCACGAAGCAGGATATGGCTATACTACAGCCTTAGTATGCTTTGCTCTTCTATTTGTATTAAATACAATTATTGCTATAATCTTAAAAATATACGGCAAACGAGGTCTGCATAAAAGATACTGTTAAATCCCCCGAACTAATTACAAAACGAAAGAGGTTCCTATTAGTCACCTAGGTGACTATTAGGAACCTCTCATCTATTGGGTTATAGGACAAAATGTGTTGGTTTTATAGGCGATGGAGCCAGTAAATTACTGGCTCCATCGCTATTTTAAGTTCTTTTGATAAACTTAGAGGGTGGACAAAATGTGTTGGTAAAAAGTCCCAAAACCCTTGATTTTACTGGCTTCAATAAGGTTATATCTTCTTAGAAAATCGTGTTCTAAGTGGAGGGAATAATCATGCTGGTAAGATGTATAAATTGTGGATTTTCTTGTCAAAAATATGGGAAAACTAAAGCTGGATCACAACGATGGCATTGTAAGCAGTGTAACATCACCTTTACACAAACTATTGATAATACTACTAAATGTTTTCATCGATTTCTAAATTGGTTATTTAGTAAAGAAACACAACAGGACATGCCTGGGCAGGGCCGTACATTTCGTAGACAGATAGCTGATTTCTGGCAAATATGGCCTATGCCGCCCAAAATTGAAACCTCGAGAGATGTGGTATTCGTTGATGGTATTTACTTAGCTAAAAAAGCTTGTATTTTGATTTGTTATGATGGTGAATATGTATTAGGGTGGTATTTATGTAGGTCAGAACAGTCTCGCTCATGGCAAGCTCTTATGCAGCGAATAGCTACCCCCATTGTGGTCGTTTCTGATGGTGGACCTGGTCTTACAAAAGCATTAAAAAAAGTTTGGCGTACCGCCAAGCTTCAACGTTGTATTGTTCATGCCGTATGGCAAGTACATCGTTACACTACTAGGCGGCCTAAGACATTAGCAGGCATTATGTTAAAAGATTTAGCAAGCGATTTATATAACGTAAAAACACAGGAAGATGCAAAAATATGGATTCAACGATTATTTAATTGGAGGGTGACTTTTAAAGAGTTTCTAAGTGAAATGACACGTGATAGTAATGATAATTTAAGAGCTACGCATGAACGATTACTAAAAGCCTATAACTCTCTAGTGGTATTAATTAATACAGAGACAATGTTTCGATATTTAGATGAAACATTGGTGTTGGATAAAGAATGTCCGAGGACTAATAACCCTATTGAAGGCGGAGTAAACGCACAACTCAGACGTTTATTGCGCTACCATCGAGGAATGTCTGTAGAAAAACGTATAAAAGCGGTCTTTTGGTGGTGTTATTTACACTCACCAAGACCGCTTTCTGCAAAAGAAATACTTAAGGTAATGCCAACTGATGCAAGTATCTCTAAAATATATAGTTCTATGAATGAAAGAGCCCAACTTCAAGGCATAATTCCAACTTGGGGGGATGCCATTTCTTGGGGTGATTTGCATAACTATGACAAATTATCTTTCAATGATTGGGATTAAAGTACCAACACGTTTTGTCCTATAACCCCATCTATTTACTTTTATTATTCACAACATTATATTGAACTTGAGGCCTCTAAATGGGTCCAGCCTTTGCTAATCTTCTAGAGATTGGCGGTGATCAATATGAGTAC
>USAV01000144.1 GCA_900552715.1 uncultured Veillonella sp.
GGTGCTATGATACCGATGGCCTTTGGCGTATTCTCACAATACGGACCCATTACTGTACTAGGTCAAAAATACCTTGCTAAAAATGCAGGCTTTGCATCGGGGATTACACTAGGCCTTGGCATTACCTTAGGCGGCCTTGTAGCGCCATATGTAGGCCATATAGCTGATATCTATGATGTACAAACTGCATTGATGACACTGATTCCTGTTGGTGCTATAGGTTTACTCATGAGCTTCTGGTTGAAAGAACCTAAATAGTACTTGAGTGACAGGAAGAATTTGATAATATAGTTGTATTGAATTACTAAAATAGAATATTTTGACTAGTTAAAATGTCAATACATGGGAGGTGACCAATGGTCACCTCCTATTTGTTTACTTTAGGGGACTAGATACTTATATTGGATATAGTAAGGTTTTTATTTTCTATATCTCATATCTTTACTGGATATATGTTTTAACATATAATTTAGATAAAGATTTCTTCTAGAATTAGGAGGAATAAGATGGATACGTTTTCTGTTGTTTTTGGTTAAAACACCTAAGAGTGCTATTGAATTAGCTATAAAATATAAAAACGATTATATCGAGAGGTATACATAATATGGAAACGTTAGATCAATATTTAGAGAAACAATTGAAAAATCCTAAGTTTAAAAAAGAGTGGGATGCATTAGATGATGAGTATCAAATTATTCAGAATATAGTTGAAGCACGATTGGCAGCTCATATGACGCAAATGCAGTTATCCGAATTAACAGGTATTACTCAGTCTGATATTAGTAAGATTGAAAATGGCAATGGTAATCCATCTTTAAAAACATTACAGAAAATAGCTCATGCTTTTGGGAAGAAACTAAAGATTGAATTTGTATAAATACTTTCACAGAGTCCGAACATTGTTGTATAATGTTAGTGAATTATTTAGACTTTCACATGGAGGATATAGATATGGCAACAAGTATGGTTATCGGCACTCAATGGGGTGACGAGGGTAAAGGTAAAATCGTTGACTGGATCGCGGAACGTGCAGACGTTGTAGTGCGCAGTCAAGGTGGTAATAATGCAGGTCATACTGTTGTGGTAGATGACAAAGCATTTGCTCTTCGCCTTTTACCAAGCGGCATTTTGTACGATAACAAACAAAATATCGTGGGTACTGGTGTTGTAATCGACCCTAAAGTATTGTTACAAGAAATCGAAGGCCTTGAAAAACAAGGTAAATCTGCAAAATCCCTTCATATTTCTGACCGTGCGCATGTTATCATGCCATATCATATCGCTTTAGATAATGCAGAGGAAGTATCTAAAGGTGATGCTAAAATCGGTACTACTAAAAACGGTATCGGTCCTTGCTATGCTGATAAAATTAACCGTATCGGCATCCGTATCTGCGACTTGTATGACCTTGAAACATTCAAACAAAAATTAGCATACAATGTAGAATTTAAAAATAAAATGCTTACTAAAGTTTATGATGCTGAACCAGTTAACTATGATGAAATCTTAGCGGATTACATCAAATATGCTGAAGCATTGAAACCATATGTAACAGATACTAACATCGCTGTTCTTAAAGCAGTTAAAGAGGACAAAAAGGTATTGTTCGAAGGCGCTCAAGCTACTATGCTTGACCTTGACCATGGTACATATCCATTCGTAACATCCTCTCATCCAATCGCTGGTGGTGCTTCCACAGGCGCTGGTATTGGTCCAAACTACTTGAAAAATATCTTCGGCGTTGTAAAAGCGTACGCAACACGCGTTGGTGCAGGTCCATTCCCTACAGAACTTCTTGATGAAACTGGCGACAACCTTCGCAAACTTGGTCATGAGTTCGGTACTGTAACTGGTCGTCCTCGTCGTTGTGGTTGGTTAGACCTTATGGTTGTAAAATACGCTGCAGGTCTTAACAGCTTAGATTACCTCGCTATTACACGCTTGGATATCCTTGATTCCTTCAAAGAATTGAAAATCTGTGTAGGTTACAAATTGAATGGCAAAGACGTAGAAGGCTTCCCAGCTAACTTGAAAGATCTTGAAGCATGCGAAGCTGTATACGAAACATTGCCAGGTTGGGAAACAGATATCTCTGGTATCCGCAAATACGAAGATCTTCCTGAAAATGCTCGCAAATATGTAGAACGTATTGCAGAAGTAACTGGTGTACCTTTGGGTATCGTATCCGTAGGTCCTAACCGTAACCAAACAATCGATTTAGTAAACGTATTCTAAGCTATACCAATTTGAGATAATAGGGTTGCTCTAGGGTAGACTAGAATTTATCATTATAAATTCTATGGTTTTTCTACTATGCAATCGATTTATAGAATTATACAGATAAGGCCCCTCCATGAGGGGTCTTTTGTATTGAAAGTCATTAGAACACAAAATCGGTATAGTTTATATCTAATCCTTTCGGTTGCTAATGTAGTGCGGTATATCGAAGTATGCTATATGGTTATTAGAAAATTGCTATATCGAAAATTCTATAGAAAATAATTGCACAAAACCATTATATATACATTTTTATGTATAACTAAATAAATCTATGAGATGAAAATTTATTTAAAATATTCATAGCGAATAGCCTATAGTGTGCTGAAATTAGTTTATAATGTGGTAAAATTTACTCATATATAATTATTTGGTATTCATAATAAATTATTAAGATACAAATATAAAGAAAAAAATAGATTTACATTAAGAAATAGTATATAATAGTATCAATAAGTAGATTGACATTTTTTGATACGGATTTGAGGAGTTAAAGATATGGTTGAAGTTTCTTATGAACGTTTAGCGACGATTTTTAAGGCATTAAGCGATGAAACAAGATTACACATCATCGACATGTTGTCTTGCAATGAATTATGTGCAGCTGATATTTTAGCTAGCTTCAATTTATCCCAATCTACGTTGAGCTACCATATGAAAATCTTAATTGATGCAGGTGTAGTTAACTCTCAACGTAATGGCTTATGGACACGTTACTCCATTAACGAAGCTAC
>USAV01000145.1 GCA_900552715.1 uncultured Veillonella sp.
TAACATCATATAAATACTTTGTATTTGGAGAAGGCCAAGTTCGAAAGTGAAGACAGTATATTACTTAATAAGGGCATACTACAGATATATTCAGACCCCAAAAGGTCAATACGAATGGATATCCTATGGAAAAGCACTGCTCTTATTTATCATTATTTGTGTCATTGTCATTAAGGGTGTGACATTATTATGGTAGAGAAACGTCGTATAGGTATCATAGGTGGAACATTTAATCCTATCCATTTAGGGCATCTAATGATTGCTGAGGTGGCTTGTGAAAGTTTTAACCTTGAGAAGGTTATTTTTGTGCCAGCACGGATACCACCTCATAAGCAAAATGATGTAATAGATAGTCATCATCGATATGCTATGACTGCAGCAGCTGTGTCAGATAATCCAAATTTTGAAATTTCTGATGTAGAAATGCGTCGAGAAGGCCCTTCGTATACAGTTGATACGATTCAACATTTTAAGGTTATATATGGACCAAATGTTGAATTTTACTTTATAGCGGGAACGGATACAATTCGTGCGTTGCCAACGTGGAAATTTATTGAGGAATTATTAGATGAGGTCCACTTTATTGGAGCTACAAGACCTGATGGATCTAGTGCAATTGATGAAACATTAGATATTTTAGGACCAAAAGCACGAGAAAAAATACATCTTATGGAGGTTCCTGAGATGAAATTATCTGCTACGTATTTGCGAGAGCGGTTACGTTCTGGAAAAACTGTTCGGTACATGTTGCCTAAATGTGTAGTGGAGTATATAGAAGAAAACCATATTTATGGGAAGGAATAAAGGATGTTATCATTTGATGAAATACAAGTTAGCGTGAGTCAATGGTTGAGTAAAAAACGTTTTAAGCATACTCTTGGCGTTGTTGAATCAGCCACTCATTTAGCTGAGCTTTATGGCGTTGATGTGGAAAAGGCTAGATTAGCCGCATTGTTGCATGATTGCGCAAAGGAGCTTTCGCTGAAGGAAATGCAAAAGCTAGTTAGTGCTGAATCTTATGAGGCTGATCAAGAATTATTAAGCAATGGTAATCTTTTACATGGACTAGCCGGTATGATTCGTGCTAAACAAGAATTTTCCATATCTGATGCTGATGTTTTGGAAGCCATTAGGGTTCATACGACTGGTAAGGTACATATGTCTAAACTAGATAAAGTTATATTCTTAGCAGACTATATAGAACCTAATCGAGATTTTCCAGGTGTTGATGAATTGCGTAAAATAGCGGATCAAAATTTAGATAAAGCTGTATTGCTTGGTTTTGATAACACTATTATTCATCTTATTGAGCAAAAACAATCTATTTATCCTTTGACCATTCTTGGTCGTAATGATGTGTTACAATCTTGTAAATAATGGAGTTTATATATGGAAGAACGTGAACGAGCAAGAGCTCGCCGTCGAAGAAGAAGACGTCAACAAAAGTCATCTGTTAAATGGCCTAGAATTATATTAGCTATTATTGTACTAGTAGCATTACTTGGCGGTATAGGATACGGTTTATATACTGGCGTATCTTATGCGTATAGAGCTATTGTAGGCACTACTGAATCAACTGATGCATCTGGAGATAATGGTAATAAACAAGATGGTAATACTGTATCTGTAGAGCAAAAAGGCTTAGATAAACCATTATATATTCTTGTTGTCGGTACTGATGAGAATAATCCAAGTCAAAGTGATAGCTTATTCTTGTTATCTATTAATTTAGATCAAAAGACTATGGATGTTATTGGTATCCCTAGTAATAGTAAAATTGATAACAGAGATCAAACTGATGCAACAATGCTCAATAGCATCTATGAAAAAGGTGGTATTGATTTAACAAAAGCTGTTATCGAAGATATGTTCCATATTTCTATACCATATTATGTTGTAGTTAACCAAAATGCTTTCAAAAAAACGAATGATGTATTAGGAAATCAACAAATCTATGTAGAACAAATTATGGAACACGTGGATGCAGACGGAAATAAAGATATCGATTTGCAACGAGGCTATCAAACATTAGATAGTGATAAAGCATTGGCTTATTTAAGATATTCTGATCCAAAACATGATACATTTACACGTGTACAACGACAAGAACGCTTTTTAAAACTATGGGTAGAAGAAGAGCATAATGCATTCTTCTTAACAAATGCATGGCATATTTGGCGTATTTGGGATCATTATGATAGCAATATTTCTACATTAGATGCTATTAAGCTTGTGTATAATGCTAGCAAAATCAATAAGGAAGAAATCCACTTCTATATTCTTCCTGGAGAAAAAGAGCTAGTAGGAGATATGACATATTGGAAGGTAAATCCTACGGAAGCACAACGATTAGTAGGCATTACGATGGGAAATTTACCAGCTAATGAAATGACACAATTTGTAACAGCTCCAACTAATAGTACAGCCAAGGTTGCACCAGAATCAGAACATAATGGTGGGACTATTACAAAGCCAACAGAACCTGGTGATGAGAGTAGTAAAAAACGGTAAAAGGGGAATAGTATGAAAAATAAAGAAGAAATTAAAGAAATCGTATTACAATTAGCACAAGCTGCTTTCGATAAAAAAGGTAGAGATATTGAAATCCTCGATTTAGAAGGTGTATCTATGTTAGGTGATTACTTCCTAATTGCTAGTGCGAACAATATCAAGCAATCTCAAAGTATTGCTGATGAAATGGAAGATAAAGCAGCAGAATTAGGCATGACAGTCAACCACAGAGAAGGTTACCGTGAAGGGGAATGGATTTTACTTGATTTTGGCGATGTTATTTGTCATGTCTTTGGTGGTGATGAATTGCGTGAATTCTACGGTTTAGAAGAGTTGTGGAATGATGCAGTTCGAGTTCCATTTGAAGGAGTATAATATGGCTACAGAATTGTTGGAAAATACAATTGCCACATTAAAAGTATTGCG
>USAV01000146.1 GCA_900552715.1 uncultured Veillonella sp.
TTGTATAAACGGATCCAAGGAATAACGCCACCAGAGGAGTTTTTGAAACCGCGGATATCGGAGTTCAATGCACGAACCTTGCCAAGGTAGATACCAAGAGCGCCACCGTGTTTAGATACGCGAGAGAACTTGCTGTTTACGTCGTAAATGGACCATAAGTTGTCATCTACACCAGAGATAAAGCAAGAGGACAATTGATGGAATGGTGTGCCCGCATTTGCCAATGTAGGTGTAGCAGTTGTCATTTTCAATTGGCTCATCAAATCGTAGAATTTTTTAGCGTACTCTACTTTGTTTTCGCCTTCTACTAATGCTAAGTGCATAGCGATAGCCATGAAACGTTCTTGAGGTAATTCGTAGATTTCTTTGTTGAAGCCTTTTACCAAGTAACGGTCTGCTAATAATTTAAGACCTTCATAGTTGAAGAGGTAGTCGCGTTTAGGTTTGATGTAATCGCCTAATTCTTGTAATTCGTCAGCAGTATATTCTGTAACAAAGAAGTCTGCGTATTTTTTTTGTTCCACAAGCATATGTACAAGATTTGGGAAGTTGCCGTAGCCGAATGCTTTATAACGGCGCATGATAGCTGCTTCTTTATAGAGATCGAACAAGAAGAGGCGAGCTGCTACGAATTGCCAATCTTGGTTCATTTTATTAACTTGGTTGCCGAAACCGTCGTCTTTTTTAGAGATAACCTTTTCGATAGCTGTTTGTACTAACGTTTTTTGAATCTCTTTAGTAGTCATACCATCAACGAATTGTAACTTCGCATCCATTTCTAATTCTAGTGGATCACAAGAATCTAACCCCAAACATGCGAAGGCAATCATACGTTTCGTTTTTTCAACGGATAATGGCTCGAAATGGCCATCCCGTTTCTTGATCATAATCTCCATTACTGTTCCCCTTGAGTACTAAAATCGATAAAACTTTTAATTAAGCATATATAAGATTAGACCAAAAAGTATAAAATATCTTTAAGTTAAGTCTAATCAGAAAAATAAGAAAACTACAATATATGGTAGTTTTCTTATTGAGCTTATACATTATGTTACGATTATAGCGAAAAAATTCTATACATTCAATATTGACATTTAGAAATTTATGGATATAGTATGCTTAATTTTATCGATATAGTTGTAAATGCTAGAAAGTACTATATGGGATGCATATATGATGATTTTGAATGATATATCTCTTTTGAGAATATTAAAATAGGATGTGTTAGTAAATCAAATTTCGTTCTATATACTATTGTGATTTATTTTATTAAAAGCATCTTATATATGTCCTATAATAGATATATAGTAAATAGGAGGTAAGACATGAAGTCTATTGTTATATATTCTTCCCTTACGGGAAACACAAAACAAGTGGCAGAGGCTATTGCTAGCGTATTGCCAGCAGGTACACTATGTGTGTCTATGAAAGAATTGCCTTCCGATATAGCATCCTATGATCTTGTGTTTGCAGGCTTTTGGGTGGATAAAGGAACGGCCAATAAAGAAGCTCGTGATGTACTCGCTACATTACATAATCCTCACATTGCTTTGTTTGCCACAGCTGGCGTGCCACCGCAAATGGCACATGCCAAGGAAAGTCTCATCAATGCGGCGAACTGTTTGCCCGATGGCGTAGAGCCGGTTGGAACATTCATCTGCCAAGGTAAGGTAGACCCTAAGGTCATCGAAATGATGTATAAAATGTTCCCTAAGGGACATAGCCATGGCCAATCAGCTGATAGAGATGCACGACACAAACAAGCTGCAGTACATCCAAATGAAGACGATTGTAAAGCGGCCCAAGACTTTGCTAAAGATATCCTTATAAAGATTGGAGCATAAATAAAAGCAGTACCCTAGTGATATGTACCCATTTTCCTGGACACATATTATTTACTAGCCTAAACACATGGATGCTTCCCTGTATTTTACAGGGGGCATCCATTTTGTTTTTTTCTGAATCCTTTTATCATTGTAATAGTTGATGTATTCTTCAATTGCCCCCGCAAAAGCATTGAATGATGGATATTCCATTTCACAGCCATAATATATTTCCGTTTTCAACCTACCGAAAAATGTCTCCATTACAGAATTATCATAACAGTTTCCTTTTCTAGACATAGACTGAATAATTCCATGTTCTTTAAGTGCGTTCCTAAAATATTTATGTTGGTACTGCCATCCTTGATCAGAGTGAAAAATCAATCCTGAAAGATTAGGATACTTTTTGAAAGCTCTATCTAACATACGAGAAATCTGTTCTAAATTAGGCCTTAATGTCAAGTCATAGGAAATAACCTCATTCGTATTCATATCTAAGATAGGTGATAAGTAACACTTTCCCCATGGAAAGTTAAATTGAGATACATCAGTAGTCCATTTTTGAAATGGAGCTGTTGTACTAAAGTCTCTATTGATAATATTATCGGCTATTTTGCCTACTTGACCTTTATAAGAGTGATATTTTTCTTTTGGTCTCTTTCCTGCGAGCCCCATGATTTTCATAAGTCTTTGTACTCGTTTATGATTGACTATAAAACCTCGATTAAGAAGTTCTTGATATACACGACGCACACCATAACGTCCCTTATGCTCTGTAAAAATCTTTTGAATTTCCTCTTTAAGTTGTATATTTCTTTCATCTACAAGATCTACTTTAGAGAGCTCAAAATAATAGGTGGATTTAGCCATTCCCATAGCTTTTAAAAGATATTTTAGTTGATATCCTTGCTTTCGGAGTGTTTTGATAATCGCTGCTTTTTCGCCTTGAGACGCGCAGCTTCCTTTTCTTCTCTCAAGGCAATCTCTTTTTTTATGACTTCATTTTCAGCTTTAATATAAGCA
>USAV01000147.1 GCA_900552715.1 uncultured Veillonella sp.
TTTTTAAGGAAAGAGCTAGGCTTTTCTTCCTTGTATACTAAAAGCTTGCTAATCGTGCCATTAGATGCACATACTACGCGACGGATATCTTTAATAGGAATATCTCCCTTACCATTAGAAATAACGCCGTTTTTAATGATAATTTCTCGTTTACCCATAAAGGAAGAGTCTAATGGCAATTGAAGAGTATCTAAGTTCGCAGGGAAGTCTGCTGTCAATTTATGACGAGCAAAAGCACATACAATCGCCTTTGTTTCACGAATGTTATGACCAATGTTAGATTCTGTACGGTCCGTATCTAAATCTTGGCCTTCCATATTTTTCCAATTGTGGTCTCTAAACATAATCGTATAGTTACTGTTTGAATTTAGATATCTTGTAAGATATAGCTCATTTACATCTTCAAAATCAATGTCAGTTATAACCTGTCCATTTACATCTTTACAGAGCACTCCATTGTAACTAATTGTTAAAGTACGATCAGAACCTTCAAAAACAACAGGATTTGTGTCGAATACAGAAATCATAGCCCTCTCCTTTTTATTACGTCATACACAACTACATGTACAAATTGATTTAGTATATTAAGCAAATATAGTTAACTCAATCATACACCTTCTATATGTATTTACGCAAACCGCATATTTCACCATAATATAGCTACAAACTAATATAGCCACAAACTCATAATTTTAAGAAAACAAAAGACACCAACCATTCGATTGGTGTCTTTACTACATACAAGGAATCATTTTGTAATAGAGCCTTGTCGTTATACAGATGATATTATAATCTATTTCATGTCAAACAAAACAGAATTTTCTAAGAAAATATGTTCATGAAGACCTTCTTCTAAGGCTTTCATGGTCTTAAATACATAAACATAAGTAGCACAGCCATCTGCTGGTGCTGTGTACTGGTTGGTCAATGCACTTAGGGATTCCAAAAGTACACCTGCAGCTTCGTGTTCAGCCCGAAGTTCATCAAAGTCTATGGGTTTACCCGCTTTAAACTCAGGAAAGTCTACATGTTCTTCATGCCGGAAATGAGGTATAAGAGCAGATTTGAGTTGCAAAAAGGTTTGATAAATCTTTGTCAATTCCTCACCATGATGGTCATAATGTACATTTAGTAGTTTTGCCAAGCCTTGGTCAATTTCATCGATCATATTCAATTGTTCTCGATGATAGGTATGAACGATGTAGTCAATCAATTGGTCTTTAGAATAACTAAGCACCTCTACACGAGAAGATTTCTTAGCAACTTGTACATTATTTAACATAGCAATGTATGCATCCACATCTTTACCTGTTTCTGCAATAGCCTCTGCTAAAGGATGTCCTCCACCACAGCAAAAATCAATTCTATCTTTTGCTAATACATCCATTAACTCTGGATTTACTTTAACCGCATCAGCTACGGTCATGGATTTACTAATAGTTCCAAAACTCATAAGATACACCTCCAATGGTTTACGCCGATCTATATTCTTATAGTTATACTATACGATCAACCATGGATTCTGTCTGTCGCAGTAGCTACCAATTTGAAAGTAACATGACAACAATGGTAAAGCTGTAAAAAATAACATAAAGTAATGAATATAAAAATATATAGATATATATTGAAACACAAAAAAGCTGGCTCATAGAGCCAGCTTTCAGCATATCAAAACATATACAACATATGTTTATATATGAAGTTATGCAGCTATTAGATGCTTTCAACAGCAGCGATAGCAGCAACGTCTACAACGTCTTGAGCAGAGCAGCCACGGGAAAGGTCATGAACTGGTTTAGCCAAGCCTTGAATCAATGGGCCAAGAGCGTCAGCGCCGGAGAAGCGTTGTACCAATTTGTAACCAATGTTAGCAGCTTGAAGATCAGGGAAGATCAAGATGTTAGCTTTACCAGCTACGTTGGAGCCAGGAGCTTTCTTTTCTGCTACGGAAGGAACGATGGAAGCGTCCAATTGTAATTCGCCGTCGAATTTGAAGTCAACGTTGCGTTCTTTCAAGATGTTAACAGCTTCAACCACTTTGTCTACTTCTGGAGTGGAAGCGGAACCTTTAGTGGAGAAGGATAACATGGATACGCGAGGGTCAGCCATGCCAACAACTTTGCGAGCTTTTTCTACAGTGGATTCTGCGATATCAGCCAATTGTTCGCTAGTTGGGTTAGGCAATACGCCGCAGTCGGAGAATACGAGCATACCGTCGTCGCCATATTCTTTTTTGCTTGTGAACATGAACATGGAAGAAGATACAGTTTTAAGACCTGGTTTTGTACCAACAACTTGTAATGCTGCGCGCAATACGTTTGCAGTTGGGCAACCGGAACCAGCAACCATACCATCTACTGCGCCAAGGCGAACGAGCATAGCGCCGAAGAATAAGCAGTCACCTTTCATAGTTGCGTCAGCTTTTTCAGGAGTCATACCTTTTTTAGCGCGCAATTCTACGAATGTATCAACCATTTCTTGGTAACGATCGTAGTTAACTGGATCGATGATTTCAGCACCTTCGATGGATACGCCAACAGCTTTAGCAGCTTCAGCAATTTCAGCAGGATTACCTACCAATACAGGTGTTACGAAACCTTCTTTCAAAATGATTTCAGTTGCTTTCAATACACGTTCATCTTTGTATTCTGGCAACACGATTTTTTTACCTAATGGTTTTACTTGGTCTTTTAATTTTTGAATTAAATCCACGATTTTTGCCTCCTTAACATTGGCTT
>USAV01000148.1 GCA_900552715.1 uncultured Veillonella sp.
CCTAATGCGATATCTAAGGCAGCACGAGCACGACTAGACACCTCTTTTACAGAGCCTACATTCTCGCTAATCCCCACAGAAATCGTAGCTGGCACTTGACGAGGAGAAGGCAATTTACGAATGCGTTCAAGTACTTTAAAGCCATTTTCCTCCATCTCATGAAGGGCGCCACGAGAAATAGCAAAGGTATACATATCGTCTTGGAAGTTACGGATAAAGCCTTCATAGCGGTCAATTTCATCCATAATAATATTGTTAATATCTGCCCAAACACTAGTATACTCACGGTCACTAAGACCTTTAGTCAATTCTTCGAGATTATCGATCTGAATCATGCCCCATACAGGCTGATCCTCTTCAGCTTTAATGCGGGCCTTTTCGAGAGCCGTAATGTCCTTAAAGTACAGAGCCATTACTGCATGTTCGGCCAATTCATCTTCACTATGAATATCTGGTCGCGTATCGCGAGGGTCGATGAATTTATAGATAATTTGGAAATATCTTTCATCATATTTCTCCGTCATATATCCGGATTTGCCCCAGATTTTATCAATACGGAATCCAGGCAATAGAGCAGACATTTTTTGAAGTTTATTCCAGTCTACTGTAACCCAGTCTGCAAAGACGCTATTATTCCATACCAAGGTGCCTTGTTTATTAACAAGGACAATGCCCATCGGTAAATTTTGTAAAGCAAAGTTAGAAGCTTGTGTGACGTTTTTCATCATCGCCCCAAACTGTTCTCTTGCTAAACGACGCCGGTTATGAAGGGTATTGTAGTTAACCAAATATGCCGCTACTACGACAATTAATGCTAAAACTGCAATAGCCCAGTTCAAATAGGCCAGCAATAATAACAACAATACGATAACGGTAATAATGGTAACTTCTAAACCTTCCCATTTTCGTTGAAAGGATTTCATAACGGCCTCCTTTCTCTTACAAGCTGCGTTTTTGGAAACGCGCTCGCATATCTAAAAACATATCAATAATACCATATATAACGAGTGCCATAGGACTCATCACATACAAGAAGCCTATAATAGCAAACTTAAAGATGCCTGCCAAGCTATAAGACTTCATAATGGATAGCAAACATGTAATGCCATTTAGACCACATATCATGCCACCAAATAAGGCAATATTGAGGCCTACGTCTGAAAGAATGCCATTAGCATAGCCTAGATATTGTCCGCCATAAGCAAGGATAATACCTACTGCTAATACACCAGCACCCCAAATCGGCATGCGCCATGTATCCATTGTTGGCAATGTACGCATAACACTATTTGTACGACGACCAATATAGCATACAAGCTTAGCTGAAATATAGGTTACGATGACATTGGCAGCAAACCAGTACGCTAACAGCATACGCTTTGCTTGATCAAAAGCAAAGTCTAAGCGGTTAATATACTCATTCATTTGCTCTTGCGTCATAGGTTGCTGTTTCACAGACTCAATAATAGCATTCTTAAGGTCTACATCAATCATGTGATTAATCTGAGATAGATCAAAGGATGTAAGCCCTGCAGATACTAGAATCCCTATAAGGCTCGTTACCGTAAGCGCAATAGCTGGTATAACGATGAGCTTACCAAAGGACCAATTGGCTCTGAAAGCTTCACCGAGGAAAATACTAGGCAAGGAATATGCCAAGATGGTCGCCATTGCCATTAATGGACCTACTAAAAGGGAAACAAGAACGAATGCTACCACTGATGCAGCACAACTATATCGGCTGCCCCAACGGATACCAATGATTGCAATCCCAGCTGGCGCAACCAAGGTTGCTAACAAACTGAGGATAGGAACCGTAGAACCTACTATGGTTAACATAACAACGATGGCCGATACAAATGCTGTCTCTACCATCGCTCTTGTATTTGTTTGTTTCATAAATCTCCATTCTGAATCAAAGAAGATAGATTAATTGGTATCTTTTAATTATAACAGTTTAAAAAGGTAACTTCAAATACCCTATGTAGTAGATAAATGCGATAGCACCGCTATTTATGGTAAATTTAAAAGGTTCCTTTTAACATGTTAAAAGTACCACACCATGAGGTGCGGTACTTTCATATATTGTATTTGATTATACGTCTTGAATAATCGGCAAAATCATCGGACGACGGCGAGTTTTATCATAGAAGAATTTACCCAACGCGTCGCGTACGTTTTGCTTGATAGTAGTCCAATCTTTAATGCGTTGCATTTCGCATTCTTCAAGGACTTGGTCTACACGGTGTTCTGCAGCGATCATAAGTTCTTCTGCATCACGTACGTATACGAAGCCACGAGATACGAGGTCTGGACCAGCTACGATTGTACCAGAAGCTTTGTCCATCGCCATGACAACGATAACCATACCTTCTTGAGCCAATTGTTGACGGTCGCGGATAACGATGTTACCTACGTCACCAACGCCAAGGCCATCTACGAAGATAGCGCCAGCTTGTACACGACCGGCTTTGCGACCACCATCTTTATCGAATTCAAAGATTTGACCATTGTCGCCGATAAGGACTTTCTTAGGATCTACGCCCATAGCTACACCAAGTTCACCATGACGGCGCAACATGCGGTACTCACCATGAACTGGGATGAAGTATTCTGGACGAACAAGGTTAAGCATTGTTTTAAGCTCTTCTTGGCTCGCATGACCAGATACGTGGATACCACGATCTTTACCGTATACTACGTGACAACCTAG
>USAV01000149.1 GCA_900552715.1 uncultured Veillonella sp.
TTTTTTACCTAATGGTTTTACTTGGTCTTTTAATTTTTGAATTAAATCCACGATTTTTGCCTCCTTAACATTGGCTTATGCCATATCAATACTATTATTATAGCAAATTCAACCTATAGGTAAAAGTAAAATTTATTTTCTAAGCCTATTATTCTAATTTTTATACTATCATTTTGATAATGGTGAAAGTTGGAATCTATTCCAACTTTTCGCTTTTTTCATCATTAATTTGGATTTCGTTCTAACTTTCACAAATTTTTATAGTAAATTTGGATTTCATTCCAACTTTTACCAAATTAATATAACAAAGCTAATCATTCAATATGTTGAACCATCTTCACATAAAACGATACAATAATAATAGAATATAATTAATAAGATTTACCTCACTTATTTACATAATATCGGAGGACTCATGGCCAATACAGAAACGACAATCAACGCAGTTATCAATCCCCAAATCAATGATGCCCCCATCGATATAGAGAAAACGATTAAGGCCTTAGAGCGCAATAATTTCGTAGTTCATTATTTTGAAACAGGTGCAGAGGCTGTTGATTATTTACAGTCTCGTATTCAGAATAAAAGAGTGGCTATCGGCGATTCCCGCACCTTATTAGAGCTCAATGTACATGATGCTTTATCCGAGGTCAACGATAATATAACAGATATTCAACGTCCCCTTCCTGGTGAAAGCTTCCGCGACACTGCATTACGTACCATGGGTCGCGATGTATTTCTCACCTCTGTAAATGCATTGTCGCAAACAGGTGAGATGGTCAACATCGATGGTACTGGCAATCGTGTGGCAGCTTCTTTATTTGGTTCCCAAGAGGTATTCTTTGTACTAGGCACTAACAAGATTACTCCTGACTTAGCGTCTGCTATTTATCGAGCACGAAATGTAGCAGCACCGCTAAACAGCAAGAAGAATAAGAAAAGTTCCCTCAACCCTTGTGCCAAATTAGAAGAAAAATGTTATGACTGTGGCTCTCCGGATCGCATTTGCAACGCCTTAACAATCTACTATAAAAAGATGCGCAACATGCAAACCATGGAGATTATTATCATCAATGAATCCTTAGGGTTCTAATGGTTTGTGGCCCATTTAGAAAGTCTTGTACGCTCATCTGCCCTAATCCAGATACAACTCTATAAATAGTGGACCATCGCGGATCAATAGCACCACTTTCAAGATCACTAATATAAGATTGGGCTAGACCAGACTTATCAGCCAGCTGATACTGCGTCATGCCCAATTGTCTACGCCAAAGCAAAATTAATACGCCTAGTTTGTGAACCTCTTGTCGAACCTGTATATCACGACAACATAGAATAGGATTCATATCAACCTCTATCTACTTTCACACTCAACACATGGTTATGCCTTTACTATACCCATATCGTAGGTTGACTGCCTAGTAGCAGTTGAAAAGTAATAACACAAAAGCCTTACTAAAAACTAATGTATCAATTAGTTCTAGTAAGGCTTTTTTCTATGCATATTATGTTCTGTATGTTTTCAACAATTCGTGTAATTATCGTATATATAGAAAGAATTAGTACTAAAAATGTACTATCTATGTCAATTAGTATAGATAATTCCTAGATTTTTATAATTTCTATACATTATCTATTCATCATGAATACACTTGAATAGTAATATTGCCATATCATTATCCACTATAGGATTATTGGTTAGCACTTTCTTGCGCTTTTTTGATTTCCATGTATTTAACCATGCCATCCACAGCTTTTTTAGCTTCGCGCATTGCCAATACTACAGTAGCCGGTTTATGTACAACATCACCGCCAGCGAAGACGCCGTCACGGTTAGTCATACCATATGGATCTTCAGATGTAATGATGTAGCCTTTTTCGTCTACTTTTAGGTTATTACCTTCGCCGATAAGACGAGCATTTGGTTTATGACCAGCAGCGATGATAATTTTATCTACAGGCATAACTTGGAACTTACCAGTACCGTGGATGCCTGCACCATCTTCGTTAAGAGCCATCACTTCATATTTGAAGCCTTCTACCTTGTCTTTACCTTCTACGCCTACTGGAGAAGCGAACCATTGGAATTGGACGCCTTCAGCACGAGCCTCTTCGTATTCAGACAATAATGCTGGCATTTGTTCTTGGCTACGACGGTACGCTACAGTAACGGATTCACAGCCTAAACGTACGCATGTACGAGCCGCATCCATCGCTACGTTACCACCGCCGATGATGATAACACGGTCACCTTTTTTAACAGGGATTTGCTCTGCATCAAGCTCGCCATTTTCCACTAATTGTACATTCGTCAACAAGTACATCGCTTGGAATACACCATGCACTTCATCGTTTTCCATGCGTACTTCTTGAGGAATATGTGTACCAGTACCGATAAAGATAGAGTCAAAACCTTCAGCGAAGAGTTCATCCAATGTTTTATCTTGACCGATAAATGTATTACATACGAATTTAACGCCTAAACCTTC
>USAV01000150.1 GCA_900552715.1 uncultured Veillonella sp.
GTAATATGTGCATTAGGCCAGTTTTTACGCACTGCATACAAGGTAGGCAATGCATGAATCACATCACCTAAAGAACTCATCTTAATGATGAGTATGTTCTTGTAATCTTTCATATAGCCTCCCAAAATACAAGACCACAACTAAACAACCTTATATCACCTTAAAACAGGCTTAAGTTAAAGGTAAAAGAAAGTAATGGTAACAGTTAACTAAATAATCGTCTTAATAAAATCTAATAGATTTGTACCTGTAAATAGATAGCCTTTTACACCAGCCGCTTCAGCTGCATCAACATCACGCTGACTATCGCCAATGAGAAAACTAGTATTAGGATCTACATTATAATCCTTAATAGCTTGATTAATCATACCCGGCTTTGGCTTTCTACATTCACAATTGACCGCATAAAGAGGTACGGAGCCTTCTATATGGTGAGGGCAATAATAAAAATGTAAAATTGGCGCTTCACTACGATCTAGTTCATGAGCCATGTAGTCATGCAAAATCTGAACATCAGATTCCTTATAATAACCTCTAGCTACACCACTTTGATTAGTTACTACAATGAGATCATAGCCCTTGCTATGCGCATAAGCTAAAGCCTCTTTTGCGCCATCTACCCACTCTAAATCACTGATTTTATATAGGTAGCTAACATCTTTGTTGATAACACCATCGCGATCTAAAAATAATACCTTTCGCATTAACGTAAATACCCTTCGTTATTATCGAGTAGTTCACAATATTCTTTAACAGCATCTTCCATTTTATGGAACCCTTTGTCATAGCCAGCAGCTAATAATTTAGTAGTATCAGCCTCTGTAAAACTTTGGTATTTACCTTTTAATACCTCAGGGAATGGAATGTATTCAATTTTGCCTTTGCCATTGTAGTCGATAACAGCTTGCATAAATTGATTAAAGCTATGAGCATTACCTGTACCACAGTTGAAAGTACCAGAAATTTCAGGATGTTCCCAGAAATAGAAGTTTACATTAACTACGTCTTTAACATAAATAAAGTCACGTGTTTGGCCACCATCTTCGTAGCCATCTGTACCTTCAAATAGATTGATAATACCAGTTTCTTTATTTTTGTAGAACATTTGACGAACTAAGGAAGCCATTTTATCTTTATGAGCCTCATTAGGACCATATACGTTAAAGTAACGTAAGCCTACAACTTGCGCTGTATATTCACCTTCATATTTACGTACATAGCGGTCGAACAACAATTTGGAGTACGCATATGGGTTAAGTGCTTCTTCAGCTTCTGGTTTTTCTACGAAACCATTAGTACCATTACCATAGGTAGATGCAGAGGATGCATAAATGAATGGAATGCGACGATCTTGGCAATAGTGGAATAGATTTTTAGAACCTTCATAATTGTTCTTCATCATGTATTTGCCATTATATTCCATTGTGTCAGCACAGGCACCTTCGTGGAATACAACTTCGATAGGGCCTACATCAAATGTACCATCAGCAATAGCACAATCAAAATCATCACAATCGATATAATCCAAGAATTCTAAATTTTGAATATTTCGGATTTTACGACCATCTGTAAGATCATCAACAATGAGAATATCTGTACGACCGCGGTCATTTAACGCTTTCACAATATTACTGCCAATAAAACCAGCACCGCCTGTTACGATAATCATAATTTACCCTCCTTAGCCATAGTAGCTATTTTCCCTACAATATCTGATGTAGAATAACCTTCTTTAAATGAAAGCACCTCTACATGATCTACGGACTCACGTCCAATAATGTCTTCTATCTTATAATCGCCGCCCTTAACAAGCGTATTAGGACGTAAATAAGCTAATAGTTCAGCTGGTGTATCCTCTTCGAATAACACCACACCATCGATACAACGCAATGCGCTTAATAATGCTGCTCTATCCTCTTCACGTACGATGGGACGCGTTTCCCCTTTTAGCCGTCTAACAGAAGCATCGGAATTTAATCCAATAATTAAATGGTCACCTAACTGAGCCGCCTCTTGTAAATACGTAATATGTCCGCGATGAAGAATATCAAAACAACCATTAGTAAACACAACAGTTTCACCTTTGTTTTGCCATTGTGCAATAAGTTGCTTCATCTCTTCTTTTGTGTATAAAGGTTTAGATTGAACACTATGCTTATAAGAATGCCATAAATCCAATAGTTCAGATCGATGGATTGGATATGTACCAACCTTAGATACGACAATGCCTGCAGCACCATTTGCAATATGTAATGCTAAACGCATAGATAAGCCACTGGCAAGGCATGTCATCATCATAGATACAACCGTATCACCTGCACCACTTACATCGAATACCTCTTGTTGTGTAGCCGGATTATGCCATGTGCGTCCATCCTTTGCAATAACAGTAATCCCTTTTGCAGACCGTGTAGCCACAATATATTCTAAATCAACATTAGCCA
>USAV01000151.1 GCA_900552715.1 uncultured Veillonella sp.
CTGTAATGTAGTATATCAAAGATATCGAAACTTTTCAATACTCATTTTCTTAATTTCTCATTTTTCCTAATATTTAAAAAGCATATATAGTATGCGGATTTGTGTTACACATCAATTTGAAATGTATTATCATTTAGATGAATTTAGACCTAAATATAAACTAACACGCTCCTCCATCACTACACTATTTCAATACTAAAAACAGTTATTATTATACCAATTATTATTGGTGTATTAACTAAATCAACTCCCCAAGGTGTACATAATTTATATATTATACTATTATATATAAGAGAATATAGTTATATTATATTCTAAAACAAATAAACTAATAGCTTATTATATAAGTATGTACTTATGAACACTTACTTCTCTATGAAATAAACACATAACAAGAATTTTGCTATGTTACTATGAGCTATCGATTAGAGAAATTGTCATTTATATTGTTATCATAGGAGGATTTATGAGAACAGCTTTAACGGAACTTTTACAAATTGAATACCCTATTATCCAAGGTGCTATGGCTTGGGTATCTGAACACAAATTAGTTGCTGCCGTTGCTAATGCTGGTGCAACAGGTGTTATCGCCCTTGGTGGCCGCGATGCTGAATGGACTCGTAATGAAATTCGTGCATGTAAAGAATTAACAGATAAACCTTTCGGTGTTAACCTTATGTTAATGGCTCCTAATAAAGATGAGTTAGTAAATGTGATTATCGAAGAAAAACCTGCATTTGTAACTCTCGGTGCTGGTAACCCTGTACCATATATCAAACCGCTCCAAGAGGCTGGTATCAAGGTTATCCCTGTAGTACCTTCCCTTAAATTGGCTAAACGTATTGAAGAAGCTGGTGCTGATGCTATGATTGTAGAAGGTATGGAAGCTGGTGGTCATATTGGTAGCCAAACAACAATGTCTTTAATGGAAAATATTTTGCCAGAAATCAGTATTCCAGTTGTTGTAGCAGGCTCTATCGTTGATGGTCGTGGTCTTGCCGCAGCTTTATTAATGGGTGCACAAGGTGTACAAATGGGTTCTCGCTTCTTATTAGCAGAAGAATGCCAAGCACATCAAAATATGAAAGAAGCAATTATCAAAGCAACAGATACCGATTCTGTTGTAACTGGTCTTCTCTCTGGTCACGGTGGTGTCCGTAGCTTAAAAAACGAATTCACGACTCGTTACCTAGCTGCAGAAACTGATGGTGTTACTACACCTGAAGAGCGTACAAAAATGTCTCAAGGTACTAATAAACGCGCCGCTATTGATGGCGATGTAGTAAACGGAGCCGTACAAGTTGGTCAAGCCTTGAATCGTCTTGTAGCTATCGAACCAGCTCATACAATTGTTCAAACAGTAATGAACGAAGCTATTATGTCTATTCGTAAGGCTCAACGCCTTCTTGAAATTGTTTAATCAATTAGGAGTGTCATATGTTACCATTTCATGGAAAATATCCAAAATTAGATCCTAAAAGTTGCGTCATGCCCGGTGCTGAACTTGCTGGTGATGTAGAGCTTAAAGAATATGCATCTATTTGGCAAAATTGTGCCCTTCGTGGTGACGTAAACAAGATTGTAGTAGGTCGTTACTCGAATGTACAAGATAACTCTGTGTTACATGTAGATGACGATAAAGCATGCATCCTCGGCGATTATGTAACAATCGGCCACGGTGCAATCGTTCATGCCAGTACAATCGAAGATAATGTTTTAGTTGGCATGGGTGCCATTGTACTCAGTGGTTGTCATGTCGGATCTGGATCTATTATTGCAGCTGGTGCAGTAGTAAAAGAAAATACTGTAATCCCTCCTAACTCATTAGTGGTCGGTATTCCAGCTCGTGTTGTTCGCACAGATGAAACTCAAATTGAACGCATTCACAATCAAGCTTTAAAATATAAACACTTGTGGACTATTGAGTACGGTATGCTTCCTGATGCAGGTGGCGAGGAATACGATAAAAACGCCAAAATCGTATAATCACATATACAATAAAATTTGCACAAATAATCAGAACCACCCGTAAAACGGGTGGTTTTATGATTCGCGACTACGTCGCGAACCAGTCTAAAGACAATAATCAGAACCACCCGTAAAACGGGTGGTTTGCTCACGGGCTATAAGCCCGTAGTACTAGGCCAGCGTCTAAAGGCG